>CAYLLI010000197.1:0-4060 GCA_964384295.1 uncultured Chromatiaceae bacterium
GTCCGTTGCAGAAGTTCAGGGGCCGGTTCAGGCTCCGGTTCAGGTGACCCGCCCGAGAATTCGTCAGGCATCAGTTCGCCAGGCTTCGGTTCGCCAGGCAGATGTGCAGCGCGTGCATCGTCACGTTGTAAGTCCGGACCGCATGGCCAGCTATCTGGCGTCGCACGGCGAACATGCCCGCACGGTGTCGTGGCGCGTGGCAGAGCCGGGCTTCACGGTGCAGCAGGCACGCCTCGATTACTGATAAGGATTACTGAATCAGGTAACCCGCGGGTTGATGGAAAGACGCGAGTTAACGGAAAGACAACAAACAACAACAGCGTAGCGGGTGGCGCAGCAGGGATTGCTGAATACCCGGCCACAGGGGTTCTGTTCAGTAGAGCAGAACCTTTGTAATTAAAAATTTAGAAAAAGCTTTTAACTTATTGAAATAATTGTTTTAAGTGATTGAAAATCGACCACGCACAACCATGACAGCAGCCATCCTTACAGCTTTCAACCAGCACCAGGCCCGTCTCAAAGCGCTTCTTAAAGCGATTGGGGCGGCGGCGGTATTGGTGGCCGTGGTGCTGCCGTCACTGGTGCAGGGCATGGGCAACGACCCGCGCAAATGGATCAACCGCATGCACATTGCGGTGGATACCACCAACTACCAGGGCACGCTGGTTCGCACCCGGCTCGATGCCGATGCCGAGGCGGGCTCGGTTACCGAAACCTTCCGGATTTATCATCGCGCCGTTGATGACGATGCCATTGAACGGCTGGTCGGCATGGACGGCGAGGGCTTTGAAGTTATTCGCAACCGCACCGAGACCGTGTGCATCTTCCCGGCGCAGCGCGCGTTGGTCATCGAAAAGCGTGCCGACGGCCCGAAAAGCCCGCTGCAGGCCAACCTGCCGGCGTACTCCGAAGTGATGGAAGGGCATTACCGTTTCGAGGTGATTGCGGACGACAGAGTCGCCGGGCGCGACACCAAAGTGCTCCAAATTGCAGCTGCCGATGACTACCGCTACGGCTATCGCATCTGGATCGACACCCGCACCGGCATGCCGCTCAAATCCCAGCTGCGCTCGGCCGACGGCAAGAAGCTGCTCGAAGAGGTGCTGTTCGCCGATATCGCGCTGCCGAACGAAGTTCCCAAAGATCTGGTGATGTCGGCCTACGACACATCCGATTACGAACAGCTGATGCCTGACGACGGCAAGGTCATGGAAGCGGCAGAAGACGACATTCCGTGGGTGGCCGACATGCTGCCGCCCGGGTTCACGCTGAACACCATTCGCTATGAAACGATGTCCGGTGAGGAAGAGCCCAGGCTTCATCTCGTGTACACCGACGGTCTGGCGTCGGTGTCGGTGTTTGTGGATACGGCAGCGCCCGGGCAGTCCGAAGGTTCTGAAGCGATGGGGTCCACCCACGCATTCACCACGATGAGCAGTGGCTACATGGTCACCGCTGTGGGTCAGGTGCCGGCAGCTACCGCCCGACAGATCGCCGCAGCGCTGCGGTATAAGCCCTGAGTCGTCCGTCCTGATTTCTGAGCTTAATTCTGTAAGCGTATGATTTTTATTGGTTTAAATTGCTAGATTATTGCGGTTTCCCGGCGGCGCGAGTGTGACCGGTTTCCTTGAGTGGTGCAGGACCATCACGTACACTGCCGCATCATCTTTGGTGCTTGAAAGCCCCTATGGCTCAAGCGCTGTGGCTCAAGAAGAGTCTCGATGAACCCGGAATAAAAACCGGGAAAACGAAAGTGTGGGTTCGCGCAGATTTTGGTTGAGATACGAGCGCGGTTTTAGAGAGAGATTGGCAGGGATAGCGGAGTACGGGTGGCATTCAGTTGTCATTGCACCGGCTCAATACCTCACGGATAGCATCGCAAATGATTCGAAAGCTCGTAATCGGCGCCGTCATGGTGCTGGGATTGTTTGTCATGCTGGAGGTCAGCTACCGGCTGGTTGTCGTCGGCCCGAAAGCGCTCAGTCCTGCGTCTGCCAGCAGCTTCACGACGCTGATGGCCTCGAAATACATCAAGCCGTCCGAATACCCGTCGGTCTATTACGAACTAAAGCCCAATCTCGACGTCATGCTGCGCGGCGTGCCGCTGAAAACCAACTCGTACGGCCTGCCCGACAAAGAGTATTCGCTCGAGAAGCCCGGGAATACCTACCGCATCGCGATCGTCGGCAGTTCCTGGACGATGCCGGCGTCGATCCCGCAGGAAGACTCCTATCAGGCGCAGCTTGAAAACGCGTTGAATGCCCGCAGCACCGGCACCAACTACGAAGTGATTAACTTCGGTGTGGAGCAGTACGGGGTGGGTGAGATCACGGCCACACTCGAGCATCGGGTGTTTCAGTTCCAGCCGGATGTGGTGATTTTTGCGATGACGCCGTTTACGTCGATGATTCAGTGGCTCGACCACGAGCAGGCGTTTCAGCCGCCGGCGCTCGACGAACCGCTGTTTCGCAGCTACGTGTTGCTGCAGCTGGGCATCGGCAAGCCGCCGGTCAATCAGTCACTCGCACCGCCGGTGCTGAGCGGCCTGACGATGAAAGACTTCAACACGCGCCGGCTGCAGCAGATCTCGGCGGCCCTGTACAAATCCCATCAGCTCACCGAGGCCAATGATTCGAAGCTGGTGTTTTTGTTTCTGGCGCATCAGCCGTGGTTTGAGCGCACCGAAACGCTGATCAACAGCACGCTCGACCGGTTCGGAATACCGCTGGTGGATGGCGCCAAAGCGTTGGCGAAAATCAAAATAAATTATAAGGTCAGCAAAGTGGACACGCATCCGAATGCGGAAGGCCACAAAGTTATTGCCGAGGCACTGCTGGCTCACTTTGAAACCCGTCTGGAGTTACAACCCAATTGAACTTCCTAAAAGAACTGTTGCGCGGCCTGGGCGCGTTCATGATTTCGCTGGTCATCTTTCTGGTGCTGCTCGAAGTCACGCTGCAAATCTACACCCGCATTGCGATTTACTACGACGTCGAAATGGCCCGTTACGCCAACGAAGTGAAGATTCCGGCGGATAACCCGAACATCGGCCACTATCACAAGCCCAACGCCGAAGCGTATTTGATGGGCACCGACTTCAAAACCAACTCGCACGGCTGGCGCGATCAGGATTACGACTACGAGCGCAACGATGCCTATCGCATCGTCGTGCTGGGCGACTCGCTCACCGTCGGCTGGGGTGTCGAGCAGTGGGAAAGCTTTGAGCATCTGCTTGAAGAGCGCTTCAATGAAGAGCGCCCGGTGGAGATGATCAACACCGGCCACGGCAACTACAACACTGTGCAGCAGGCGAATCTGTATTTCGAGAAAGGCCAGCTCTACAGCCCCGACAAAGTCGTGATGTTCTACTTCATCAACGACGCCGAGGTTACACCGGTACAGTCCGACTACCAGTGGCTGGCGAACAGCCGCGCCATTACGTTCTTCTGGTCGCGGCTGCGGGGCTTGTTCTCACGGGCCGATCAGGGTCAGACCTTTGAAGGCTTCTACAGTGCGCTGTACGCCGACGACCAGCCCGGCTGGATTGCGTCACAGGAGGCGTTTGTCGAGCTGCGTGACGTGCTGAAAGAGCAGGGTGTCGAGTTTCAGGTGGTGATGATTCCTGAACTGCACGAGGTGCAGAACTACCCGTTTGCGGACGTGTACGACAAGGTCTACAACTTCCTCGTCAGCGAAGGTATCGACACACTGGATCTGCGCGACGACTTCAGCACCTACACCGGTGATCCGGTCACGCTGTGGGTCGCACTCGACGATGCGCACCCGAGCCCGCTGGCGCACCAAATGATTGCCGATTATTCCTACGACTTCATTGCTCAGGGTATTATTGAGAACGATGCATCCCCAGAGGATGCAACCGATCCAATGATGGAGGCTGCGGACAACGCAGCGGAGCAGGGAGATAGCAACTGATGACTGATGCACCGAAAAAGGGCATTTGGGCGCGTTACAAGAAATTCATTTTGTCGTTTCTGGTGATCTGGGTGGTGCTGTTGATTGCACTGGTCCTGATGACCGACCAGAAAAACCTGCCGTTTAT
>CAYLLI010000198.1:0-4040 GCA_964384295.1 uncultured Chromatiaceae bacterium
GCTCAACCCGCATCTTCTTCGTCAACATGCGTGACTGGATGCTGGATGAGGACAAGGATGAAACGCTGATCGATGTAAACATGCAGATCGCTCATGAAGACATCACTGTGATCGAAGCGCTTGATCCGATTCAGACACCGGACAGCACAGCCCGCGAGCTGCTCACAGAGGCCGACAAGCCGATTGTTCGCTATCGCGAATATCTGGAAGAGTGGGAAAACAAAGGCTGGAAAATCGATCGCGAATCGCTCGAGCAGCAGCAAGGCAAAGTGGCCTTTGCCATTCCTTCACCCGCGCGACGCACCGAGAAAGGCTGGGTACTGGAATCCATTCCTCTCCAGGGAAAATGATCGCAACGGGTGCATGATGCATCTGGTCAACACCCAAACCCCTGACCGCTTAGCGGTCAGGGGTTTTCTTTTATGCACATGAAACCTAAGCATAGCAACGGTATGAGGGGTTTTACCTATTGAGGCAGTTTCCCTGTTTTTTGAGTATGTGCTCGAAGGGCGTCGCAGGTTAAGGCGCACAAATCAACCGAGGAGCGTCACAGCATGTACATCAATTTCTGGTACCCGATTGCACAAAGCAAAGAAGTCACTACCTACGAACCGTTCAAAACAAAAGTCCTGATGATGAATCTGGTCGCGTTCCGCGACAGCGACGGCAAAGCAGTCGTCCTTTCAGATACCTGCATCCATCGTGGCGGCTCGCTCGGCGACGGAAAGATTAAGAAAAGCCAGGTCGAATGCCCGTATCACGGCTGGCTATTTGATGGCACAGGCAAGTGCACGCACATTCCCACCGTTAAAGAAAAGCCGCCGGCACGCGCCAAAGTCGACAGCTACCCGACTCAGGAAAAGTACGGCATTGTATTCGCGTTCTTAGGTGATCTGCCTGAAGAAGAACGTCCGCCGGTTTACGAGATTGAAGAATACGAAAAGGACCCGTGGCGGACCAACGACATCGTCGTTTTCGAATTGGATGCTTACTACGAACGCTCGGTAGAAAATGGTCTGGACCCGGCCCACAACGAGTTCGTGCATCCGCTTCAGGGTGGGCCGTCGATTGCCCAGAGCATCCAGGATCATCCGATTGAAGTGGAAGACACATCACCGTGGAGCAGTCGCTTCATGCAGCCATTCGGTGAAAAAGGTGCGCATGAAGACAAGAAGGCGCTGGGTGCCGGTCAGGGTACAACCGTAGCCGGCTCGGAGCACCATGGGCCGAATACACTCATCACCCGAATCTGGTTCAGCGAAACGCGCCGCTTCCATCAGTTCTTTTTTGAAGCCCCGATCGACGGGGACCGCACCCGCATCTTCTTCGTCAACATGCGCAACTGGATGCTGGAAGACGAGAACGACCGTCGCCTCATCGACATCAACCTCAACATCGCCGACGAAGATATCAAAATTGTTGAAGCACTGGACCCGGTTCGAACGCCATCAAGCACTACGAAAGAAATGCTCGTGCCGGCCGACAAACCCATTTTCCGCTATCGGGAGTTTCTGGAGGAATGGGAGAAGAAAGGCTGGAAAATCGACCGCAAAGCCTATGAAGCTCAGAAAGGCGACGTCGCTTTTGCGATTCCCTCTCCGGCACGCCGGACGGAAAAAGGCTGGATCCTCGATCCGATGCCGTTGGTCTGAGGCAATACAGGGGGCGTTTAGCGCCAATCACTGAAGACCACCGAAAGGGGTCGGACCACAGGGTCCGACCCCTTTCGGTTTAGGGCTGCCGCAAGGCATAATAGCCCGCTATTCTTTCCACCCCTTGATGAACGGGACGCGTAACCAGCCATGGAAACCACGACAAAAACAGCAAAAGAGATTTTCTTTGAAGTGCAGGCAAACCCTGCACGCAAACGCTTTGGCTTCGGTAAAAAAGCCGTACTGGTCAATATTGACCCGCAAAAAGCCTACACCCGCACAGACCTGTTCAAGACGGCTTACGAAACAGACCCAAACCAAATGGAGCACATCAATACCCTGGCGAAAAAGTTTCGCTCGCTGGGCTGGCCCGTTGTCTGGACTCACGTGGCGTACATGGAGTCTGCCGAAGATGCCGGCGTCTGGGGCACTCGCACCGACACGCCCGACAGTTTGCAGAACATCAAGTTTGACTCCGAGCGTTCCGAGTTTGATGACCGCCTGGACATCGACCCCGTTAAAGACGTCATTTATCTGAAGAAAATGCCTTCCGCATTTTTTGAAACGCAACTGCAGTCGCTGCTGGTGTGGCATCAGGTCGATACCGTTATTCTGACCGGCGGCTCAACCTCAGGGTGCATCCGGGCGACCGGCGTGGACTCATTGTCACGCGGCTATCGCACTATCGTTCCTGTGGAATGCGTGGCCGACAAACACGAAAGCTATCACTACGCCAACCTGACCGACCTGTCCCTGAAGTACTGCGATGTGCTGGACCTGAGCGAAGTGACCGAATGGCTCGATTCGCAAGGCGCGTAAACCCGCCTGGCTAAATCAGCCTGTCCCATTATCACAACCTATAGAGAGTGACCGCGGTGAAAGAAGATCCCGGATATTTTGACTACTGGCCGTATGAAAACCGGCCGAAAATCGAATGGCCCAATGGTGCAAAGGTAGCTTTTTGGGTAGCACCGAACATTGAGTTTTATGAACTCAATCCGCCGGCCAACCCGCAACGCGCACCATGGCCGACACCCTACCCGTCGCTGCCGGGTTATACGGTTCGCGACTGGGGCAACCGTGTCGGGCATGTTCGTCAGATGGAACTGCTGGACAAGTACGGCATCCGCGGCTCGATCTCGCTGTCGACTGCACTGTGCGATCACCACCCTGAGATCATCGAGCTGTGCAAAGAACGCAACTGGGAGTTCTTCAGCCACGGCATCTACAACACGCGCTACACCTACGGCATGAGTGAAGAGCAGGAACGCGACATGATTCGCGATTCGATGGAAACCATCTACAAGCACACCGGACAAAATTGCGCGGGCTATCTGGCACCGGCTCTGTCACATTCAGATCACACCATCGACCTGTTTGCCGAGGTTGGCACCGAATTGTTTGGTGATGAGGGTGGCATCTATACCTGCGACTTGTTCCATGACGATCAGCCAACACCTATCCATACGCGCTCAGGCAAGAAGTTTGTCTCAATCCCCTACTCACTCGAGATGAACGACACAATCGCTTATGTGGTGAACAAAATTGAGCCGCAGCGCTACGGGCAGCAGATCAAAGAGAACTTCGACCGGCTGTACGAGGAAGGCGCCGAGTCCGGCACGATCATGTGCATCCCGACGCACAACTATCAGGTGAGCTACCCGCACCGGATGAAAGCGTTTGAAGAAGCACTGGAGTACATCACCGGCCATGACGACGTCTGGGTGACTACAGGACGGGAAATCGCCGAATACTTTATCGACAACTACTACGATGCAGCTGTGACCGACATTGCTGCCAAGAAAGGAGCGGCGTAATGGCTCTGGACAAATCTTACTTTGATTACCCGCATCGCTCCTACGGTATGGACCATGATCGCTATGACTGGTCGATGCTCAGCGACCGAAAGCCGGTGGCATGGCCTGATGGCAAAAAACTGGCGCTCTGGGTAAACGTGCCGCTGCAGTTCTTCCCGCTGAACCAGAAAGGTGAGCCGTTTAAAGTGCCCGGCGGCATGACGATGCCCTACCCGGATCTGCGCCACTTTTCACTGCGCCAGTACGGCAACCGGATCGGCATCTTCAGATTCTTAAAAGCGTTTGATCGCTTTGGTGTGAAACCCACCTTCGCCATGAACACACGGCTAGCGGAGACGAACCCGTATCTGCTGAACACCATCCTGGAACGCGGCGACGAGATTCTTTGTCACGGCTATCACATGGATGCGATTCATTGGAGCGGCCTCGGTAAAGAGGCAGAGAGCCAACTGGTTAAAAAATCGTTAGGCAGCCTTCGTGATCTCACCAAACAGAACATCACGGGTTGGTTGTCGCCGGCGAAAAATGAATCCGAGGACACGCCGGATCTTTTGGCTGCAAATGGCGTCGA
>CAYLLI010000199.1:0-3984 GCA_964384295.1 uncultured Chromatiaceae bacterium
CTGTCGATCCAGCAGGAATACCATGAGAAGTACATCAACGATCAGGTCAACAAGCAGAAGTTCAAGCTGAAAGGCTACTACTTCCAGACTGGCTACTTCTTCCACAACCTGTGGGAAGCCTTCCCTGCGAAACTGGAGCTAGCAGCCAGATACGCGTCCTTGAGAGAGCCAAATGCGGGCTTGCGTGACGGCTCCGTGGAAGCTCCGGCGGACAGGGTCGCGAGCACCGAGATCAATAACAAAAGAAGAGAAGCCATCTTGGCCGCTAACTACTTCTTCAACGGTCACCGCAACAAGCTCACGCTGGATTATTCCTACCTGACTCTAGACAACGGACTGGTCGAGTCAGGTCAGTACGACGACCGAATCCGCCTGCAGTGGGACGTATCGTTCTAACTGCTGACCGGATGAAAACAAAAAAGCCCGCATACAGCGGGCTTTTTTTTGCGTGCATAAAATCACGCAGCATCAGTCTGCCGGGCAACAACGCGGCATCGGCCGGATCTAGAAGTTCTGATGCAGGCTGATTTGAATCTGGCCCTTGTTGATGTCATCGGTGTACTGCTGCATATAGCCACCCTGCACGCGGGACGTATCGGTAATGCTGTAGCCCACTGCACCGTAGAACCGGTTGCGATCAAACAACTCAACCGTTCTGCCGTCGCCGATATCACGCTCGCCATTGATAAACAACTCGTTATAGAAAGCCAGATACCAGGCGCCCTGACTCATCTGAGCCTGATTCAGAGGAATATCCATAAACAAGCCGTAACGAAAACGCGTACGAAAATCCTGGTCATCCACCCACCGCTGCTCGTAGCGAAAGCGGTGCCGCAGATACACGCGGCTGCCAATCTTCTGCGGCAGCAGTATTTCCTGATAGATCCGATTTTCATTACTGGTACCGGAGCTGTCACCGAACTCGCCGGACGTGATGTTGGCACCACCTAAGGTGAACAATACATCCGCCGACTTGGGTCGCCACGTCAAACCACCGCGCAACAGCATCTGCTCGAGATCGCAGCAGATGTCCCAGTTGCGGTACTGGATATCGCCCTGAAAGCCCCACTGAGAGTCTTCAAATGACGCATTGAAAAAGTACATGTACCAGGCACCGAGTTGATTCTCATCAACCGGCTCAGCACGGGCGGACATTGTTAGCAGGCCGCACAGAAGCAGCGCTTTGAAAGCCCAACGGCTGGTGCGCAAAAACGCCCCGCCCCACCGGAAAATTGCCTTATCGCGCATACGCCTGCGCGTCCTGATCAGCCGAGAGGGCCGCAAAGCCGGCTAATAGGTCTCCGCTACAACGGACAGCATTCATTAGCGGATCAGGTGGTCTTCGGGCTTAGCTTAAAGTAATCGACGTAGCTCGGGGGATTCTCGACATCGCCGCGCGAGGACACCACTTTGATTGTGATGTTCCTGAGATTCGCCTTGTAGGCAAAGTCATCGAGAATCTCAATGATGTCGTAATCAAGATAACGGGTGTTCGTCACATCAAGCTCAAGGTAGGAACCCTCAGGAAGGTTGTCGAGCTCGCGAATAATGGCGCCCTTGTTAAAGAACGTGACTTCCTCTGCGAGCGTCATTTTTACCTTGTTGGCACCGTTATCGCCCTCTTCCTTGTGCAGAAAATGCGAGTTCTGATAGCTGTTGATCAGAATGACAAATACGCCGACACAGAGGCCGAGCCCGATACCGACCAACAGGTCGGTAAACACGATGGCAACGACGGTCACAATGAACGGCAGGAACTGCTTCCAGCCCAACCCGAACATCGTTTTGAACAACGCAGGCTTGGCAAGCTTGTAACCGACCTGAAGCAGAATAGCGGCGAGAACAGCCAGAGGAATCATGTTTAAAAGACCCGGAATCGAAGCCACAAATATCAACAGGAAGATCCCGTGCAAAATGGCCGACAGATTCGTCTTCGCGCCCGACTGAATGTTGGCGGAACTGCGCACGATGACCTGAGTAATCGGCAAGCCGCCAATCATGCCGGCAATGATGTTGCCGCTGCCCTGCGCCAACAACTCACGGTTGGTCGGAGTGACACGTTTCTCTTCATCCATCTTGTCGGTCGCCTCGACACAGAGCAGTGTTTCGAGGCTGGCAACGAGCGCCATGGTGAACGCAATCACCCATATCTCGGTATTGGAAATCGCAGAGAAGTTGGGCGTGCTGAACTGACCGAGGAAGTCGCTGAAACTGTCCGGCGTCGGCACACTAACCAGGTGTTCCGACGAAATGGCAAACGACTCGCTGTCGGCAGTAGCGATGAAATAAATAATCCCGATAACCACAGCGACCAGCGGCCCCTGAATCAGCTGAAAGATCTTGGCTTTCTTTACCAGAACCAGATCCCAGAACAGCACGATGCCAAGGCTGATAAAGCCGATCAGCGTCGCACCCGGGCTGATGTACTCGGCCGTTTCCAGAATCGAAGAAAACGTATTGCCGCCATCAACCTGTGCAAACGCAAAGTCACCTTCCGGGTCGCTGTCATAACCAAACAGATGCGGAATCTGCTTCAGCATGATGATCAAACCAATACCCGTGAGCATGCCCTTGATCACCGAAGACGGAAAGTAGTACGCAATGACGCCGGCCTTGAGCAATCCGAAAATTAATTGCAATACACCCGCCAGCACCACCGCCATCAGAAAATCCTGATAGTTGCCGAGAGAACCGATTGCCGCCAGAACGATAGCCGCGAGCCCTGCCGCCGGACCGCTGACACCCACCTGAGAGCCGCTGAGAATTCCGACAATGATGCCGCCAACGATCCCGGAAATCAGGCCGGCAAACAGCGGCGCGCCACTGGCAAGTGCTATGCCGAGGCAAAGAGGCAGAGCCACAAAAAACACGACGACACTGGCCGGTATATCGTTCTTCAGGTGTTTGAACATATTCATAGTTAATCGCAACCCATCGTTATGTCGGTAGACACGTCAGCAACCCATCTGACTATCTACCGAACTTACCCCAAACTCACCCTCTTTATTGCCCTAAAGGGTCATATCTGCATGACTAATTACTGTTCAGCCATTCTCCGGACTACAGGCTACTTGGAACCGCCATTCTCGGACGCGCGCCAAAGGTCGCGGGCCTCAACGATTGCGGATTTGCTAACCCCGCTAATCCGGCCTTCAATAAAATCGAGCCCGTCAATAATCCAACTCGCAACGTCCGGTTGGACCAAATGATAATAGTGTCTGCGACCCTCGCGTCGCTCGACCACAATCCGGTTGGCGCGCATCAGACTCAAATGCTGAGATACTCTGGGGCCCGGTAAATCCAGCGACTCCACCAGCGTCGACACATCCTTTTCGCCCTGACCAAGTTCTTCAATGATGCGAATACGGTCCGGATGCGCGATGGTTTTGAACATGTCCGCCAGCTCTTTGGCTACTACTTCTCGTTGCGGCATATCAATGATCCTGTTGAAGCGCCGTGCGATAACCAGGCAACGGCTCTTAATACCTGCGAATCTCTATAGATATGAATGTAACCATGTGACTTGCCAAATACAAGCAAGCGACGGCCAGGCGGCTTCGCCACTCCGACGAACAGTAAAAAACACTGATAAAACTGCAGGCTAAGCCGCCCGGACAATGAAAAAAGGCGCCCTGAGGCGCCTTTTGAACCCAACGTATCTCCGGCTCTTAACCGAACCGACCGGTGACGTAATCCTCGGTCAGACGATGCCCCGGGTTGGTAAAGATCTTGTCGGTTTCGCCAACCTCAATCAAATCACCTAAATGGAAGTATGCCGTGCGTTGCGAGACACGCGCCGCTTGCTGCATCGAGTGAGTCACAATGGCGATTGTGAAACTGTCCTGCAGCTCGTACATCAGGTCTTCGATCTTCGCCGTTGCAATCGGGTCCAGCGCAGAGCACGGCTCATCCATCAGAATCACTTCAGGATTCACCGCAATCGTTCTCGCGATACACAAACGCTGCTGCTGACCACCGGAAAGA
>CAYLLI010000200.1:0-3973 GCA_964384295.1 uncultured Chromatiaceae bacterium
GTCGATCAGGATAGAGTCCACCTCGTCAACGATCGCGAAATTCGGCTTGCCCTGAACCTGATCCTCTTTGTGCAACGCCAGGTTGTCACGCAGGTAGTCGAAACCAAACTCGTTGTTGGTGCCATACACGATGTCACACGCGTAGGCAGCCTTCTTATCAGCATGGCTCATGTTGCTTTCAATGACGCCAACCTGCATGCCCAAAAACTGATAAACCGGCATCATCCATTCGGCGTCACGACGCGCCAGATATTCATTCACGGTAACAACATGCACGCCGTCGCCGGACAAGGCATTCAGATACGCAGGTAGTGTCGCCATCAGCGTCTTACCTTCACCCGTGCGCATCTCGGCGATTTTGCCGTCGTTTAGCACCATCCCACCGACGAACTGCACGTCGTAGTGACGCATGCCGAGCGTACGGTCAGCGCTCTCACGAACCGCGGCGAACGCCTCCGGCAGAACGGAGTCCAATGTCGCCCCATCGGCAACACGCTGTTTTAATGCTGCGGTGACACCCCGCAACTCTTCGTCAGACATCCCTTTGTAGGTATCGGTCAACGCATTAATGGCATCCACTTTGCGCATGTACGCTTTAACCATGCGGTCATTGCGGCTGCCGAAAATACGGGTAATGAAGTTGATCAACGTGCGTCCCTTGCATCAGCGTCGACAGGACCGACAAACAGCGATCCTGCAACGGAATATTCAGTGGTTGTTCGAGTAAACAGCGACTATACCGGATAGCCCCGAAACGCCGCTATTTTACGCACTTCTGACCCCCGCTTGAACCGTATTTTTGCGTACGGATCGACAACGACACGCACTGCAGCTGACTCCGGCAGTGCCGGCAGACCGGAAGCGGTTCAAAGGGGTTGGGATTAGTTGACGAATTTCGCCGGATTCAGCGATTTGCCGTCCTTGATGACCTCGAAATGGAGGTGAGGACCTGTGGAGCGCCCGGTAGAGCCCAGCAGCGCGATAGGCTGACCCTGATGCACCGTTTCTCCGAGTGCTACCAGGTTCTCCTGATTGTGGGCATAGCGGGTTACGTAGCCATTGCCATGGTTAATCTCAACCAGGTTGCCGAAACCGTAGTGCTTGCGAGACAAACTAACGACTCCGTCGGCGGCAGCCAGAATCTCGGTACCCGGTTTGCCGGCAAAGTCGATACCACCATGCCAGGCTTTCTTGCCGTGAAGCGGATCGGTGCGATAACCGTAATACGATGACTGCCAACCGGACTTGACCGGTCGGCCGCTGGGATGAACGCGGGCTTTCAGTTTGCGGTTCAGCATGACGTTTTCCAGCACATCGAGCTGCTGCTCACGCTGTGCCAGTTCGTCAGAAAGGCGATCAAAACCGAGAACGACATCCTGCAGCTTAGCGTCTTCAGGAATGCTTCCGTCAGCGTCGATACCACCCGTTGCCGGGTTGCGGTCAAAATCGAACTCTTCGGCTTCAATGCCGGCCATACCGGTCAGCCGTTGCCCAAGCGCATTAATGCGAATCACGTTGGCATTCATTTGACCAAGACGCAGCGCCAAGGCGTTGATCTGATCGTCAGCCTCACGCTGCGCTACTTTAATTTCTGCCTGCTGCTTCTCAATCTGCAGCCGCAACTGCTGAATCTCGCTGTCCGAATCCTGAGTGGCATTCGCAACCCAGGCACCGAGGCCGATACCGCCTCCGAACACCAGAGTAAATGCAATGCCTGACGCTGCCAGCAACGAAACCGGCAAACGCACGGAACGCGCAGCTGCACCCTGCCGGGTGTAGACAATTCGATTCATTCAGTCCTCTCCGCTAGTTTAGGACATTGTTCTACTGCGCCTTCCGCCCGAGAGCACGCAGCAGTTCGCGACAACACGCTTATAAATTCTATTTTTTTCATAATATGCAACCCCGCTATCGTAGGCTTCGGCACCTTGCCGGCCCTTAGATCGGTGGCTTTGCGTCCCCGCTTTTCAGCAGGTTTGCCCTATTTGTGGACGAACTATGCTAAAAATGCCGCAGCAAAACAAGGAACAGTCCTCACAATTTAAGGAAAAACCGGAAAAAATTATGTCAAAAGAACCAGCCGAGACGCTGGCAGAGCTTTTGCTGCGATCCGACACGGCTTTCGGCAGGCTCGCCAAGGAAGCCGGACGTCGCAGCGGCCTGCTCAGCGAGCTGGTCCAAAAGCTGCCGGAAGACCTTGCCGGAGGGCTGAAAGCCTGCAATATCGATGCGGGAGATACACTGGTTATTCTCGCCGGAAGCCCCGAATGGGCATCAAGACTGCGGTTTGAAGAACAACGAATCCTCAAGATTGCCCGGGAATCCGAGCCCTCGGTCACCCATATTAAAGTGCGTGTTGCATCTTCCTGACACGTCACCCGCAAGGTAAGCAGCGATCAAAAAAGCCGGCATAGAAGCCGGCTTTTTCAATACGCTGTGGCAAACGCGAAGGGCTAGACCGTGGCTGCAGCGGCTGCAGGTGAATAGCTGATCGGCGAAGCTGAGACATCATCAAACGTCACTTCCTCGTAATCACCACTTTCAAACAAGGCGCGCAGCAGCCGGTTGTTCAGATCATGTCCGCTCTTATAGCCGACAAATTCGCCGATCAGGCTGTGCCCGAGCAGGTACAGGTCACCGATGGCATCGAGAATTTTGTGGCGAACAAACTCATCTTCATAACGCAGGCCGTCCTCGTTCAGAACACGGAAGTCATCGAGCACAATCGCGTTATCGATGTTGCCGCCAAGCGCGAGCCTGCGCGATCGCATCGCTTCAATGTCGCGCAGAAAACCAAAGGTACGTGCACGACTCACTTCTTTCAGGAAAGACGTGGTTGAAAAATCGATGGTTGATTCCAGCGTGTGCTGTTTAAACACCGGATGATCGAAGTCGATTTTGAAATTCACTTTAAAGCCATCATACGGATGGAACTCGGCCCACTTATCGCCGTCTTCGACCCGCACCGACTTCGTAATGCGCACAAACTTCTTCGCCGCGTTCTGCTCGACAATACCCGCAGACTGCAACAAGAACACAAACGGCGCTGAACTGCCGTCCATGATGGGCACTTCAGCAGCGCTCAAATCAACATACAGGTTATCGATACCGAGGCCGGCCAGTGCGGCCATCAGATGCTCGACGGTCGCGACTTTCGTGTCATCCTGAATGAGTGTGGTGCCGAGCATCGTCTCGCCGACAATTCTCGCATCGCCTGGCACATCAACCGGCGGTTCCAGGTCGACACGACGAAACACGATGCCGGTATTCTCAGCAGCCGGACGTAAGGTCATATAAACCTTCTTGCCGGTGTGCAACCCGATGCCGGTGGCACGAATTGAATTTTTTAAGGTGCGCTGTTTCAGCATTTAAGCGTTTCCGGTAATCACAGAGCGGGGTGCAACGTCCGCGCACAAAAAGAGCCCGACTCCGCACGGGAATCAGACCTTAAGGTACAGCGTTCTAAGCGCACTTACCCACCCTGTTTACCCCTTAGGCACCGAGGTCAACCTGCAAAACATGTTGTTTTCACTGGAAAAACAACACAAAGACGGCGTTAAAACTCCGTTCAAACTGCACGTTTATGGCTGACTACGACGGCCCGGGAAGATTGAAATTCCGCTCAAAATTACCACAGGCCGCCGAAGCCGCGCAAGCCAAACTAGTCCACCTGACGACGCAAAAATGCCGGAATATCAAGCATTTCCAGATTGTCGTTGATGTCGCCGGCAGGCTCGTCGATCTGCGGATTGCGCATACCCGGAGGCTGCATGTAATCCTCGTAGTTGGGCTCGACCATCTCGCCGGTGGTGCCGTCGCGCACAGAAACTGCTTCCGCCGGTTTCACAACCTGCATCGGCGGTGTTTCAGCCGGACGCTTAACCGGCTGACCCAGTCCGGTGGCAACCACGGTGACACGGATGCTGTTGTTCATTTCCTCATCGATGACCGTACCGACAACCACGGTGGCATC
>CAYLLI010000201.1:0-2665 GCA_964384295.1 uncultured Chromatiaceae bacterium
GTGCTGTTACCAGCTGTCATCGTGCCGGACGGACTTCTGTCAAAGGCCGGTTTTAACTTGCTCAGTTGTTCCAGGCTGGTATCCGGCCGGACATTGTTGTCCTTATCCACGCCGTTAAACGGTGAGACCAGGTCATCGTAAAAACCTTCTTCCCAGGCCTTGGCTGCCCGTTGATGACTCACAAGCGCCAGTTGATCCTGAGCTTCGCGGGAAATGTTCCATGTCTTGGCGGTGAGCTCTGTGCTTTCGCCCATGGACAAACCCGTACGGGGTTCGCCGGCGTCGGGCAGGTCGGGCTTGAACATTGACGGACGTAGCCTGAACCAAGGCTTAAGCTTCGCGCCGAGTGAGCGCCCGACGAAACTATCGAGCAGTACCCGCCGGTAACTGTCCGGATAAACGATGGGCGTGTCGCTGATGCTGTCGCAGCCGCCCGCGATGCCTGAGTCGATCTGTCCTAGTGCGATTTTGTTGCCGATCTGAATCGCTGCTTCAAGTCCGGTGCCACAGGCTCGTTGCAGATCATAAGCAGGCGTTTCGGGAGCAAGTGCAGTGCCTAGAACGGACTCCCGCGCCAGATTCCAGTCGCGGGAGTGTTTGATGACTGCGCCCAGTGCCACGTCGCCGAGTTGCTCGCCGCTGAGTTGATAGCGTTCAACCAGGCCATTGAGTGCCGCGGTCATCATCTCGAGATTCGACTGCTTGGCATAGCCGGTGTAGGAACGGCAAAACGGAATGCGGTTGCCGCCTAAAATGGCAACCTTGCGCGTATCTTTATAGTGCATCGGAGGGCTCCGGCTCAGCAGTGTCTGCTGATTATGCCTGAGCCTATCGGGGAACCGTAGCGCGGCGGATTATGCCGCCTGACTCACATCCATTGCGTGAGTTTCTGCAGCGGTCGTCTCGCGCCCCAGTGGCCCGTTGCGATGGGGGAAGCGACCGAACTCGCTGATTACGTCATGGCGCAGCTCCGCAATCATTGCGAAGGTTTCAAAGGTTTCCTGAAGGGTGTCAGAGACTTTACCGACCATGGCCTGATAGACCTTTACCGAGCGGGCCTGAATTTTCTCTGACTCTGCACGTTGCAGCGGCATAAAGAAAAACAGTCGTTGGATAGGCGCCAGTTCGGCATGCATGTTGGTTGTGGCACCCTTGGCACACAGCTGCAAAGCCAGTGCATCGCCGGCATAGGCTTCTTTGCGGCCGCGAAACACCCGGCGGGTGAACTGATCCAGCAGCAGAATCAGCGCAAGCCGGTGCTCGGGCGTTTTGGCCCAGTCGTTCAGCTGGCCTCTGGCTGCCGCTTTGACGGCATCCCCGAAGCGGTCTGTAACCTCTTGATCCAGCGACGGATCATCGCCAAACCATAGGTCCATCCGGGCATCCAGTTTGGGAGCATCGAGGCTGTCGCCGCCAAACCAGTAACTTAAAACATCATTCGGTGTCGTATTCATGGTTGGAATCATTGCATTTGCGCCGTATTGCGGGCGTGACGGGCGTCACATGCCCGAAATAGCTGTCTCGTGCGGCTTTTTTCTCAAGAAAACGGATGGTTTATCAGTGGATTGAGCAGAACAGCCGATTCCGGCTATAATTGCGGGTTCTGGCGACAGTGACGACCTTCCTGATTTGCTCAGGAACGCACCTAAGTGCTGGCACTGATAGCGCCCGATCGACCCGCAGAAGCTGATGCACAGGCCCCGATCGCCGGGCTTGGCCGATGAGCGTGGCTTTTCTAAAGCCAGCAGCAGCGCAGGGCGAACGAAACTATGTATTGCAGCGTCTTACGGTCCGGCTTTGGCCCGTGTCCGTTGTTGAGCGCTGAGACAACAGAGATTCTGAAGGATTCCTGAGAAGAGTCCCGCGAGTCTCATTCAGTAGGCTGCAGCTTGCAGCAAACGGTTGGAAAGTAACGCGTCTTCGCGGCTTAACGCCCGAAGGGAAGCGTGACTGCGGCAGTGTCCGGACAAGCAAGGCCGGCCTTGCCGCTATTTTCAGAGTGACGAAATATGAGTGATCTGCACAACAACGGTGTTCCGGCAAACGGTTTTCCTGAAGCCCACGGTCTTTATGATCCGGCGAATGAGAAAGACAGCTGCGGCGTCGGCTTTGTTGCCCATATTAAAGGCGAGCGCAGCCATCAGATTCTGCTGGACGCTGACCATCTGGCTTGTCGCATGGAGCACCGCGGTGCCTTTGGCGCTGAGCGCAACACCGGTGACGGCGCAGGTATTCTGACGGCGCTTCCGCATGAGTTTTTGGCGCGTGTTGCGCGTGAAGACTTGAATGCTGAGCTGCCTGCACCCGGCCAGTTTGCTGCCGGTAACGTTTTTCTTCCCGTTGCAGATGCCGAACGGGCCAAGTGCAAAGCCTTAGTTGAAGAGCTGGTTGCCGCCGAGGGCCAGACTCTCGTCGGTTGGCGTGAAGTACCGGTCGATGCTGATGCAGCAGATATCGGGCCTACCGCACGCAATGCTCAGCCGAAGATTGAACAGTTGATCGTTGCGGCCAATGGTATCGAAGGCGACGAGTTTGAACGCACGTTGTACAAAATTCGTAAAAAAGCGAGTCATCAGCTGCGTTCTGATGAAACGTTGCAGGAAGCCAAGACGTTCTATGTTTGCAGCCTGTCAACGAAGATCATTATTTACAAAGGCATGCTGGC
>CAYLLI010000201.1:2765-3973 GCA_964384295.1 uncultured Chromatiaceae bacterium
GCTTTCTATGAGTACAACTCCTGCCTGATGGAGCCATGGGACGGACCGGCATCGGTCGCGTTTACCGATGGCCGTTACATCGGTGCTGTGCTTGACCGCAACGGCCTGCGCCCGAGTCGTTACTACCTCACTCATGATGATCGCGTGATCATGGCCAGTGAAGTGGGCGTTGTGCCGGTTGATCCGAAGAACGTGAAGGCGAAAGGCCGGCTTGAGCCGGGCCGTATGTTCCTGATCGACTTTGAAGCCGGTAGACTGATTCCCGATCAGGAGCTGAAATCAGACTTCGCCGCGCGCAAGCCATACGCCGAGTGGGTGAAGAATAGCCGCTTGTCGCTGAAAGATTTGCCGAAGCCTGAGGCGAAGCATCTGGATGCCGATACTTTGCTGCCACGTATGCAGGCGTTTGGTTACACCACGGAAACCATGCAGTTCATGCTGCTGCCGCTGATCCGCGATTTGCGTGATCCGGTCGGCTCAATGGGTAATGACTCAGCGCTGGCGTGCTTGTCCGACAAGCCGCGCATGATCTACGACTACTTCAAACAGATGTTTGCGCAGGTCACGAACCCGCCGATCGACTCGATTCGCGAAGAGATCATTATGTCTCTGGAGTGCCATATCGGCCCCGAGGCAAACTTGCTGCAGACGGAAGAAGAGAACTGCGCGCGACTGCGGATTCGTCATCCGATTCTGTCGAATGAAGGCCTGGAAGCACTGAAGCAGCTCGATTATCGCGGCTGGAAGTCGCGCACTGTCGACATCACTTACGAAAGCGCGGACGCGCCCGGCGGACTGCAGGCAGCGTTGGATCGCATTTGTGCTGAGGCCGAAGCGGCTATTGAAGACGGCTACAGCATCGTGATTCTGTCAGACCGAAACATTAGTGCTGACCGCATTGCTGTGAGCGCACTGCTGGCTACCGGTGCTGTGCATCACCATCTGGTTAACATTGCGAAGCGCAATCGTATCGGCATCGTGCTCGAAACCGGCGAAGCCCGTGAAGTGCATCATCACTGCCTGCTGGTTGGGTACGGCGCTGACGCCATTAACCCGTATCTGGCTTTTGAAGCATTGTGGCAGGCACGTCGCGACGGCCTTGTTGATGAAACCGCGTATCCGGATGATGACCAAATCGTTGTCGGTTATCGCCGTGCGGTCGCAAAAGGCATGCTGAAAGTGATGGCCCGCATGGGTATCTCAACGCT
>CAYLLI010000202.1:0-3936 GCA_964384295.1 uncultured Chromatiaceae bacterium
GGTACCCTGATTGTCGGAGACTAGAAGGGGGTTTCGGGCTACACTGTTGCCCGGGCATAACACGGGCGGTTATGAGGGATTTGTTGGGACAATGATTGAAGATCTAAAAAAAGACGGTCAGCAACGCATGGAAAAAACGCTGACTGCATTGACGGCGACATTTACCAAAATTCGCACCGGTCGCGCGCATCCGAGTCTGTTGGAGCAAGTCAGCGTTGACTACTACGGGGCTGAGACTCCGTTGAACCGGGTTGCCAATATCTCTGTTGACGATTCGCGCACGCTGGCGGTCACGCCGTTTGAACAGTCGATGGTCCCGGCAATCGAGAAAGCGATTATGACTGCGGATCTCGGGCTAAACCCGATGAGTGCCGGCAATGTGATTCGCGTACCGCTGCCCGACCTGACTGAAGAGCGCCGCAAAGATCTCGCTAAAGCGGTACGCAACGAAGCAGAGCAGGGCAAAGTTGCGATTCGAAATATTCGCCGGGACATTCTGAGCGACATTAAAGAACTGCTCAAAGAGAAAGAAATTTCCGAGGACGACGATCGTCGGGCTCAACAGGAAGTGCAGACACTTACCGACACCTACGTCGGTAAAGTTGATGAGCTGTCAGAGGCCAAACAGGCCGAAGTGATGGCGATCTAGGAGCAGGAGCGGAAGCCGTTGATGTCCGAGCCTGATCACATACCCGCAGCTTCGACTGAGGATTTGCCGAACCATATTGCCATCATTATGGACGGCAACGGGCGCTGGGCGAAACAACGCGGGCAAGCCCGTGCGCTGGGTCATCGTGCGGGCGTTAAGGCTACCCGACGCGTGGTTGAAAACGCCGCTCAACGCGGTATTAAAACGCTGACACTGTTCGCTTTCAGTAGCGAGAACTGGCAACGGCCGGCTGACGAAGTCAGCAGTCTGATGAGCCTGTTTCTTGAAGTGCTGCAGCGTGAAGTCGACGTTTTGCACAAGAACAATATTCGGATTCGCTTTGTCGGTGAGCGCAGTCAGCTCTCCGAACGACTGCAGAAACGACTCGCCAGAGCTGAGGAACAAACAGCCGGTAATCATCGAATGGAGTTGGTGCTGGCTGTTGCGTATGGCGGTCGCTGGGACATCGTCAATGCGACCCGGCAGATTGCCTCCGAGGTTGCGGCGGGTGAGCTGTCTGCGGATGCAGTCGACGAAGCGTTGGTGGCATCACATCTGTCATTGTCCGGTCTCGACGCTCCGGATCTGCTGGTAAGAACCGGCGGTGAGCGACGCATCAGCAATTTTTTGCTGTGGGATATCGCCTACGCCGAACTGTATTTCACCGATGTGCTGTGGCCTGACTTTACGCCCGACGACTTAACGCAAGCTATTCAGTTTTTTCAGCAGCGTCAGCGGCGGTTCGGCTTGACGGGCGAGCAGCTGGAGTCGGTTTAGCCGGCTGCGACGACTACCCACCCGGTCACATGTCTACGCTAGCCCTTCGAATCATCACCGCGGTTGTCATGGCCGGCGGTTTTTTAGCTTTGTTGTTTCTCGCGCCCGCTGCGGCAACGGCGGCTTTTCTGTCGCTCGCTTTACTCATAGGCTTTTATGAATGGGCCGGGTTTGCCGGCTGGTCTGACGGGTTGATGCCCTGGTGCTATACCGTTGCTGCTGCAACAGCTATGGCTGTGCTTTGGCAAACGGGCGGTTGGCTGCAGCTGTTGCAGCCGTCATTGGTGCTTGCCGGCTGTGTTTGGTCGGTCGCACTGTTTCTTTTGCTTACCGCCGGCCGCTCACTGCCGAGTGGCCTGGTGGCCATTGCGGGCTGGCTGCTGCTGTTGCCGGCATGGCTGGCAGCCGAGCGGCTGATTCTTGCTGGCGGTGACGGGCCGTTACTCGTCTTTATGTTGTTTTGGATGGTGGCCGGTGCCGATATTGGCGCTTACTTCACCGGAAAGAGTTTGGGCAAACGCAAGCTGTTGCCAAAAGTCAGCCCGGGAAAAACGGTTGAGGGGCTGTTCGGTGGTTTGGCGACCTGCGCGCTCGCGGCGACGGTCGGCATGTGGCTGCTGGATTGGACGTTGCTGCAGGCTGTCGTGACCGGGGTTGCCGTGGCTTTAGTTTCTGTGGTCGGCGATCTGACGGTCAGTCTGTTTAAGCGCAATGCAGGCTTGAAGGACAGCGGGAAAATTCTGCCGGGCCACGGCGGACTGCTGGACCGCATCGACGGTGTCATCGCCGCGTTGCCGCTTTATGTGGCGCTGCTGTGGGCTTTTGGGAAATTACCCGGCGTAATTGCTGTCTGAGTAAGGGTATATGGAGACTGTAATCATTTCGGTGGTCGCCTTTATTCTGGCGATTGGCATTCTGGTGGCTGTGCACGAGTACGGCCACTATATCGTGGCGCGCTGGTGCGGGGTGAAGGTCCTGCGCTATTCGATTGGCTTTGGTAAGCCGCTGGTCATGTGGCGGGGTGCCGCGCCGGATAACACCGAGTACTGTATCTCTGCGATTCCGTTGGGCGGCTATGTGAAGTTGCTTGATGAGCGCGAAGGCGACGTTGACCCTGCTGAAGTCCACCGGTCATTTACCCGCATTCCGGTGCGCTCCCGTATCGCAATTCTTGCTGCCGGCCCGTTGATGAACTTTGCGTTCGCGATACTCGCCTACTGGATGATGTTTGTTGTCGGCGTGCCGGGTGCTCAGCCGTTCATCGGTGAAGTGGAGCCCGGTTCCATTGCTGCACGGGCCGGTCTGATCGAGGGCGACCGGATTGTGTCGGTGGGTGACGCTGAGGTGGCCACCTGGGACGGAGCGATCCTGTTTATTTTGGATGAGATGCTGTCGGACACCTACATTCCGCTGCAGGTAAGCAGCGAGTCGGGCGAGCTGAAGACGGTGCGCCTCGACATTCAGGGCAGAATTAGCGAGTTGACCGAGCCGGGCAAGTTGTTCGATGCATTGGGCATGCGCCCCTGGGCACCGGTGGTGCCGGCGTTGGTCAGTGAAGTGACGCCCGACGGTCCGGCAGCGCTGGCCGGCGTCCTGCCCGGCGATCTCGTTGTTGCCGCCGACGGCACGCCGATTGCCGGCTGGTCTGAGTGGGTGAACTACGTCCGCGCGCGCCCGGGCGAGCGGATTACGATGCAGCTGCAGCGCAACGGAAATCTGCTTGAACTCTCGGCAGTGGCGGCCACTGTGGAAACGGACGGGCAGCGGTTTGGCCGTATCGGCATGGCGACAGAGCCGCCTGCCGGTTTGGCTGAAAAATACATGGCAAATCAGCGATATGGCATCGTTGCGTCGCTCGGTGAAGCGGTCTCCAGAACCTGGGCGATGTCGGAGCTGACGGTTCGAATGATCGGCCGGATGTTTACCGGCGATGTTTCGGTAAAAAACATCAGCGGTCCGATTAACATCGCCGAGTATGCGGGGTATTCTGCGCGTATTGGTTTTGCGCCATTCTTGAATTTTCTGGCCATTGTGAGCATCAGCCTCGGCATCCTGAACTTTCTGCCCGTGCCCGTCCTTGACGGCGGTCAGATCGTGTATCAGACGGCTGAGGCGATAAAGGGGGAGCCTTTGTCAGAGCGGGCTCAACTGGTCGGCCAGCAAATCGGCATCGCTCTTCTACTGATGGTGATGTCGCTGGCGTTTTATAATGATTTATCGCGCTTGCTCTAGTGCTTGTTGTTGAACCGGATTGTCCGTGACTATTGTGCTTAACACTATCACGCGTGTCGCGCGCGTGATTAGGCAGCTATTGCCGTTGTGTCTGCTGTTCGTCAGCGGCATGGTGAGTGCTGCCGATGAGTTTGTGTTGCGTGATATTCGCGTTGAGGGTTTGCAACGCATCTCTGAAGGCACGCTCTTTAATTACCTGCCGGTGAATCTCGGCGATGAAATGACACCGCTTCGGGTTCAGGAATCGATGCGGGCCATTTTTGATACCGGCTTCTTCC
>CAYLLI010000203.1:0-3881 GCA_964384295.1 uncultured Chromatiaceae bacterium
GATTTTTGTTTTTCTGCAACTTGTTTTCAATGCCCGGGCCGGTGCTCAGCTTTATGCCGTTGTCGAAGCGGTAGCCTGCAGCAACGCCAACGGCCAACAGCTCGAAGTCTCCTGAGACACGCTCTACGAAAGCCCCGATGCCCCAGTTGTTCTCAAATGTGTAGACGTAGTCAGCCCCGAGGTACGCGGACGTCTCACTGCCGTTCAGAGCACCACCGCCGGCGATGGCTACGTGATGGGGGTGGTAATCCTCAGCGGCCAATGCACTGCTTGCTATAACCAGCAGGGTGGCGAACAGAGAGTATCTGTGAAGTGGTGAAGAAGCGCGGATCATGCTTCCACGCTACATCAGTTCAACCGCCATTGCGACCGCTTCACCGCCGCCGATGCACAGTGATGCAATGCCTTTGCTCAGGCTGCGGTTTTTCAGCGCATGAATCAATGTGACCAGAATTCTGGCGCCACTCGCACCAATCGGATGGCCCAGCGCGCAGGCGCCGCCGTTCACGTTCACTTTGGCGTGATCGATGCCGACATCGTGCATCGCAGACATCGTGACGCAGGCAAACGCTTCGTTGATTTCGAACAGGTCGACATCGTCAACTGACCACTGCACTTGTTCAAGTAGTGACTTGACCGCACCAACAGGTGCAATCGTGAACCACTCGGGTTCGTGGGCAAAACCGGCATAGCCAACAATGCGGGCGAGCGGGGTTAAACCACGGCGCTTCGCCTCTTCTTCGGTCATCAGTACCAGCGACGCTGCGCCGTCTGAGATAGAGGAGGATGTTGCCGCAGTGACCGTGCCGTCTTTGGCAAACGCCGGTCGCATCGTTGGAATGCGGTCAAGATCGTGCTTTGCCGGTTCTTCATCGACAGACACGGTGTGTTCTTTGCGGCGATGGGTAAAGGTGACCGGAGCCACTTCAGCGTCAAACGCACCGCTCTCGATCGCGGCGCGTGCGCGGGTGACCGACTCAATCGCAAAGCTGTCCTGTGCTTCGCGGCTGAATTCGTATTTCTTTGACGTTTCTTCGGCGAAGTGACCCATCATGTTGCCGTCATACGGATTCTGCAGGCCGTCAAAGAACATGTGGTCGAGCACTTCCTGATGGCCCATGCGATAGCCTTCACGGGCTTTGGGCAGCAGGTAGGGCGCACCGCTCATCGACTCCATGCCGCCAGCCAACACAACTTTGGCAGAGCCCGCTTTCAGCATGTCGGCTGCAAACATGACGCTTTTCATACCGGAACCGCAGACCTTGTTGATCGTGGTTGTGCCGGTTGACTGCGCCAGACCGGCTTTCAGCACCGCCTGACGTGCCGGTGCCTGACCAATGCCGGCAGGCAACACGCAGCCTATGACCGCTTCATCAATATCGGTCGGTCCCAGACCGGTATCAGCCAAGCAAGCCTGAGTGGCAGCGGCAGACAAATCCGGTGCGCTGACCGGTGCTAACGCACCCTGAAAAGCGCCCAGAGGAGTACGGCGGGCGGCGACAATAACAATGTTGCTCACGATGAGAGTCCTGTGATTCGGGGGTTATGGATATCGGGCTATTGTAGCAACTAACCTGCCAGCGTATCCGGTTCGTTGAGGTCTTCCAGTATGCTTTGGCGGCACAAGAACCTCAGTTGGTCCGCGTCTTTCGCATCAATACCTATTTTATGGGGTCGTTTTAGCAGAACTTCAATAGAACCCGGGCGGGCCAGCCAACGCTTCGACGGCATGATCTGGCGAGTGCCGCTGATGATCGCAGGCGTCACCGGCATGCCGCCACTGGCCGCAATAATAAACGCACCACTGTGAAACTTTTTTAAACCTGGTTCAGGAGCAAACGTGCCTTCCGGAAAGAACACAATGGATTCCCGGTTTTTGGCCGCTTTCATAATGCGGCGTGCGTCACCGGCTTTACTGTGGGCATGCGCTCTGCGGACGAACTGGGTGCCGATTCGCCGAAGCAGATAGCCTGCGATGGGCACTTGTTCCATCTCCTGCTTAACAACGTACTGGAACCGGGCCGGAAGCAGGGCTGTCATAACGATACCGTCGAAGTAACTGGCGTGATTGGCAACGACAACGCAGGGTTCGTCCGGCAGCAGATTAAGTCCCGTCACCTTCGGGTTCAGGCCGGACAGAAACAGCGCTATTTTTGCGCCGCGGCGAGTAATGCTGCGCCTTGCGTCCACTCCGGGGAGCACCGCGAGCAGCAACACGACGGACACTGAGGCGCAGGTAAAGACCAGCCAGACCCAGAGTCCGTAGAGCCCGAAAAAGGCCGATTTTATGCCGTTGAATAAGCCAGACATTCCGTTAAATCAGTAATTTATGTCGCGTTATTGGTTTTTTGTGATACCGGTCACGCCAGTTAACAGTATGCCTCTCCATACTCAGCAACCATAAGGAGGAATGACGCGTATTGATATCCGACGGCTGACTGAAGCTTTTGACCGCCGCGGATACAGACATGACCGATAGCGCAGGCGCGATTATCAGGTCATTGGCGGACGATAGGCAAATACATGTTCCGTTCAGTGCATTGAGTTCCAGTTGAAACGTTTGCTGACTACGAAGAAGTGAATTAATGTCACAAGATACTGAAAAACCGGTAAAGAACACCTCCGAGGCGATCATCGACCAATTTCTTGATGCGATCTGGATGGAGCGCGGGCTGTCGGCAAATACGCTGGGCGCCTACCGAGCCGATCTCGTTGCCTTGCGCAAGTGGTTGGCCAAGCGTGATACCAGTTTGATTTATGCGACCCGCAGTGACCTGCTGGCGTTTATCGCATGGCGCACTGAAGAAGGCGCCAAGCCCCGTTCGACAGCGCGTCAGCTGTCGAGCTTCCGTCGCTTCTACCGTTTTCTGTTGCGAGAAGGTCAGATTCAGCAGGATCCCACGTCAAAAATTGAAATGCCGCGCATCGGCCGTTCATTGCCTCAGTCGTTGAGTGAGGGCGAGGTCGAAGCGCTGCTTAACGCACCGGATGTTAAAGATCCGCTCGGTCATCGCGACCGGACGATGCTGGAAGTTCTGTATGCCACCGGGTTACGCGTTTCCGAGTTAATCAACCTGAAGCAGTCTGAAGTGAATTTGAATCAGGGTGTGGCCCGGATTATGGGTAAGGGCGATCGCGAACGTTTGATTCCATTGGGTGAAGAGGCGCAGCGTTGGTTGCGTGAGTTCATCAATGGCCCGCGCAGTGAGATTCTGCTCGAACGCCAGACTGATTACCTGTTTCCGACACGCCGTGGCGACCGCATGACCCGCCAGGCGTTCTGGCACATTATTAAGCGCTATTCGAAGACAGCTGACATCAAGAGCAAGATGTCTCCCCATACGTTGCGGCATGCTTTTGCAACGCACTTGTTGAACAACGGAGCGGATCTTCGCGTGGTTCAAATGCTGCTGGGCCACAGCGATCTGTCGACAACGCAGATTTACACCCATGTGGCCCGTGCCCGCATGAAAGAACTGCATGGCGAGCATCATCCGCGGGGTTAACCTGTGGTGATTGGTTACGAAACGGGCGCTTGAGCGCCCGTTTTTGTTGGCGTAGCGGATTTCGACGGCGGTGGTTTGTGCTAGAGTTTGCAGCCTTTGGCGGGTACAGGAACGTTGCTGCGACTCCGGTGTCCTAAAGGCCTGCAGCTTAAATTGGTGTCGCGAGAGCGGCCTGTCTGGAAACGAACTATGTTGAATCTGAAACCCTTGTCATTTTTTCGCGCATGTTTTTTTGCACTGTGCGCCCTGCCTGCGCTTGCAGTCGCTGTCCCGCCCGGGCATCAGTTGCTGATGGATCAGTTTGAAAACATCAAGCCTGAGGACATTAAGCCATCTAAAGTGACGGGCCTTTTGGAAGTGACGTTTGACGGTACG
>CAYLLI010000204.1:0-249 GCA_964384295.1 uncultured Chromatiaceae bacterium
AGTTCTGTCCATCGGCAGCGAGCGTCCACACGCAATACTGCACGCCACCGACTTGAGCGCTGCTGCACTTGAGGTAGCTGCACAAAACAGCGACTGCTGCGAACAGCAAGTCAGCTGGCATCAGGGTGATTGGTTTAGTGCGCTGGACTCGAACACCGTCGGTAACCGTTTCGACATGATCGTCTCGAATCCACCGTATATCGGCCTCGACGAGACCGGCCTGACAGATCCTGAGCTGATGTTTGAGCC
>CAYLLI010000204.1:259-3747 GCA_964384295.1 uncultured Chromatiaceae bacterium
TGCAGCGGCTGGCGCACACCTTTTGCCCGGCGGCTGGTTATTGCTTGAACACGGCCTGTTGCAGGGGCAAGCTGTTCGGGAGCTATTGGCAATGAACAACTTTGCCGAGATAACGACCGTTTTTGATTTATCAGGCTTGCCGCGGGTAACCTCGGGCAGACTGCCACAGCTCACTCACTAGCCACTGCGACGGGCCGGAACGAAACCGAATGACGAGCCAAGATCACAATGCCCTGCGTTACGCACGCCATCACAGCCTCCCGGCCATTGGTCCGAAAGGCCAGGAAAAGCTCAGCAACGGCAGCGTTCTAATTGTCGGCGCGGGCGGGCTCGGCGCGACTGCGGCGCTGTACTTAACCACCGCTGGGGTTGGCAAACTGTTCATCAACGACTTCGATACTGTTGATGCCACGAACCTGCCGCGACAAATTCTGTTCCGACCCGACGATGTGGGTCATCACAAAG
The DNA here is from genome assembly GCA_964384295.1 of uncultured Chromatiaceae bacterium. GTDB lineage: Bacteria > Pseudomonadota > Gammaproteobacteria > Steroidobacterales > JABIQA01. Next base: position 725 of record CAYLLI010000204.1, read on the forward strand.
CCGAAGCCGCCGTGCAGAACTTACGGGAATGGAACCCGTCGGCGAACCTGGTTGCGTTGCCGGAACGATTATCGCGACACGGCCTTGAGCAGGTAGTGAACGACGTTGATGTGGTGGTCGACTGCAGCGACAACTTCGGCACCCGTTGGCTGCTCAATGAAGTGTGCTTCGCCGCCAAACGCGCATTGATCAGCGGCGCCGCTATCCGCATGGAAGGCCAGCTCGCGGTATTCAGACACGACATGAAAACCGACTATGGCTGCTACCGCTGCCTGTACTCAGAAGATGATGAAACGCTTGAAGACTGCGCGGGTCAGGGCATTCTGGCGCCGGTAGCCGGCACCATCGGCTGCATGCTTGCGACAGAAACGATCAAAGTACTGACTCAGCTCGACAGCGAGCTTAGCGGAAGACTCTGGGTGTACGATGCTGCCGCAGGTTTAAGTCGCAGCATGAAAATATCCAAAGACTCTCACTGTCCGGTATGCTCAACGCAGCCTCAGGGTCCTCACATTGTCCGCTGAACGGGAGCTGTTTTGCTGTTTCGCCACTTCATAAACCTGCCCGTCAGACTGCTTTTTCTAAGCCTGCTGACCGGCGCGGTTTCGACTGTCGCGATAGCTCAGGAAGACCTTGCAGAAGTTGCCGAAGACACCAAAAAAACGGCCGAGGCTGCGAAAAAGGCTGCCGATACAGCAAATGAAAAACTGGAAGAAGCGAGCAAAACTGCCAAAGCTGTTGCCAGCGAAGCCTCCGACAATTTGTCTGAACTGCAGAAGCTGCTGGAACAGCAGCAGGCTTTGCTGGAGCAACAGCAAAAACAACTCCAACAGCAGGCCGATCAACTTGAGCAGCAAAACAAGCAACTACAGGATCTGCAGAAGCAGTTGAATCAGGTGGCCAAAGAGCAGGAGGCCGCAAAGGCACCGCTGGCGAAGCAGGAAGAGCAGATCGAGTCACAAAGCGCTGCACTGGCGGGGCTGCAAACAGAAGTCGATCTCGTAAAGCAGGCTCAGGAACAACAAAAAGGCGAACCCAGCCCCGAAGAAATCGCACTGAAAGAACGCATTGCGGCCCTGGAAAGCAGCGTGTCGGCCATTCCTCAGGACCCGGCAACGCTGATGGGCATGGAAACCTTTCCCGGGTCAATCCGTGTTCCGGGCACCAACGGCGCGATTAAGTTCGGCGGCTTTGTGAAGGTGGTTTACGTCAACAGCCTCGACCCTATCCTGTCGCGCGACCGGTTTCTGGTGGGCTCTATTCCGGTCGTCGACGAGTTCGATTCTGCCCAGCGGCAGACCAACCTGGCCGCCAACCAAAGTCGCTTCAACGTAGAAGTGCGGGAAAACTCAAGTCTCGGCAAGTTCAGAGCGTTCATCGAAGGGGACTTCGGTGAAGAAAACAACACGTTCCGTCTGCGTCATGCCTTTGGCCAGTACAAGGCGGTACTCGCCGGTCAAACCTGGAGCACCTTTTACGACCCGCAGGCAGCGCCGGAAGAAGTGGACTTTGAAGGCATCAGCGGCAAGGTGCTGTTGCGTCAGCCGCAGGTTCGCTGGTTTCCGAAAATCGGCGAAGACTGGGATCTGCAGGTCGCGCTGGAGGATCCACAGGCGCAGGTTACCGAGTACTGCGATCCGAACAACCCGGCCGACGGCGGTTGCGGCAACGACGTCCGGGTCATCGCCGACGGTGCCAGTGATATTCCCGACGGGATCGTCAGCATCAGGCGCAACTGGAGCAAGCGCAACTATGTGAAAGTGGCTGCAGTGGTGCGCGACATTCGGGCCATCAGCAACTACAACGACGTCAACACGACCGACTCGACCACCGGTTGGGGTCTCACCGTCAGCAGCGTGATTCGCACAAACTGGTGGACCGAGAGCGACAACTTCAAGCTTCAGCTTACCGGTGGTCGTGGCATCGGCCGGTACATTAATGACACCACCAGCATCGACGGCCTGGACGCCGTCTTTGATGAATCGCAGAACATACGTGCACTGCCGCTGATCGCCGGGTTCGCTGCCTACGAGCACTGGTGGAGCCAGCGCATGCGCTCAACACTGCTGTTCAGTTTCGTCAATGTCGATAACTACAGCTTCCAGCCCGACACGGCTTACCGGGGTGTGCGCAGAATTTCCGGTAACTACTTCTGGTCACCGATTCCGCGCGTGGACATCGGTGCTGAACTGCTTTTCGGTAAGCGGATCAATAAAGACAAGAACAGCGCAAACGCAACTCAGGTTCAGCTGATGACCCGCTATCGCTTCTAACAGCGGGGACCCGGGCTACAGTTCAAGTGACTCGAGCCCATAACTGCTGCAACCGCCCGCCGAAGACCAGAACTCAACAGGCCTCGTGAATCCCACCGGCAACACCGACCAATAGATTTCGTAGGCGCCGTCGTTTGTATCCAGCGTAATCCGCGAGGTAAGACTGGTCTTCTCGGTGAGCGTAATACCCGTCACGACGATTGCGGTGCTATCAGTGCTGCGTTCAACATCCCAGAACTCAGGCTCGAGCCTGTCCTGCCACTGAGGGCTGGGCCAAAGACCGAATATCACAGCCCCCTGCTCCTGATAGTTGCTGAGATCAGCAGCAAAGGCCTCGGGAAACACCTGCTCATCGCCGGGCACGTTAACGCTGAGTTCGCCGCTGCACAGAAAACCCACCGACGGCGCTGGCGGCAGATCAGGGAGGTCGGCGACGGGAGCCTCAGTCACTGCAGGAGCTTCTCCGGAGGAAGACTCCGGGCCAGGCTGATTCAGATACGCAGCAACACCACCCAATGCCAGGGCGGCAACAACAGCTAGAAATCGGTAGTCCGGCACGCTACGGGTGGCAGCCGGCAGTCTCGCATTGCGGCGTCGTGATCATATCGGTGCCACGAACCCTTTGACCCGAACCCGTCTCGGCAAGCAGCTCAGCACTGGTTTCGTCGCAGCCAATGCCGCTCTCGACAATGCTAAAGCTGTAGAAAACATCAACATCCGAGTCGCCGTCATAATCGTAAACCCACGGCG
>CAYLLI010000205.1:0-3706 GCA_964384295.1 uncultured Chromatiaceae bacterium
ATGGTTTAAGCCGACTATTGTAGCCGCAACTGCGACCGGTCGTGCGCCAGCTTCCCAATATATTCTGCAGTCCCTTCTACTATGCCCTGGATCGGAAAACTCATTGGCGGTCTCGCTGCTTATCTCCTTACTGCCGGAATGGCGGGATTTGCACGACTTTTTATAGTGGCTCTGGGCGTTGCCTGGGGTCACCAGTTTGATAGGGCGCGTGCCCGCGGTGCTGCTGGGGGCCAGTTCGGCGGAGCGTCGCGTCATGTGCAGGCTGAGTTTTTTGAGTCGACCTTCCTGATAATGGGACATCTCGCCAAGGCTGACGGCAGAGTTTCCGAGGAGGAGATCAGGGCAGCCCGGCACGTTATGCACCAGCTGAGGCTGGGCCCGGATCAGGTTAAGCAGGCAATTGGCCTGTTCTCTGCCGGCAAGCAACCGGATTTTGATCTCGATACGCAGGTTCGTAAGCTGGGCAGCGCTATCAATGGTCAGAAGCTGCTGGTTCAGAGTTTTCTCGAAATTCAGTTCTATCTGCTGCTCAGCACCGGAGCGATTCATTCGGCAGAGCGCGAATCCTTGTGGCGAATTGCGTCAGGGCTTGGTTTTAGCCGCATCGAGCTGGCACAACTCGAAGCGCTGGTGCGGGCGCAGCGCAGTTTCGGCAATGCTTCAGGCCAGCCGCAGCAGCCGGCCGGCGATATCAGCGAGGCATACAAGGCGCTGGGGATTGAGCCGTCGGTGACTGACAAAGAGGTGAAAACCGCCTACAGGCGTTTAATGAACCAGCACCATCCGGACAAACTAACAGCTAAGGGCTTGCCGGACTCTATGCTGGAGGTCGCAAAAGAGAAGACCCGCGAGATCCGGGCTGCCTATGAGACGATTAAAGAGGCGCGTGGCTTCGTATAAGGCTGTCGCTTCACATACAATAGCGCCACTTGCAGTTGCTATTAACACGCACAAGGATCCAACCTGATGAGCCAGTATCGAATAGCACCATCCATACTCTCCGCTGATTTTGCCCGGCTGGGCGAAGAGGTTGATCAGGTCCTGGCCGCCGGCGCTGATATGGTGCACTTCGATGTGATGGACAATCACTACGTGCCGAATCTGACCGTGGGGCCTTTGGTCTGTGAAGCGCTGGTTAAACATGGTGTCACTGCGCCGATTGATGTGCACCTCATGGTTAAACCTGTTGATCGACTGGTGCAGGACTTTGCTGCTGCCGGTGCGACCTACATCAGTTTTCATCCCGAAGCGTCTGAGCATGTTGATAGAACCATTAGCCTTATTCGCGATGCGGGCTGTAAGCCGGGCCTGGTGTTCAATCCGGCAACGCCACTAACGTGGCTGGAACATGTGATGGATCAGTTGGACCTGATCCTGATCATGTCAGTGAATCCCGGGTTCGGCGGGCAAAGCTTTATACCCGAGGCACTGAACAAATTGGCGACCGTCCGCGAGTTAATTAACCTGCAGGATCGGGAAATCCTGCTGGAGGTTGATGGTGGCGTAAAAATCGACAACATCGCAGAGATTGCGGCGGCAGGCGCTGATACCTTTGTTGCAGGCTCGGCGATATTCGGTGCCGAAGATTATCCGGCGACGATTGCTGAGATGCGTGCGCAGCTGGCATCCGTCTCGTCTGATTAATATCCGTCAAAAACAGTCGGGCATAAAAAAAGGCCGTCCCAGGACGGCCTTTTTCATTGGTTAGCCCGCTGTTTATGCAGTCAGCGTTTGTTTTGGCCGGGCGTTGTAGACCACGATCGTCTTGCCGCTCGCGGTTACCAAGCCCTGTTCTTCCAGGACTTTGAGCACCCGGCCCGCCATCTCCCGTGAACAGCCTACCAAGCGGGACAACTCCTGGCGACTGACTTTAATCTGCATGCCCTCCGGATGTGTCATTGCGTCCGGCTCGTTGCACAGGTCCATGATCGCGTGCGCTACGCGACCCGTTACGTCAACGAACGCCAGGTCGCCGAGTTTCCGGTTGGTTCTGTCGAGGCGGGTAGCAAGCTGCGTGGCAAGTTCAAACACCAGACCCGGGTTTTCACTGGCAATCTGCCGGAACCGGGCATAGGTCATTTCGGCAATTTCCGACTCAATCCGTGTGCGCACCCACGCGCTTCGCTGCGGCTCGTCATGAAACAGGCCCATTTCGCCGAAGAACTGCCCCTTGTTCAGATAGGCGAGCACCATTTCATTACCGTCTTCGTCTTCAATCATGACTTCTACGGAGCCGTCGACGATGTAGTACAGCGAATCCGGAGTATCTCCGGCATGAATGACTACGGTTTTCGATGGAACAGTACGAACTCTGCAGTAGGTGAGAAACCTGTTGATCGCAGGAATATCACTCAGAACCTTGCCGGCCTCAGCCATGTTATGTCTCCTAAATAACCCGTAGCCTTTTGTAATACTTTCCGACGCCAAGAGCAAGTCATAACGGGGTTATGTGAGAGTTTGCGCGCTGTGGGGTGGGTTCAGAGTTTTGCGGCGAGGGTGGTCATGATTTTTGCCGTCGCTGTCATGGCCTGTGTAACCGGCTTTGGCAGAGGTTCTCCGCCGCGTTGGACAGCTTCCTCGCTATGACGCAGTTCGTCATCGCGCATTTGGGTAACAATCTTTCTGCTGCGTCGGTCTTCAGCCGGGAGCTTGTCGAGATGACTGTTCAGGTGCTCGGTGACCTGGTCTTCTGTCTCTGCCAGAAAGCCGAGGCTGATCCTATCGCCAGCGAGCCCTGCAATTATTCCGAGAGAAAAAGATCCTCCGTACCACAGCGCGCTCAGAACGCTGCGCTGGCTGTCTAGCTCCGACAGCCGCTGCTCGCACCAGGCCAGATGGTCATGTTCTTCGCCGGCAGCCTCAAGCAGCATTTCCCGCAGCTCAGGATCACGCGCTACCAGTGCCTGGCCCCGGTAGAACGCCTGGGCCGCAATTTCTCCTGCGTGATTCACTCTCATCAGGCTCGCTGCGGCTGATTTGTCAGACTCGCTCAGCTCATCCCGGCCCTCGGACTCCGCAGGATTCGGCGTGTTGGGTCGGGCTTTTTCCGTGGTAATCCTCAATGCGGCGTTGATTTCACCAAGGATCCGGTCGCCAAATGTCAGGTGTCTTGCAGTCATAGTGGTTGATTTTATGCTGTTTGAAGGCGTTTGTAGATAATTCTCCGGTTTCCCGGTTTATTTCCGGGCCGTGCAGCGGGTATGATTGCGACCGCTTTTGCGTTGGACAGTTGGGGCGGCGCGAAACTCCTCGAAAACGAAAAAAATAAGTGGGAAACAATGCTTCAGTTAAGAAAAATTCTTGCGTTTACTTTGATGTCATTAGCGGCCTCCGTCGCCTTTGCACAGGATGCTGCTCCTGAAAAAGAAGACCGCTGGTCCGGCAATATCGTCCTTGGCTATCTGTCGACCACCGGTAACACTGAGAACAAGTCCGCCAACTTTGAATTTGCCGTCAACTATGACATTAACCGTTGGCATCACGGGCTGAATGGCAGGTACTTCTCGGCCAGCACCGACAATGATGCTACGGCAGAAAACTATCGCTTGGGTTGGGCTACCAAGTACGACTTTAGTGAATTCAACTACGGGGTCGGGCGTTTAGAGTGGAAGAAAGATCGCTTCAGTGGCTATGACTCACAACGCTTTGCAACGCTGGCCTACGGGCGTCGTCTGCTGAAAACGGAGAAACACGAGCTGGATGCTGA
>CAYLLI010000206.1:0-3699 GCA_964384295.1 uncultured Chromatiaceae bacterium
CTGCAGCAGACCAAACAGAACTCACTCGATGCCTACCGGCATCAGGATCTGCCGTTTGAAAAACTGGTCGAGGAACTGCACCCGGACCGGGTGATGAGTCACTCGCCGATTTTCCAGACGCTGTTTGTGCTTGAGCACGGCGGTGGATCAGGGACCAGATTCGGCGACCTTCAAGCGACACCTCTGCAAGTGAAATCGGACACAGCCAAGTTCGACCTCAGTTTATTTGTCAGCGATTCAGGCGATGCACTTCAATGCACGTTTGAATTCAATACCGACCTGTTTGACGCGCTCACCATCGAGCGCATGCAGGGACATTTTGTCGCACTGCTTGAGAGCATCGCGACCAACATTGATATTCAGCTTAGTGACATTCCTCTGCTGAGCAATGCAGAAACAGAAACACTGATCCGGGGCTTTAACGCGACCAGCGCCGACTTCGGTCCGTTTACGCCGGTGCACACACTGGTTGAACAACAGGTCGCACAAACGCCCGATGCGCCGGCTCTGGAAAGCCCGATTGCAGGCGAAGCGCTGACGTATTCCGAACTGAACGCCCGCGCAAACCGTCTGGCGCAGCGCTTGATTGCGGAAGGCATCAGCACCGGCAGCACGGTCGCGATCAGCTATCCGCGTTCCACGACGATGGCAACAGCGGTATTGGCGGTTCTCAAAGCGGGTGCGTCGTACGTGCCGGTCGACCCTGAGTATCCGCCGGAGCGTGTTCAGTTCATGCTGCAGGACGCAGGTGCTGCTTTGCTGCTTACCGATTCGCAAACAATGAACGACGGCATCAAAACGTTGACGCTGGATCAGTTTGATTTTGCGTCCGGCGATGCCGCAAACCCGGACATTGCGGTCAACAGCGACACGCCGCTGTACACGATCTACACGTCCGGCTCGACCGGACAGCCGAAAGGCGTCACGCTGTCGCACGCCGGTTTAAGCAATCTGTTGCACTGGCAGTTTACTCAGCCCGGCCTGCAACACCCGGCACGCACGCTGCAGTTTGCATCACTGAGTTTCGACGTCAGTTTTCAGGAACTGTTTTCCACCTGGGCACAAGGTGGCTGCCTGGTCATGATTCCGGAAGCGTTGCGCAAAGACCTGCCGGCACTGGCCGGCTTCATTGGCGACCAGTCCATCGAACGCATCTACATGCCCTATGCAGCACTGCAGCCGCTGGCAGACATTTTGTCGGAGCACGGTGAAACCGCACTGCGGGACATTGTCTCTGCCGGTGAGCAGTTGCAGGTCACGACGGCCATTCGGGCTTTGTGCAAACGCTCAGGCGCGCGCTTGCACAACCAATACGGCCCGTCCGAGACGCACGTCGTGACAGCGCTCACGCTTGAGTCTGTCGACGTACAAAACTGGCCGGAGCTGCCCACCATCGGTCGCCCGGTGGCAAACACGCGTTGCTACATCCTGGACGAACACCAACAGCCCGTGCCGCAGGGTCTGCCCGGCGAGCTGTACATCGCCGGCATTCAGGTCGGGCTGCATTATCTGAACCGCCCGGAACTGAACACTGAAAAGTTTTTGAGCGATCCGTTTGTGCACGGCGAGCGCATGTACCGCACGGGCGACCTCGCCCGCTTTACGCCCGATGGCAATATCGTCTACAGCGGCCGCGTCGACGATCAGGTGAAGTTCCGCGGCTTCCGGATCGAGCCCGAAGAGATCGAATCCATTCTGAACAATTACCCCGGCGTACAACTCGCGACCGTGGTGTTGAAATCAAACGGCCAGAAACTCGTCGCCTACGTGTGCGCCGAGCCGGGCAGCGCGATAGACACAGCACTGCTGCGCCAACACGCCAAGCAAGTGCTGCCCGATTACATGCAACCCACGCACTACGTGTTGCTGGATGAGATGCCGCGCACACCCAGCGGCAAGATCGCACGACGTCTGCTGCCGGAGCCGGGTCGCGAGCGCTCCGCTGAGTTTGCTTACACCGCACCGCGCACTCCGCTGGAAACCAGCCTGGCCGATATCTGGTCAGACGTTTTGGATGTGGAAAAACCGGGCATACACGACGACTTCTTCGATCTGGGCGGTCATTCGCTGTTGGCCACACGGGTCATCTCACGTGTCCGGGCGAACCTTGGCGCCGAGATTCCGCTGATGCGGTTGTTTGAGTACCCGACGATTGCCGAATTCAGCGGCGTCGTTGAAGCGGCCACAGCAACAGTGCGCTCCGCGCCAACGATTCAGGCGCAAACGAATACCGCACCGTCGCCACTGTCATTTGCGCAGCAACGGTTGTGGTTTTTGGAGCAGCTTGAACCAGGCAACCCGGCGTACAACTTTCCGATTGCCACCAAACTGACCGGACAACTCGATGTCGCAGCTCTGAGTCAGGCGATCAATGCGCTGGTGCAACGTCATGCCAGTCTGCGCACGCGCTTTTTTGCGGCGGACCAAACCGCGCTGCAGGAAGTGCTTGCAGAGGCACCCGTCACGATTAACCGCGTCGACCTGACAGCCTCACCGGCCGCCGACATCCAGGCACGGCTGACCGAACTGTCGCAACAACCGTTCGATCTGACCACCGCCCCGCTGCTGCGCGCCGACCTGCTGCAAACCGCAGCCGACGAACACATTCTGCTGCTGACCACGCACCACATCGTCTCCGACGGCTGGTCGCTGGCGGTATTGCTGAGCGACCTGACCGAGCTGTACAACGGTTCGGTGAGTGGTAACACGAACCCATTGCCGGAGCTTGCGGTGCAATACACCGATTACGCGACCTGGCAGCGGGAATGGTTTGATGACGCGGAGCTCGAACGGCAGCTAACCTTCTGGCGCAGCCAGCTGGCTGATGCCGATCCGGTGCTGGAGCTGCCGACCGACAATCCCCGCCCGGCAGAAATGACCTACCGTGGTGCGAGTACCGCACGGGTATTCAGTGCCGGGGTAAGTGCGGCCATCAATCAGCTCGCGCTCGACAGTCGCGCGACGCTGTTTATGACGCTGCTGACCGCATTCAATGTGTTGCTCGCTCGTTACGCCAGGCAGAACAGCGTGGTGGTCGGCACACCCATTGCCGGGCGCAAGCTGCCCGAACTGGAACCGCTGGTCGGTTTTTTCAGCAACACGCTGGCGCTGCACACCGACCTGTCCGGCGATCCTGCTTTCAGCGAACTACTGGAACAGGTCCGCAATACGACGTTGCAGGCCTATGACCATCAGGATCTGCCGTTTGAAAAACTGGTAGAAGAACTGCAGCCGGGCCGCGACATGAGTCACGCGCCGATTTTCCAGACGATGTTCGTGTTGCAGAACACGCCGGTGGGCAGCAGCATGTTTGACAACCTGACGGCCGAGTCCGTGAACTTTGAAATGGGCATCGCGAAGTTTGATCTGCTGCTGGAGGTTCGCGAAACACCGAACGGTTTGCAGGCCGGGTTGCAGTACAACAGCGATCTGTTTTTGCCGGCGACCATCGAACGCATGCTGCAGCATTTCGAAACCTTGCTCGAGTCGATAGCCGCAGCACCGGCAACACCGGTATCGCAGCTGCCGATGCTTGATGCGAGCGAGCGGCAAACGGTGCTGCAACGGTTCAATGACAGCGCGGTGGACTACTCGCCGTTGCCATCGCCGCAGACGGCGTTCGAACGTCAGGCCGAAAAAACACCGGACGCCATCGCTGTTACTGCCGGTGAAGTGACACTTAGCTACCGCGAACTGAAT
>CAYLLI010000207.1:0-3695 GCA_964384295.1 uncultured Chromatiaceae bacterium
TTTTCTTGTTCTCGTCCATAATATCCAATACCTGCAAGGTGTTTGACGGAGTACTGTATGCCTGTACAGCTACCTGTATGTTTGTACAGTACCGAGTATTGCACATAAAATCTAGCCCACCGGCAAAAAAAACTGCAAATAATCGCCGGAAACGGGTGGCTTCAGTATTACCTAGTCAAACGACGCAGAAAACCGCTCCAATACGGTGTAGGTCGCGTGCCCCGGACCGAACTCCGAGCGAACCAGCACGAAATCAGACGCTTGCCAGAACACTTTTAGGGGCGGCTCTAAGTCCGGCAGTGCAGAGATTTTGCGGACAGCACTAACGTGCGGACAGAAACTGCGCTCCGGCCGCAACCGCACCAAGCCCGTGAGCGCGGAACGCAGATCATCAGCAAGGCACGTCAGCGCAACCGGCACAACCGAACAACCCAGCCAGGCCACCTGCGGGCGCTCAAACAGACCGAAACAATCCAGCTCAACAGCCAGCGGCGGGAACTGCACCGAGCGCGCCGCATCAATAATTGCCGCATAGGCGCTATCAGGAACCTGATCGAGAAACGCGAGCGTGATATGGAAGTTCATTGGCGGCACGGCGCGCCCTGCCCCTGAATCGGTCAGCGGCGCAACCGCCTTGGCTAACTGCCCGCGAACGTCATTCGACGGCCACAGCGCAAAAAACAGTCGCTGCGATCCGTCACTCATTGCGGCCGGATATTTCGATCAGCCCGGCAAGGGCGCGTTGCACGGTTGAGGCGCGAACCTGATCGCGGTCACCGGAAAACTGTTCCAGTCGGGTTTTCGTTTTAATGCCGTCATTGCCGGTGGTCTGTGCCCACGCCAACCAAACGGTACCCACCGGTTTTGCATCCGAGCCACCGTCAGGACCGGCAATGCCGGTAACGGCAACCGCGTAATCCGCGCCGCTCTTGGCAAGCGCCCCTTCCGCCATCGCCTGCGCCACCTCGGCACTGACAGCGCCGTGCTCGTTCAACACACCTTCCGGAACATTAAGCAGATTCACTTTGGCAGCGTTGCTGTAGGTGACAAACCCGTAACCAAACCAGGCTGAACTGCCGGGCCTGTCCGTCAGCACTTTAGCGATCGCGCCGCCGGTGCAGGACTCAGCCACAGCAACCGCTCGGCCGGCTGCAACGAGTTGCTGAGCCAACTCGGCAACGCTTGCGGCAATCTGCCCGGATAAATCATCGTCATGCATCGTTAAAGCGTAGCACGCGGCAAAAACAGCGGGAACGGAAGCAGGCTGATATATTGCGCCGATGACTGACGCCAACAACAATCACTACGACGTCATCGTGCTGGGTGGCGGCGCGGCGGGATTGATGTGCGCGATCACCGCCGGCAACCGGGGACACAGGGTGCTGGTACTTGAAGGTTCAAACAAACCCGGCAAAAAAATCCTGATGTCCGGCGGCGGCCGCTGCAATTTCACAAACCTGCACACGACACCCGCAAACTACTTGTCTGCCAATCCGCACTTCTGCAAGTCGGCACTGAGTCGCTATACACCCTGGGACTTCGTCGCCCTGGTCGAACAACACGGCATTGCCTATCACGAAAAAGACCCCGAACGCGGCACCGGACAGTTGTTTTGCGACAGCTCATCGAAAGACATCCTGAATATGTTGCTGCAGGAATGCACCGCGGCCGGCGTGGAAATTATCTGCGACGCCGGCATCACTGGAGTCAACAACGACGATGGTTTTACCGTGACAACGAGTTCCGGCGCCTACATGTCAGACAAACTGGTACTCGCGACCGGCGGCTTGTCCATTCCCAAAATGGGCGCGAGCGACTTCGGCTACCGGCTGGCGCGTCAGTGGGGCCTCAATGTTCTGGAAACATCAGCAGGGCTGGTTCCATTCACCCTCACGGGCAATCTTCACAACATGAGCGGCACGCTTTCCGGTATCAGCCTGCCCGCCATTGCGAGCAATGCGCGTGCGTCGTTTACCGATGCGCTGCTGTTTACGCACCGCGGGCTCAGCGGTCCTGCGATGCTGCAGCTGTCCAGCTACTGGCAACCCGGCGAAACCATCGCGATTGATCTGCTGCCGGGAGTTAATGCAGCGGCACATCTGACTGACAGCAAACGGGAACAACCCCGCAGCCTGATTCGAACAGCACTGGCCGGACTGTTGCCGCGGGCGCTGATCACCGAACTGCAGTCACTGCACTGGAGCGCATTCGCGGATACACGGCTTGCCGAAATACCCGACGACACACTGAGCGACCTAGGTGATCACCTGAATCACTGGTCCGTGAAACCTGCCGCAACCGAAGGCTATCGCACCGCGGAGGTGACTCTGGGCGGCATAGACACGAATGAACTGTCATCCAAAACGATGGAGGCTCATAAGGTGCCGGGTCTTTACTGCATTGGCGAGGTCGTTGATGTAACGGGCCATCTGGGCGGCTATAACTTTCAATGGGCCTGGGCATCGGCCGTGGCCGCCGGAAAAGCCATCTGACTGAACGGCACCCCTGAATACGTGAAGTGAATATCTGTTATTTCATATATATGAAATAACAGATATCATGTCAGCATGAATCCCAAGCTGACCATTGACCCCCTGCACTTCTATAAAGCGCTCGCAGACGACACCCGCCTGCAAACCATGCTGCTGATCGCCTCCGAGGGCGAGCTCTGCGTGTGCGAGCTCACCGCCGCCCTCGAGCTCAGTCAGCCCAAAATATCGCGTCATCTCGCTCAGCTTCGCGCCTGCGGCCTGCTGCAGGACCGGCGTGCCGGACAGTGGGTGCACTACCAGCTAAACCCGAATCTGCCGGAGTGGGTCACCACGGTGCTGGGAGCAACACTGAGAGAGAACGAGTCTTACGTTCAAACGGCACAACAGCGGCTGGAAGCGATGCACGACCGGCCCGAACGGCTCGCCGATTGCTGCTGAGCGAACCGTGTCATGAAAAAGATTCTGTTTATCTGCACGCACAACCGCTGCCGCAGCATTCTGGCGGAAGCCGTCACCAATCACTTTAGCGGAGGTCTGCTGGAAGCACGCTCGGCCGGCAGCGAACCCGCCGGACAGGTTCATCCGCTGTCGCTCAGGTATTTGCAGGGTGAAGGCATCCCGACCGACGGTCTGCGCAGCGAATCGTGGGATGCCTATGAGGCATGGCAGCCGGACATCGTCATCACCGTTTGTGATAACGCGGCCGGCGAAACCTGCCCGGTGTGGTTCGGCGACAGCCTGCGGGTGCATTGGGGGCTTGCCGATCCGTCCGCCATTGACGGCAACGAAGCCGAGCTACGAACCGCATTTCTAAACACAATCAACGTACTACGAAAACGAATCGCAACACTGTGCGCGCAACCTGAACTGCTGAACGGCGCCGACAGAGATGCGCTGAAACAGGCACTCGACACACTAAGCCACGAACAGCTTTAACCACAGAACACACGGAAACCAACATCATGGGTATTTTTGAACGCTACCTGAGCCTTTGGGTCGGGCTTTGCATCATCGCCGGCGTCGCGCTGGGTAATCTGGCTCCCGGGGCTTTTACAACGATCGCCGGGTGGGAATTCGCGCAGGTGAACCTGCTGATCGCCGTGCTGATCTGGCTGATGATCTACCCGATGATGATTCAGGTGGATTTCACCTCGATCAAAGACGTCGGCAAAAAACCCAAAGGACTGGTTCTCACGGTTGTCA
>CAYLLI010000208.1:0-3650 GCA_964384295.1 uncultured Chromatiaceae bacterium
TGCCTCTAACACCGCCCTGACGGATGCCGCGAACGCCGCCTTGGCGAATGCCTCTCACGCCACCCTGGCGGATACCGCGAACGCCGCCCTGACGGATGCCTCTAACACCGCCCTGACGGATGCCGCGAACGCCGCCTTGGCGAATGCCTTGGGTGCTTGCAGCTTTTTGACTATCTTGACTGCCAACTATGATCTGCCCTTCATCAGACACGCCATAAAACTGCATTCCCGCGTCGGCCACTTCAGTTCCATAGCTGATGGTCGAAAGTAGGAGAATCGCAATCGAGATTGTCGCTTTAACCATGATTTTCATATCTCTAATGTCCCAGGCAAGTGCTAGTCGTTTTTGCTTGTGTTTTCTTCGTGTCTGACGTAGTGAAAAATCGATAGCCCTGTCCTAATTCCGTTGTCCTCATTAGGGGGTTCGAGAAGGGCAATCCAGTTGTCTATTTCTTCCAGTAACTGCTGAGCTTTACTGCCAAAAAAGCGCTTAAAACGAGGTAGGTTTTCTGGCCGTATTCCCCGCTCTGTGTAAACCTCTCGTTCAAACATTTTTTGGCTAGGCGTGTCTGTTCTGATGTTGTGATCCAGAACCTCTATGTATGTCTGAGTTGACCGAATGAACGCCTCGATGCTTTCTGCTGAATCCGCTTCTTGCTGATAGGCTCTCACCAGCACGCGATACCAACCTGGCTCGGTTTCAATGAGAGTTCCCGTTTTCAATAAGTCCTGAAGTACCTCGTCGGGTGAAGACTGCGGAAAATGCCGTCTAACCAGATCAGAGAAGCTTGGGCGCTCTGTGCTGCCACTAAACTTCAGCTCCAGAGGAATTCCATATGGCCCGGTAAACTCTGGGCTGGTGTTCCACTCATGGATCAGTCCGACAAGGTGATCCAAGTTCGTCGTCAGCATCGGCTCTGGAAGCGTTCTCTTTCTGAGAAGCCTTTCCACTTCGTCTGCGGGCATTCCTGTTAAAGCTGAAACTTGATCAGGCGTAGGTTGAGCTGTGGCAAGAAAATCGTCCTCGCAAACAGAGTCGATGTATGCCAGCTTCGCTGCCTCCGCAAACTCCCCGTAAGTCACTCCGTTTCGAATCAGAATCCGCACCAAAGGCTTGAGCAGTCGCCGGTATGCGGTGAGCAGGCCTTGCTTGGATACTGATCCCATAATTCAACTTAATCTTTGTAAAGTAGGAATCTAGGTTTTGATTATTGTTACGTCAACGATCTGACATAAGGAATTGCCGCGATACAGAAGGGGGTGTTTCGCGATTTCGAAGAGTTATTATAAAACAGTGGTTTAGGCATGCTTACTCGACTGCTGGTCGCAGGATCACCACGATTTAGTTGTCATAAGCAATTGGTAAAAGGGCAGATTTTGTTAACTTTTGCGCAAATTGCAGCAG
This sequence comes from uncultured Chromatiaceae bacterium, assembly GCA_964384295.1. GTDB lineage: Bacteria > Pseudomonadota > Gammaproteobacteria > Steroidobacterales > JABIQA01. The sequence continues at coordinate 1,406 of CAYLLI010000208.1, forward strand.
CAGTCGGTGCTCCGTTATGTAAAAGAAGCTGACAATAGTGGCCCGGTCGGCCAGATGGGTGGGCTGGATACCCTTGTGGTGAGTGAGTTTTAGCTGTCGCCGGGTGGCAGGGCGTCGATTCGCAGCGCGTGAATATCGGTGTTCATCAAGTCGCCGACAGCGTCATAGATCAACCTATGGCGGCGCAGCATTCGTTGTCCTTCGAAAGCCTGCGCCACGACATGAACGTGAAAGTGTCCCATGCCGGTTTTTGCACCGGCGTGACCCTCGTGCAGGTGGCTCTCGTCGGTGACTTGAATCTCGACCGGGTCCAGCGCCGAGCGAATCGCGGCTTCGATCTGAACCATGCGTTGTTGGTTTATCTCGCTGCTCATGGGAATACCTGTTTAAACGGTTTGACGATCACCTGCTCGTAAACACCGGCAGCGACGTACGGGTCTTGATCGGCCCACTGCTGCGCAGAGCTCAGGTCCGGGAACTCGGCAACGACCAGGCTGCCGGTAAAACCGGCTTCGGCCGGGTCATTGCTATCGATAGCCGGATGCGGTCCTGCCAGTACCAGTCTGCCTTCATCCTGCAAGCGTTGAAGTCGTTCGAGGTGTGCAGGCCGGGCTTCCAGGCGCAATGCCAGAGAGTCTGATTTGTCTTCACTGATTACTGCATAAAGCATCGGTCAAACCTTTCAATTATTCGTGTTCTGTATCTGAGCCGGACGCCGGGTCTGTCTCGTCAACAGGCTCGGCATTGCGGGAGATCCAGATTGCCTGCAGCACCATAAACACCAGGGTCAGGCCAAGCAATCCGAAAAGCTTGAAGTTCACCCAAACGGCTTCCTCATAGCTGTAGGCCACATAAATGTTCGCGGTGCCGGAAACAAAAAAGAACAGGGCCCACATCATGTTCAGCGTTCGCCAGTGCGGGTCGCTAAGCTGGATTTCGCCGTTCGCGACCGAGTCCATGATTCTTTGAACGACGGGCTTTTTACCAATGAACTGGCTGCCCACGCACACCAGCGCAAAAGCCCAGTTCAGCACGGTGGGTTTCCATTTGAAGATCAGTTCGTTTTGCAGGAGCAGACTGATCCCGCCCAGCACAATGACCAGGCTGGCAGATATCAAAAGCATTTTCTGAACTTGTCGCGTCAGAGCGTAGGTGACGATTACCTGCAAACCCATGGCAATCATGATCACCAGAATCGCGGTGTTGAAGTCTTTCGTCACCCAGTAGGTTACGACAAACGCAACCACGGGCAGAAAATCGATTAACGCTTGCATTGACCGCCAACTTTGAAAATAGGAGGGCGAATGATACTGAAATTCACTACACTTCTGGGCGGATTTTAACCGCAAGTTAATTGGTGCGATAAAGGACTATGGCCCGCTTGATCGAGATACATCCCGACAACCCACAGCCGCGGAGAATCGCGGAGGTTGCAGCGGTGCTTCGCGACGGCGGGTTGGTCGCCTATCCGTCGGACTCCAGTTACGCGTTGGCCTGGCACATGGGCGACCAACAGGCCAGCAAGGCGGTGCAGCGAATCCGACAGACCGACAAGCATCACAACTTCACGATGGTGTGCCGCGATCTGTCGGAGTTGGCTACCTATGCACGTGTCGATAATTGGGTATACCGGCTTATCAAGAGTCACACGCCCGGGCCCTATACATTTATATTGCGAGCCACTCGCGAGGTGCCGCGCCGACTGCTGAATCCGAAACGAAAAACACTGGGGCTCCGGGTGCCGGATCATGCCGTGCCGCAGGCACTGGCTGCCGAACTGGGCGAGCCTATGATGAGTTCGACGTTAATCCTTCCCGGCGACTCAATGCCGTTGACTGACCCGAGCGAGATTCTGCATCGGCTGGGGCGTGATCTGGATGTCATCATTGACAGCGGCAACTGCGGTATTGAGCCGACTTCAGTGCTGGACCTGACCGGAGACTTTCCGGTCGTTCTGCGGGAAGGGCGGGGCTCAGTCGCAGAGTGGGTGTAGGTGAAACATCCCGGTCTGAAGTCAAACTCTTGCCTCTATACTGAAAGCCATGTCATTTAATTTCGCCCAGATCATTCAGACTATTGCCGTGGCTGCGATACCGATTCTGTTCGCCATCACTTTGCATGAGGTGGCTCATGGTCGTGCGGCGCGTCGGTTTGGCGACCGCACTGCCGAAATGATGGGCCGGTTGTCGCTGAATCCCATTAAGCACGTCGATCCTGTGGGTACCGTTGTGGTGCCGCTGCTGAC
>CAYLLI010000209.1:0-3624 GCA_964384295.1 uncultured Chromatiaceae bacterium
GAGCCAGATGTACTGATCGTCGGCCGTGCACCACACGTCATAGGGCGGATGCGCTTCCGGCAAACCATCTGCAGACAGCATCTGGAAATGCAGGGCATCAAACGTGCCAGCACCCACAGTGACCTGCTCTTCACCGAGGAAATTCAGTGTTAGCCCGGCTCTGAAGAGCATCGGACCGGTCGCGCCACGATGATCGGGCGATGACAGCAGCAGTTCCGGAATCTTCTGAATGCCGCCCTTCTCCCGGTCGTACATGCGCATGTGCCAGGCATCGGCGGCAATCGCGTGATTCTGGAAACTGTGCGGGGCTTTGCGATCGAAGGTTTTCATTTCCTGCGACACACGGTCTTCCAGCTTCGTAAAGGCTTCGCACTCAATGGAGTCATCGGTGCAGTTGAACCAACCCGAGCCCATGAAGTCGTCGTCCACGGAGATGCGGACGAAGCAGTCCATTGGCATCCAGTTTTCGTCCAGACTGTAAGTGATGTCGCGCATCACAGCAGGCCGGTCATCGATTTCACAGTGGGCAATCATCGTGCGCTTGCCGTTCGCATGGACATTAATCATGAAGTATTCCCGGCCGCGTTCCTGATCGAGCCGCTCCGGCTTTTTGCTGGTGTACTGGATTTTGCCGCGATACGTGACGTGATCGCGTTGCAGAATATCGTCGCTCATTCGTTCTTCCTTTAGTGCGGGCAATAACGCCCCTTGCTCGCCTTTACAGGCACGGCTGCGCAAACTCTTACGGCAATAAAATGACTGCGCAGTCTCAAACCGGCGCTCATTGTACGCAAACCGCTGCGGCAATTGCAGCTGTCAGGAATCCGGCTCTGCAGCAACCGGGCGCGCCGCATCCCGAATCCACTCGCTCCAGGAACCGACAAACAAAGCCGGCGGTGCCAAACCGGCGATGACGGCACCCAGAATCAGGTGGCAGGCGGTAACCCCGGAACCACACATGCACGCAGTGCCGGCGGCCCCGGGGTTGTGAGTCTCAAACTGCGCCCGCAGCTGATCGGCAGGCAAAAAACGACCGTTCGCATCGAGCAGTGATTGAAACGGCAGATTGATAGCCCCCGGCACGTGGCCAGCCACCGGATCGATTGGCTCGACGAGACCTGCAAACCGTTTGGAGTCGCGGGCGTCGAACAATACACCGGCTGAATCGAGAAACCCGGGGATCGCTGGCAACGGCAGTATCGGCAGAGCGCTAAAGGCCACCGAATAACGCGCGGCGATAACCTCCGGGTCCCGCGGCTCGCCGTCATCAACCGGAAACTCGCTGATCCAGGCCTGCCAACCGCCATCGAGCACGGCAACGGCTTCGTGGCCGGCGGCCCTTAATAACCACCACAAGCGGGCGGCAATCGCACCACCGGCATCATCGTAGGCAACCACCTGGCTTTGTGACGTGATTCCGGCCCTTTGCAGCCACCGCCCGAACTCAGCGGGATCAGGCAGCGGATGTCGCCCTGTATCAGCACCCGGCGCACCGGCGAGATCGTCATCGAGATGCGCGTAGCGAGCCCCCGGAATTCGGGACGTTAGCCACAGTCCGCGGCCTGCCTCCGGCTCCATCAGGTTAAAGCGGCAATCGACGACCACGAGGTCCCGCGAACCCAGACTGGCTTCAAGCTGTCCGATACTCACTGATGTGCTGTACATGCTGATTCCTGCATCTGAAAGCCAGATTCTGCCGAAAACCCTTGCGCTGAGCGAGCTGAATGCGGCGATTGCGTTGATTTCACGCCAAAACGCAGCATTTCGGCCGAAATGAGCAGATTGGCTTCAGCACTTGTAACTCGGCAACAAGGACACGACAATACGCAACTTTCCGACCCCCTGCCGGGGTCTTTCCACCGTCGCAGAGGCGACAGAATCCCTGAGGGAGCTTTGGCATGAAAACAATTATGGTCTGCCTGAAGCGCGTTGTGGATTACAACGTGCGAATTCGGGTGAAACCAGACGGTTCCGGCGTTGTTACCGACGGCGTGAAGATGAGCATCAACCCGTTTGACGAGATTGCGCTGGAAGAAGCGCTGCGCATTAAAGAGCGCGGTGAAGCCGAAGAAGTGATCGCGGTCAGCATCGGCCCTGCCGATGCACAGCAGCAGCTGCGCACTGGTCTGGCAATGGGTGCCGACCGGGCAGTGCTGATCGAGTCAGACGAAGAAATCTCTTCGTTGACCGCTGCAAAAATTCTGCTGAAGCAGGCCGAGAAAGAAGGTGCCGAGCTTGTGCTGCTCGGCAAGCAGGCCATCGACGACGACTGCAGCCAGACCGGTCAGATGCTGGCAACACTGTGGCAGCGTCCGCAGGCCACCTTTGCATCGAAACTGGAAATTGCCGGTGGCACTGCCAAGGTGACCCGCGAAGTCGATGCCGGTCTGGAAGTGATTGAAGTCGATCTGCCGGCCGTTGTTACCACCGACCTGCGTCTCAATGAGCCGCGCTACGTGAAGTTGCCGGACATCATGAAGGCGAAGAAGAAGCCGCTTGAAACGATCGCAATTGCTGACTTCGGTATCGACCTGGCTGCCAAAGTCACCTCAAGCTCCTGGGAAGCGCCGTCTGAGCGTGCCAAGGGCATCATGGTCAGCGACGTTGACGGCTTGATCAGCGCGCTGAAAGAAAAAGAACTGGTTTAAGGAGCTGACATGAGCAACGTACTCGTTATTGCAGAACACAACGGCAGCGCACTCAACAGCAGCACCGCTAAAACCGTTAAGTGCGCGTCGGAGATCGACGGCGCAACCATTCACATCGCCGTTTTAGGCTCCGGCATTGAGACCATCGCCGCTGAAGCGGCAACGCTGGAAGGCGTTGATAAGGTCATCACCGTCGATCGGGCTGAAAACGCTCAGCCGCTGGCCGCTGTATTTGCACCGCAGATCGCAGAGCTGGCAGCCGGCTATGACTACATCTTTGGTCCTTCGACCACGTTCGGCAAAGACCTGATGCCTTCTGTCGCCGCCCTGCTCGACGTTGAGCAAGTCAGCGACATCATGGAAGTGTCCGGTCCGCGCAGCTTCAAGCGCCCGGTTTATGCCGGCAACGCCATCCTGAACGTGGAAGTCGCCGACGGCGCTAAAGTGGTTGCGACGGTTCGTACCGCGTCGTACAAAACCGCCAAAGCCGGCGGTTCAGCCAGTGTTGAAGCAGCCAGCCTGTCCGGTGACCTGCCGTCACACTCACGCTACGTTGAACTGCAGTCTGAAGCCGGTGAACGACCCGACCTGCAGACAGCGAAACTGGTTATTGCCGGTGGTCGCGGTGTCGGTAGCAAAGAGAACTTCGATGTCGTCTATAAGCTGGCCGACAAGCTCGGCGCAGGCGTGGGTGCATCCCGCGCTGCTGTCGATGCTGGCTATGTCTCCAACGACATGCAGGTCGGTCAGACCGGCAAGATCATCGCGCCGGAACTGTACATGGCCTTTGGCATCTCGGGTGCCATTCAGCACGTTACGGGCATCAAAGACGCCGGCACCATCGTGGCGATCAACAAAGATCCGGAAGCCCCGATCTTTGAAATCGCTGATATTGGTCTGGTGGGTGATCTGTTTGAGATCATTCCTGACCTCGAAGCTAAGCTGTAAAGCTAAGCGAGCACCGCTACAAAAAAAG
>CAYLLI010000210.1:0-3603 GCA_964384295.1 uncultured Chromatiaceae bacterium
GTTGGTGTCGATAACACCGCGCACAAAGCGCAGATACAAAGGCAGGAAGCGTTCAGCGTCATCCATGATGAACACCCGCTGGACATACAGCTTCAATCCGCGTGGCGCTTCCCGGTTGTACATGTCGAACGGCGCTTTCGCTGGCAGGTACAGCAAACTGGTGTACTCACGCTTGCCCTCTACCTTGTTGTGACTCCACAACAGCGGGTCCTGAAAGTCATGTGATACATGCTTGTAGAACTCTTTGTACTCTTCATCGTCGATGTCAGTTCGCGGACGGGTCCACAACGCTTTGGCGCTGTTCACCGCTTCAAACTGCGGTTCGGGTGCGGGCTCTTCACTATCTTCTTCAGGCGGCGGCAAGACTTCCAGCATTTTTACCGGGAACGCGATGTGGTCGGAGTACTTGCGGATCAGCGCACGGAGCCGGTAGTCATCCAGAAACTCTTTCGCATCCTCGCGCAGATGCAACACGATGCTGGTGCCTCGTTCAGCCTGCTCAATGTTCTCGATTGTGAAATCACCTTCGCCGGTCGATTCCCAATGAACCCCTTCGGCAGCCGCGAGGCCTGCGCGGCGGGTAAACACCTCAACGCGATCGGCAACGATGAACGATGAATAGAAGCCAACACCAAACTGTCCGATCAGCGCCGTGTTCTTCGCATCGTTGTCACCCAGGTTTGCAATAAACTCGGACGTACCGGACTTCGCAATGGTGCCCAGATGCTCGACCACGTCATCGCGGGACATGCCGATACCGGTATCAGTGATCCGGATCGTGCCGGCAGCTTCATCAACGGTAATCTGAATCTCAAGCTCAGGTTGATCTTCCAGCAGCGCCTCATCCGATATGGCCGCAAAGCGCAAACGGTCATTTGCATCTGATGCGTTCGATATCAGTTCACGCAGAAAAATTTCTTTATTGCTGTACAACGAATGAATCATCAGTTGCAGCAACTGCTTTACTTCGGTCTGAAAGCCAAGAGTCGTTTTCTCATTTGCCATCGGGCAACACTCCAGTCTGTAGTTAGGGTAACGGCCGCTATCGGGCCCGGCACTCCGTGCCTGAATATGCCTACATTGGGGTAAACCGCCCTGTTTCAAGGGGATTGGCGGGGATTTATGGGTGAACGAGGCTTGCGCTTACTGCAGGCGGGACCGGGCGGCGGAAAATCGTACGCAATCGGCTTCGGGTCCGCTGATAGCGGAGATTTTGGCGGGCTCAGCCGGAAATTGGGGTCGTGCTGATGCCTCAGTCGGCAGAATCTTCGGAGCGGGACCAGGCCACGTACAGTGCCGGTTTAGAGCGGCTTTTGGCCGGGCGCGGCGTTTCAGGCGATACCGGCGCCAACCGCGACTTTACTGATGACACGGCGCGGTCTATCCAGTCGCGGCGCCACAGCGTCACTTCATTGGTAATGGTCGTTTGAGCGTGCGCAGACTGACCGGCGTTGGCTAACGGCGCGGCCGGATTCTGGGCATCATCTACTGTGTTCTTATCCATCAGAGAGTGTCCGGATACTGAATATTGATCTAGCTGTTGTCTTCACCGGATTCCCAATCACGCCGGACTTTCTCGGCCCAGCTGCGATAACCCTTCCAGCTAAACAGGGCAACATCAGGCAAACTGCGCTGCTGATCCGGAGCCTGCACTTTCGTCAGCCAGTTCTTATAGGCGTCCCAGCTACCCACATCGTTCCCGACGTTCGCCGGCTTCGCAGCACCGGCTGCACTACTGACCCGGGCAAGGCGGCTCTCATAGCCAATCGAAGTGCGATTCGCGTAGCGGGATTCTTTGAAGTCGCTCATGATGCTTTCTCCGTGAAAGGTTGTTGATGACAACCCTAAAGCCAGCTGCCTGACAGAACGAGGAACTGGGTCACAAGCGCGGAGATTTAACATTCTGATTATTCAGCGACACGGATCACAGTTTAAGGATCCGTTGCTGAAAATGACTACGGCAAAATACTAATCGGCGTATGCAAAGAGGTGTAGCGCCAGATGTCGACCATGTCGACATTGGACACGGCGATGCAGCCGTCAGTCCAGTCAACATTGCGATAGTAATCACGTCGATGACGCAGATCATTGGGCAACCCATGAATCATGATGTGTCCGCCGGGGTTCTCCCCGCGAAGCTCGGCCTGCAAACGATCCGTCGTATTCGGATAGGAAATACCCACTGACAAAAAGAAATCACTGTCACTGTTGCGGCGGTCAAGAAAGTACTCGCCCTCTGGCGTGCGGAAGTCACCTTCCCTGCGTTTATCACCGTTCGGCTGCAACCCCAGCGATACTTTCATCTCGCGCAATATCTTACCGGCGCTCATCAGCAGCAGCTTGCGCTCTGACTTAATCACAACGATGCGGTCGGCATGCATATCCGCCTGAGCCGCAACGGTGCTGAGCAACATCAGGATACCGGCTATAACGCTACGCATTGGCATTCAGCCGCTCGATTTTCGGGAACAAAATAACAGTGCCCTGACGAACCCGGTTGAAGTTCAGATCGGGGTTGTACTGACGCAACAACCACTCAGGCACTTTGTAGGTGCGCCGGTTCAACAACCAAATCGATTCTCCGCGCTTCAGCTTGTGTTCCTGAGTACCGACAATACGGTACTTCACAAAAAACGCCTCTTGCTTTTGTTTGTGATACTGCGTGCGACGCTCAGTGAATGTGTCAACAGAGACTACCGGGAATTTCAGCTTGACGCGGCTGCCGATAACCACGGGCTGTCTGAATGAGTACCCGTTCAAGTCCCTCAGCGACTGCGTCGATACATCCAACCAGTCGGCATAATGCCCCATTGTTTCGGAAGCCTGAACTTCGATGGTGCCATCCTCGGCGACGTCGTAATTGCTCGGATCAACTGTCGATACAGCCATGCCCGAAGCATCGGTCTCACCGCTGGCCATTTCAGGCAACGCTAACGACTCGGTAGCGACGTCGGTCTCGGCGGGCAGCACAACTTCCTCTGCAGCCGCGACGACCGGAGTAATCTCCGCAGGAGCCTCGATGACTTCCGGCTCAACGGCAACAACGGCATCACCCTGAATAAGCAGGGTTTGACCGGCGAAAATCCTGTCACCATCACCCAGGTTGTTTAGGCGGCTCAGCTCTGCACGGGTAGTACCGGCTCGCTGGGCAATCTCGATTAAAGTATCGCCCGACTTAACCACATACTCGGAACGGACGATCGCGCTATCTTCCTCCGAGTAAGGTAACCGCAGCACCTGCCCGGCGCGAATGAAGTGCCGGCTGCCGAGATTATTCAGTGCCACTAACTCCCGGACCGTCGTGTCGTAGCGCACTGCCAACACCGACAAGCTGTCTCCGGGCCGAACGGTATGGTAGAGATCAGGCGTCTGCTCCTGATAAATTCGGCCCGCCGGAATGCCGGCCAGACGCTGCTGCGGATCGACGTCGGCGCTAAACGGTACGCGCAAACGATAGCCTCGCGGCACGTACTTGTTGCCCTCAAGAACCGACGGCATCAATGCCGGGTTATAGCGCTGCAACTCTTTGCCCGACATGCCGAACAGAGTCGACAAGGTATCGAACTCAATATAGCCAGGCAGCTCTACCATCAGATCGTTCGC
>CAYLLI010000211.1:0-3587 GCA_964384295.1 uncultured Chromatiaceae bacterium
AAGCGCTTTACCGGCAGTAGCGAACGCGTCTGATCTATTCATGCGACCGTAGCGTTACTTAGCGATCTTTAACGCCGATGAACGTGCCGCGCAATGTACGGTGATAGACACCGGAGGTCATACTACCGGCAATATCGTCACCCAGGCCGTCGAACTGTTCGAACACGGCGTCGAAGCCAATATCCTTTATGGTCTGCAGCAGATACTCACGCTGCACCCAAAATGAGTTCAAGTTGTCCCAGGAAGCCCAGCGCCGCGCATCGCGGTCTTTAAATTCATCATCGGTGGTGAATTCAGCGAACCAGCGTCCGGGAAGCCCTTCGTTCTGCTGAATCGGCGACAAATCAAACACCGTTTCGCCACGAAACTTCTTGCGCTGCGGTTTAATGAAGTTGCTGATGCGCCCTGCCGGCGGATCCTGCTCGGCGTCGCACAGAACGTCGGTATCAGGCACCGAGAAATGGGTCTGCAGCACCAGCACCCGGTTCGTCACCGAAGCAACCGACTCAAGAAACGCCTTCGGCTGGTCGAGGTGATACAGCAGGCCACAGCAGAACACAGCATCAAACGGACCGTGATCGGCCACATTCATCGCGTTGTCCTGAATGAAATCCAGATTGTCGAGCGCCACCCGCGATTTCACGTAGTTACAAGCCGCGATATTGGAATCGCGAATCTCGATACCGACCGACTGAAAGCCTAAACGCGCAAACTCAACGGTATAACCACCTTCCAGACAACCCAGGTCGGCAATCCGGTATTGGCTTTTGTCGCCCGGAAACGCCAGATCAAGCACCCGTTTTGTCGCCAGAAACCACGGATGCTGATCCATTGTGGGCTGCGTATCCGATATCGTGCACTCGCCGTCATCCAGACGAATGTTGTGCGCAGTAAACGTAGCTTCCATCCCAGTGATTCCTCCCTGACCCATGACAAGAAACGGCTTGCAACCCGGCAAACCGCAGATTCGAATTTAACGGTAGAATGCAAAAATACTACAGACGGCCAGCGGGGGTAAGGCTCATCATGAAGAAGTTTTTAAAGTATTCGGCAATCACTCTGATTGGTTTGGTCGTGGTCGCCTACGCGTACCTGGCCATCACCACGGCCAGCAACAATGCTGCACCCACCGAAGCTGCACTGGCAGAAATGGACAGCGACGGGCAGGTCACGGTTGAGTTTGCTGACTGGCTGACTCTGACCCCTGCAACCATGTCACCGGAAACCGGCATCGTCTTTTACCCGGGCGCTTACTGCGATGTGCGCGGCTACATGCCGGTGTTAAAAAGCGTTGCCGCTGCAGGATACCTGATTGTCAGCCCGCAGATGCCGTTCGACTTCTCGATCTTCGCACCCAACAAAGCCGATGAAGTCCGTGCCGCACACCCTGAGATCAAGCGCTGGATTATCGCAGGCCACTCAATGGGAGGTGCTATGGCCGCCGCCTACGCAGCAAACAATCTCGACAATCTGGATGGCGTTATCGTATTCGACTCCTACCCACCGCGGAGCAGCAGTCTGGTTGGCGCAACACAACCGATATTGCTGTTCGAACGGGCACGTCTCGACGGCAGTCGTTCCCAGAAGTTTATCGACAACTCCGATCTGTACCCCGAAACCGCCGATCTGATTCTGATTCCCGGCGCGCAGCACATGTACTACGGCTCGTTTGACGGGGGTGCTTATGAAGAAGAATGGGAACCGGGTATCGAACGTGAAGCGATGCAAAAGCTGCTGATCGGTCGCACCGTGAGTTGGCTCGCCGAACACTTCCCTGCTTCTTAAATTCATTTAACGCTGCGGCAGCGCGCGCATGATTTCCTGCAGCAGCAGTTCACACCCCTGCTCTGCCAGATCCAGCACCTGCTCGAAACCGGCATCACCACCGTAGTAGGGATCGGGCAATTCCATGCCCGGCGCTACCGGGTCAAGAAACAACCGCAGCTCAGCGCGGTATGTCGCGGGCGCGCGCTCCTTCAGTAACGCGAGGTTCGCTGCGTCCATCGCCAGCAACAAATCGAAGGCGTCGTAATCGGCTGAACTCACGGCACGGGCGCGTAAACGGCTTAAGTCCACGCCGCGCCGGTGCGCCGCAGCCTGAGATCGCGGGTCCGGCGTATCGCCCACGTGGTAATCGTGCGTGCCTGCTGAATCCACATGCACCCGGTCCGCCAAGCCGACCTCTTCCAATTGCCGGCGAAACACACCCTCAACCGTCGGTGAACGGCAGATATTTCCCATGCAGACAAACAGAACTTTCATCAGCGGCCCAACAGTTGCCGGACCTGCTCGAGATCGTCTTCAGTATCAACGTCGGGACCGTTCGGCACCGATGCCGGCGCAATGCGAATCTCCATCCCGAGCCACATCGCCCTGAGTTGCTCGAGGTGTTCGGTCTGCTCAAGGTCGCACGGCGGCGTTTGCGTGAGGGTATTCAGTGCCGCTACGCGATACCCGTACAGACCAAGATGCCGCCATGCCTGCGGCAACGTATCCGGCTGTCGCGCATTCGACGGAATCGGTGAGCGGGAAAAATACAGCGCCCTTCCGCCTTGATCGAACGTCACCTTCACCACATTCGGGTCGGCATACTCTGCAGCACTCTCAATCGGCACGCACAACGTCGCGATTGCGGCGTCGGTATGCTCAAGCAACAGCTCTGCCACCTGGCGAATACTCTCAGGTGGAATCAACGGCGCATCGCCCTGTACGTTGACGACCGGCGTGGCGTCCGCCCAGGACCGAATGGCAGCAACTTCGGCCACGCGATCGGTACCGGACGCATGCTCAGCGGAGGTCATGACCACGTCGCCGGTAAATGCAGCAACGGTATCGCGCACCTCATCAGAATCAGTCGCGACAATCACTTCCGATGCACCGACAGCAACGCAGCGTTCGTACACATGCTGCACCAAGGGTTTGCCACCGATATCAAGCAACACCTTGCGCGGCAATCTCGATGAGTTCAGCCGCGCCGGAATAACAATTTTAAAGTCCTGTTCCATCTTGCACTCTGGTTGGGTCAGGCAGCTCGTAGCTTACTGCAGATTCGATGTATCAGCGCTTGCTCGGCGTCCGGATCAAACGCTGCTCTGACCGGAACATACCAGCAACTGTCGTCCGCTGTATCGGCATACTTAACGGCATCTTTCTCCGTCATGATGAACGTTTTTCCTGCCGTAAGCAGTCCGGGCAAATCGACAGCCCCGTGGTCGGTAGCTTCTATAGGGTCAGTATCAATATCGAAGCGCTTCAGCAACGTATAGAAGCGCTCCGGATTGCCAATACCGGCCAAAGCGCACACCGTTGCGCCGGCAAACGACTCCAGCGAGCGGTGCTCACCGGTTTTCAGGTTCACTGCCGGACCGGGCACCAGATCAAACACATCCCCCTGCGCTGCCAGGTCAGCGGCAGCATTCAAGCCGTTAATCAACACCGCATCAACAGCTCGTAACCGATCGCGGGTTTCACGCAACGGGCCGGACGGCAACAACCAGCCATTACCCAAGCCGCGCTCACCGTCCAGCACGGCAAGTTCCGCAGTGCGTCCTAAGCGGTAATGCTGAAGCCCGTCATCCGACACAATC
>CAYLLI010000212.1:0-3583 GCA_964384295.1 uncultured Chromatiaceae bacterium
GCATTAGTCACCATTTTGATGTCTTTCTTATTGACGCCCCGGGTGGTCATGCACTCATGCTGTGCCTCGAGAATGACTGCAACGCCCCGCGGCTGCAGGACATCATTAATGCAGTCGGCAATCTGCTGAGTGAGTTTTTCCTGAACCTGCAAACGCTTGGACAGCGCTTTGACAACCTTCACGAGCTTACTGACACCGACAACCCGGTCTGACGGAAGGTACGCAATGTGGGCTTTACCAATAAACGGCGCGATATGGTGCTCACAATGCGACTCAAAATCGATATCGCGAAGTACGACAATGTCATCGTAGCCCTCTGCGTCCGGGAATGACGTACCAAGGATTTCACGCGGGTCTTCGTTATAACCGCCAAACCACTCGTCATAGCACTTCAGCACCCGGGTCGGTGTGCGCAGCAGGCCCTTGCGCTGATCGTCTTCGCCCATCCATCGCAGCAACGTGCGAATTGCTTCTTCTGCTTCTTCTCGTGACGGCTTTTTTACATCGGTCATAGAAATTCTCGTTGTTACGCGCCGCCATTGCGGCTATTGCCCGTGGTCGTATCCCTCAGGGATGTTGTTGTATGAACAGTCCCTGCTAAATTAATTCCGTTTTAAGGTCACTTTTTGCCGCAAGCTCTACTTGAGCCGCTCCAACTCATCGACCGTATTGAATCCCTGCAGGCCTTCAACCGGCGAATCCAGCCTCACAGCATTCGCCGAGGCCAGCCACTGACGGGGGCTCGGAACCCGGTCTGAACCTTCAGCGGCAGCCTTTAACGCCGCAAGGGTAGCGGGTTCATAGATGGCACACAATGGTTCGGGTGCGCCCTCAGCGCCGATAAAACAAGTCGCAGACCGGCTTGAGTGGCGACCGCCAACCAATGTGGCAAGAACATCAGCATTCACCCGCGGCATATCACAGGCGACCACCAACCAGGCAGAATGCGGGTCGGCGGTGTGGGCAGCTAACAGCCCGCCGGCAGGCCCTCGCCCGGCTTCGCTGTCGACAATCACCGGGTAGGCCGACCGCAACGGGTCGGTGAGCTGATTGGGCGCGATACTCACGTGCACCTCTTTGACACACGAGGAAAGCAGGTCGAACAGGTACCGGAGTTGAGGCTGGTCGTGGACGACCTCCGCTGCCTTATCACGCCCGAAGCGGGCACTGACACCGCCGGCAAGGATCAGCCCTTTCAACACAGCAGCCAGGCGATCACTCCTGCGCCGAGAAATCGCTCTTGCCGCCGGTTTTGCTGAGCAGACGGGTTTCACGAATCACGATCTCATGCGAAAGGGCTTTGCACATATCGTAGATGGTCAATGCAGCCACCGAGGCTCCGGTCAGGGCTTCCATTTCAACACCGGTTTTATGACTGAGCCCCACTTCACAGTCGATGACGACTTCACCGTTGTCTTGCAACTCAATATGAAACTTGCACCGCTCCAGCCCGATGGGATGGCAAAACGGAATCAGTTCGTGGGTTTTCTTCGCCGCCATCGTCCCCGCAATAATGGCAGTCTGAAACACGGGCCCTTTTTTCGTCACAATATCATCGCCGGTAATGGCCGCCTGTACCTCCTGGGGCAACACAACAACAGAGCGCGCGACGGCAGTCCGTCGCGTGACTGACTTGTCACCCACGTCGACCATCGTCGGCTGGTTATTCGCGTCGATATGACTCAATCCATGCTTACTCACTGACTCTCCCCTACTTGGCACCGGCAGCGACAACGACAGGTGCTCTGCGAACAATTATGGCCTTCAACGTGATGAGCACAATGGCGATAACGCCCCAGCTCAGACCGACCACCACTCCGGCATCAACAATACCGCGCCACGGCTGCGGCAGCTGCCGGATCAGCAACACCGCTGCAACGATCAGCATTGTGCCAATCCACATGACCTTTGCCGTTCTCGGGCCCGCACCGTAATAGCCTACGCAATAGAACGGCGCCAGCAAACCGTTCAGCCATGAAGGGTTGGACGACAGCGCGAACGCTCTGGACACAGTCCGGGGCACAAAACTTTTCTGGAAGCCGCGATAGCCCTCTGCATAGGCCATAAACGCGGTGTTGCCTAAGAAAACAGCCCATTGAAGCAGGCTCCACTCGTAGTCAAACGCAGCAAGCATGTACTTGCTAAGCCGCAAAGCCGCGTCAGTAAGCACCAACGCAAGCCCGCCGATACCCCAGCACGCTGCCAGCACGCCGGCCGCAGTGGGCCTGAGTTGGTGGGTATTTTCGGTCATTGCTCTGAGACCTGAAGGCGGAGGAAAGATTCACAGACCTGTCGCACGAACGGCCGGACTGCGATTCAATGAATCAAGCTGCTATTATTCACCGCCCATTCCTGAAATGAAACCATTGATCAACAGGCACGCCATGGCCAGCACAATCATCGAAAAGCTCTGGAACGAGCACCTGATCGCCGATCTGGGCGACGGAACATCCCTGATCTATATCGACCGCGTATTTCTGCATGAACGCACCGGCAGCGTAGCGCTCAAAAGCCTCGAAGCGGCTGGCCGCTCAGTGCGAAACCCCGAGCAGGCGTTTTGCACGATGGATCACATTGTCGACACCTTCCCGGGGCGCACCGACAAAACCACGATGCCCAGTGGGACCGACTTTATTGTCGCCACGCGCGACGCTGCTCTGGCCGCCGGCATCAACCTGTTTGATCTGGGCGATCAGCGTCAGGGCATTGCGCACGTTATTTCACCGGAACAAGGCATTGCGCTGCCTGGTGTGACGTTGGTTTGTCCTGACAGCCACACCGGTACGCTCGGCGGACTCGGCGCATTGGCGTGGGGCATTGGTTCGACCGAGGCTGAACACGCACTGGCCACCAAAACGCTGGTCATCAAAAAGCCGAAAACCATGCGTGTCACTTTCAATGGCACCTTAAAGCCCGGCATCACAGCCAAAGACATGATTCTGAAACTGATCGGCGAGCACACCGCATCCGGCGGTATCGGCTATGCCATCGAGTTTGCCGGTGAAGCCGTGCGTAATCTGGAGATCGAAGCACGCCTCACGCTGTGCAACATGACGGTTGAATTTGGCGCGTGGAGCGGACTGGTTGCGCCGGACGAAAAAACCATTGCGTACGTCAAAGGCCGGCCCTACTCGCCCACCGGCGACCAGTGGGACAAAGCTGTGGCGTATTGGCAGACCTTACGAACGGACGATGATGCGGCTTTCGATAAGGATATCGTTATCGATTGCGACGACATCGTGCCGCAAGTGTCTTGGGGCACCAGTCCGATGCACGAAACCGGCATTGATCAACTGATCCCCGACCCTGCAAACGAACCGGACGACGGCAAACGCGTCGCCATGGAAAAAGCGCTCGAGTACATGGCGCTCGAGCCCGGCACGCCGCTGAACGGGGTGCCGATTGATGCGGCATTTATCGGTTCGTGCACGAACAGCCGGCTTAGCGACCTGCGTGCCGCCGCCGAGATTTTAAAAGGCCGCAAAGTTGCCGACGGTGGTAAAGCCATCTGCGTGCCGGGGTCTGGTCTTGTCAAGCAAGCTGCAGAGGCCGCAGGCAGCGATACTGTTTTCACCGACGCGGG
>CAYLLI010000213.1:0-3560 GCA_964384295.1 uncultured Chromatiaceae bacterium
CCGGAGTCATGCTCCTCACTTTGCTGCAGCCGCCGCTGCGCGCACCACCGCTCTGAGCAGACAAACCTGAGCACGATTGAACAGTTCGTGCCGGCGTAGCGCCGTCACGTGTTCAATTTCCCAACCACTTAATCATCGACGATGGAGACCGTCTTATGCCGGTATTCACAGTCCGTGGATTGCAGGTTCTCTGCTTGCTGATTGCAACCTTAGTGTGCATCAGGGCGGAGGCTGACGATTCCACAATTAGTTTGAACCGGGCACTTGAGCTGACCGTTGAGCGCAATCCCGAGTTGGTTGCCTTTGGTTATCAACAACAGGCGCAGCAGGGCAAAGTTGAGCAGGCACGGTTCGGACCGGCTCCGACGCTCGCGTTGCTCGCAGAAAATATTGCCAGTAACGGCGGCTTCGAGGATGTCGATCTGGCGCAGACGACACTGACACTGAGCTGGTATTTCGAGCGCGGTAAAGCAGACCGTCGTCTGGCCGTTGCGAGTGCCGGCGCGTCCTTGCTTGAGGTTGATGGCGATATCAAGCGGCTGGATGCTTCGGCTGAGACTGCACGCCGCTTTCTCGACTGCCTGGATATTCAGGAGCAACTGAAGCAGATCGATCAGGCGGTTGCGCTCAGTGAGCAGATGGTCACAGCGATGCAGCGCCGGGTATCGGCCGGCCGTTCGCGGGAAGGGGAGCTGGCCCGGGCTGCGGCGCAGCTCGCGCGCCGTAAACTCGAGCGCGAGGATGCCGAGCATGTGTTGCGGGTGGCTCTAAAACGGCTGGCTGCGCAGTGGGGTGACAACGAACCTCAAATATCCGCTGTTGCCGGGAACTACGCGAATCTGCCCAAACCGGTTGAGTACATTGATCTGATGGCGCGCATTGATTCCAACCCCAATATTACTCGTTACCTGAACGAGCAGCGGCTGCGAGAAGCCGAAGTAAGCTTTGACGAGGCTCAGGCGCAGTCCAACTGGCGTGTCGACGTCGGGCTGCGACGGTTTGATGAGACCAGCGATTATTCGATGGTGGCGGGGTTCTCCGTGCCGTTGTTTTCTAAATCTCGCAAGGAGTCGCGAACAGCGGTGTCGCGCGCGCGTCTTGCTCAGGTGGAAGCAGACAGCACTGTTGCCCGATTGCGCGTCGAGACTGAACTGTTCGCGCTGTACGAAGAACTGAACCACAGCCTGCATCGTGCCGAAACCTTGAGTGAGCGAATACTGCCGCAGATTGAGCTGGCACTTGCCGATGCAGAACGCGCCTACGCGGCCGGTCGGTATGGCTATTTCGAGCTGAGTGTCATGCAGGCTGAAATGTTGAATACGCGGGCTGAACTGACCAAAGCCAGTATTGATTCGCATCGTATCTTGGTCGAACTGGAGCGTCTGACCGGCGTCACGATGACGGCTGAGCCGCTGATGACGGAGGAAGAAGAATGAGAGTTTTGAAGCTTTTCTGGGTGGCCGTATTGCTACTCACCCTTTCAGCCTGCGGTGGCGGCGCTTCGCATGACGACGACCCTATGGGGCACGGTGATGGCCATGGCTTTGAGCCTGAGATTGCGAAAGGCAGTCACGGCGGACGGCTGCTGACTGACGGTGATTTCCAGGTTGAGATTGCCATCTTCGATGCCGGGTTCCCGCCGGAGTTTCGGGTCTGGGTATCGAGGGAGGGCAGCCCTGTTGACGCGGAGGATGTCACGGTAAGCGTTACGTTGACCCGGCTGGGGGGCGTACAGGAGAAGATCAGCTTTGATCCTCAGGATGACTACCTGCGGAGCGATACCGTGGTGTATGAACCGCATTCTTTTGAGGTGGAGCTTGTCGCCAACTATCAGGGCGAGTCGTATCGTTGGGCGTATGAGAACCTTGAAGGACGCACGCGAATAACGCCTGATCTGGTCGAAGCCTTTGGCATTGAAACGGCTGAAGCCGGCCCCGCGAAAATTCGCGAGTACCTCAAGGTCTACGGTCATGTCGTCGCAGATCCGGAGCGCCAGAGTCACGTTATGGCCCGGTTCGACGGTGTTATTGATGCGGTGAAAGTTTCGATCGGTGACCGGGTAAAGCGGGGTCAGGTTCTTGCGGTTGTTGAAAGCAACGAGAGTCTGCGCCAGTTCAACGTGACCGCACCGATCAGCGGAATGATTGTGCAGCGGCATGCCAATGCCGGAGAGCAGTCGCGCGATCAGCTGCTGTTTACCATTGTTGATACCAGCGCCGTCTGGGCAAGTCTCGCGGTGTTTCCACGGGATCTGCCGCGGGTGCAACGGGGGCAACGTGTCACTGTTTCCAGTGCTGACGGCAACGTTGAACACGCCGGCGAGATTGCGCTCGTCAATACCGTTGCAGAGCAGAACCAGTCGGTGATGGTCCGTGTGCTTCTGGACAACACAGCCGGTGATCTGGTGCCCGGCATGTATGTTTCCGGTGAAATTGAAATCTCTGAGAGTGAAGTGCCGCTCGCTGTGCACCGCTCCGGTCTGCAAACCTTTCGGGACTTTGATGTTGTGTACGCGCAGGTCGGTGATGAGTTTGAAGTGCGCATGCTGGAACTGGGCCGGCAGGATGACCGTTTTATTGAAGTGCTGGGCGGATTGGATGCGGGCGTGCGCTACGTAACGACGAACAGTTACGTGATTAAAGCCGATATCGAAAAAACCGGCGCCACTCACGATCACTAGGGGCACGGATATGCTGGACTACATCCTTAAGTTTTCCATCAACCGGCCAGCCGTTGTGCTGTTTGTTGTGCTGGTGTCTAGTGGCCTCGGTATCTGGAATTACAGCCGCCTTCCGATTGATGCGGTGCCGGATATCACGAACGTGCAGGTGCAGATCTACACGCAAGCGGCCGGCTACACGCCGCTCGAGGTAGAGCAGCGGGTGACGTTTCCGCTGGAAACCGCGATGGCCGGCATTCCGAAACTGGAGTACACGCGGTCAATTTCCCGGTACAGCTTGTCGCAAATCACCGTCGTATTTGAAGAGGGCACTGACATTTTCTTTGCCCGGCAGCAGGTCGCGGAGCGTCTGACCGCAGCGCGAGAGCAAATTCCCGACAGTCTGAATCCGACGCTCGGACCGATTGCCACCGGGCTGGGTGAAATATTCATGTTTACCGTTGATGCTGAGCCGGGCGCGATTAACGCGGACGGCTCTCCGGTAACTCCGATGGACCTGCGGACCGTGCACGACTGGATCATCCGACCGCAATTGCTGCGGGTGCCGGGGGTTGTGGAGATCAATCCTGTCGGCGGCTTCAAAAAAGAAATTCTGGTGGCGCCCCACCCGGCACAGTTGCTCGCGCAGAATCTGACGTACGCCGACATTGTGCATGCGGTCGAAGCGAACAATGACAACCGCGGGGCGGGCTTTATTGAACACAACGGTGCCCAGTGGTTAATGCGTGTGCCCGGTCGCGCAACAACGCTTGATCAGTTGGGCGCTATCGTTGTTCGCGCCGTCGACGGTGTGCCCGTTCGGCTTCGGGACGTTGCAACGGTTGATGTGGGTGAAGAGTTGCGTTCAGGTGCAGCCACGCAAAATGGTCGCGAAGTGGTC
>CAYLLI010000214.1:0-3550 GCA_964384295.1 uncultured Chromatiaceae bacterium
TATTCTGGACCCGAGCAGCGCGAAGCTCGGCATCGACGCGCTGGGCTACTCGAAGCAACAGAAAGATCACTACATGGAGTACCTGTCGAAACCTTACGGCATGATTCTGGTGACGGGCCCGACCGGTAGTGGTAAGACCGTGTCGCTGTACACGGGGCTGAACATTCTCAACACCGAAGAGATCAACATCTCGACCGCTGAAGACCCGTCTGAAATTAACTTGCCGGGCGTAAACCAGGTGAACGTGAACCCGAAGGTCGGCCTGACTTTTGCGAGTGCTTTGAAAGCATTCCTGCGTCAGGATCCGGACGTCATCATGGTCGGTGAGATTCGTGACCTCGAAACTGCCGAGATCGCGATCAAGGCGGCACAAACCGGTCACTTGGTGTTGTCCACACTGCATACCAACGATGCCCCACAAACGCTAACCCGACTGGTCGACATGGGCGTCAAACCCTTCGCGATCGCGACCTCGGTGCGGCTGATCATTGCTCAGCGTCTGGCGCGAAAACTGTGCGACAAATGCAAAACGCCGGTCGACGTGCCGGCTGCCGCACTGGAGCAGGAAGGTTTCACTAAAGAAGAGATTGCAGAAGGCATCACCATTTTCGGTCCGGTGGGCTGCAAAGCCTGCGAAGGCGGCTACAAAGGCCGTACGGGTATTTTCCAGGTGATGCCGGTGAGTGACACGATCGCCCGCGTCATCCTCGAAGGCGGCAACGCGGTACAAATCGCCGAGGCATCAGCCAAAGACGGCATTCTGGATCTGCGCCAATCGGGGCTGCAGAAGGTGAAGGAAGGCACGGTAAGCCTTGAAGAGCTGAACAGGGTGACGATTAGCTAACCGGAATGACGAATGGCGCATTTACGCCAAAAACGCGAACCAGTTGGCAGTTTGATCGGACGCACTGTTTAACAATACGGGTTAACAAAACATCGGTATCGTCCGGTGTGTCACAGAATACGAAAGTGATGGTGAGTTATGGCACAGGCAGCAGCAGTCCAACAAATCCCCTTTAGCTGGGAAGGCGTTGATAAACAGGGCAAGCCGATTAAAGGCAAGCTCGTCGCCGCCAGTGAATCGGCAGTGCGTAACCAGTTGCGTGCAAAGGGTGTTGTACCCAAGAAGATTCGTAAGCAAAGCACCTTGTTCTCGAAATCATCGGCCATCACGACCAGCGACATTGCTATCTTCAGTCGTCAGCTGGCTACGATGTTGACGGCCGGTATTCCTCTCGTTCAGGCACTGGACATCGTCGGCAACGGCCATGAAAACCCCGGCATGCAGAAACTGATTCTGAACGTCAAAGGCGAAATCGAAGGCGGTAACAGCCTGGCGTCAGCTTTGGCAAAGCACCCGCTGTACTTTGATGACTTGTTTGTCAGCCTCGTCGAGGCCGGCGAACAGGCCGGTGCTCTGGAAACGCTACTCGACAAAATCGCGACTTACAAAGAGAAAACCGAAGCGATTAAGAAGAAGATTAAAAAAGCGCTGTTCTATCCGGCTGCGGTGATGATCGTGGCCGTTGTGGTAACAGCCATTCTGCTGGTCTTCGTGATTCCCGAATTTGAAAACCTGTTCAAAGGCTTTGGTGCTGACCTGCCGGCGTTTACCCGCATGGTCATCGACCTGTCAGAGTTTGTCCGCGCCGAAGGCATCTGGATTGTGCTCGGCATTGGCGCCGGCGGAGCGGCGTTTATCTATTTCAAGAAACGCTCACGAGCGATGCGCGAAATGCTCGACCGCATTAGTCTCAAACTGCCCATCGTTGGACCGATTCTCGACAAGTCCTGCATCGCGCGCTTTGCCCGTACCCTGTCTACGATGTTCAGCGCCGGTGTGCCGCTGGTGGAAGGCCTGGAGTCCGTCTCCGGCGCTACCGGCAGCATCGTTTACGAAAACGCCGTACTGGAGATGAAAGACGAAGTCGCCACCGGTATGCGGCTGCAGCAGGCGATGGAAAACACTGACCTGTTCCCGAACATGGTGATTCAGATGATTGCCGTGGGTGAGGAATCCGGTTCACTCGATGAAATGTCCGCCAAAGTTGCCGACTTCTATGAAGATGACGTTGACTCTGCCGTTGACGGCCTGTCGAGCTTGCTCGAACCGTTGATCATGGCCGTGCTCGGTGTGCTCGTCGGTGGCCTGGTTGTCGCCATGTACCTGCCGATCTTTAAAATGGGTGCCGTGGTTTAAAAGCAACCTTTCCGCTTTGAATTGCTTACACTCTGAGCATGTCAAACGTACTCTCGATATACCCCCCTGAAGTGCTGGTAGCCGTCGCAGGCCTATTCGGTCTGCTGGTCGGCAGCTTTCTGAACGTCGTTATCTACCGGCTACCCGTCATGATGGAACGTGACTTTAAGCTGGAAGCGAAAGCGATTCTGGAAAGTCCCGAAGCGGCACTCAAGGAATATGAGTCGCAGCCAAAGTTCAATTTAATGGTGCCCCGCTCGCGCTGCCCCAAATGCGGTCATCAAATTACTGCTCTTGAAAACATTCCGGTACTCAGCTGGCTCGTGCTCAAGGGCAAGTGCGCTAATTGTGGTACACCGATCTCCGCACGCTATCCGATTGTTGAGGCCGTTACCGGCGTCCTCAGTGCGCTGGTGATCTTTAAATTCGGCGCAAACTGGGCAGGGCTCGGCGGGCTGTTGCTGACATGGGCGCTGATCTCGCTGACGATGATCGACTACGACACGCAGCTGCTGCCCGATCAGATCACACTGCCGCTGGTCTGGCTGGGCATCATTTTCAGCCTGATTCCGCACGCGGGTGCGTTCCCCGCAACCAGCCTGGAAGCCAGTGTTTTCGGGGCTATCGGTGGCTATCTGTCGCTTTGGACCGTGTTTTGGTGCTTCAAACTGGTTACCGGCAAGGAAGGTATGGGTTACGGCGACTTCAAGCTGCTGGCTGCACTGGGCGCCTGGCTCGGCTGGCAGCTGCTTCCTATCATCATTCTGCTTTCGGCCGTCGTCGGGGCCGTCACCGGCATCGCCATGATTGTTTTCGGCGGACACAAGCGCGAAGTTCCGATACCGTTTGGCCCGTATCTTGCGGGCGCCGGAATTATCGCTATGCTCTGGGGAACTGAACTCAACGCACTGTTGAGTGGAACCGTTACCTGACTGCGGAGCATCCGTGAATCAGCATGTTGATCAAGCACCGCTGGTTGTTGGTCTGACCGGCGGAATCGCCAGCGGCAAAAGTACCGTAGCAAATCTATTTGCCAAGCTTGGCGTTCCCGTTATTGATACCGACGTGATCGCGCGCGAGGTCGTCGAACCCGGACAACCGGCACTGCAGAAAATTATCGCGTTCTTCGGTGAAACTATCCTCGCAGCCGACGGCACACTGGACCGCGCGAAACTGCGCTCGCTGGTATTCTCGGATGAACCGCGCCGCCGCGAACTCGAAGCCATACTGCACCCGGTTATTCGCCGGACAACGCTGCAACGGGTGGCTGAAACCCGTTACCCCTACTGCATTGTGGCCGTACCACTGATGTTCGAGACCGGCTTCGACGCGTTGACTGATCACGTCCTC
>CAYLLI010000215.1:0-3495 GCA_964384295.1 uncultured Chromatiaceae bacterium
AGAGCTTCACTCCGGACCAGGCGGTTACCGCAGAACGCAATGCGCTGCACGAAGACTATCTGGCGCGGGTATTCAGAACCCTCCGCTAGAAACGATCGCGTTAATCACGCGTTCGAAAACCGGGAGTCGGTCCATCGTGACAGCTCCCGGTTTTTTTTGCGTTAAAAATCGAGCTGGAGTCTGAGCCCTGCAACCACCGCAGTTGAATCGACCGGGTTGTCCGCAGGATCAAGAATCACCTGGAGATCGGGGGTCAGGCTGACGAAAGGGTTGAGTCGAAACCGCCAGTAAATTTCAAACAGTGTTTCGGTGTTGCGCGCATCGTCCGAAGGTTCGCTGATGGCGACGCCTGCGCCGATGAGATCCCAGGGTCTGCCCAGGGGTGCCTCAAAGCCCGTTCCCACGGAAAAGAACCGCTTTACCTCTGACACGTCAGCATCTGAAAACCCGGCACGTAAGAACGGGATAAACCGGCCCAGCTGCTGATCCATGCTTACCGAGATTCCTGAGCCGCGTTTGTTGTCGCGATTACTGGTAAACGCCAGTATTCGGTAAGTGCCTCTCCCAAGATTGGTGAGGTCGGAACGCAGAACAAATTCCAGAGGTGCCAGCCAGTCATCGCTGCTCAGTTCCGAAAAACACGACAAGCTCTCTTTGTCGCAGTTGGTTTGATAGATGCCGAAGTGCACGTCGGCCCAGGGCGTCAGGTCGACAGCCGCGTCGACAGCGATGCTGCTGTCCGGAAAGGGGATCGTCGGGGAGTTAACAAACGCCGCTGCCAGAAAGTTGGACTGCTCGTTATTCGCCATGCGATTGAAGTCATAGCGCCATTCAGAATCGATAAAGCCGGCGGTGAGCATTGTCCGGCTACCCAGGCTCTGCGACCAGAAGAGTTCGCGAAGGTAGATAGGTTCGTCTTCAATCGTTGCGTTGACATCCGTTAGCGCACCGATGTCGCGGGACAGATTGCTGTTTTTTGAATCGCCCACCGGCCGGCCGCCGCGGACCCACCAACTCAGTGTCGATCCGGGTACTACCCGCCAAGCGCCCGACACGTTGTAGCTGAAGGTGGTGAGACCGTCATTGCCCGTGAGGCTGTCGTCAGCCCGTTGGGTGACCGCGGTGGCATTGACTTGTGAATACCAACCGCCGGCCTGATCCAGCAGGAGTTCGATCGCTTCCGGGTACCGGTCAAACTCACGGGGCGCTTCCCGCTGATACATCAACGTGACGCCTTTGTTTTCGGACGCATCATCTGCCGCAACCGGGTTGGCTAAGGCCAGCATGGTGAACAGCAGAGCGGGCAGGCTGCCCGTCGATGGCTTCAATCTTTTCCCCAATGTGAGTACCTTGTCGCAAACACCCGCTTGCAGCCGACGGGGCATTATTGCAGATTATTCAGATATGAATCGATGTTGAACGAAGCGGATTAGTCGTCGTCTTAAAGTTCGTTTGCAAGCAAGCTTTGTTGTCGGAGTGACAGCACAGCTAATCCATTATTTGCGTCAGTCAGACGTTGCAGGTTCCTGATGATCTCGATAAAGCAATTGAAGTACGCGCTGGCCGTCGAAAAAACGTTGCACTTTAAGAAGGCGGCAGAGCAATGCCACATTAGTCAGTCGGCGCTGAGCACGGCGTTGAACGAGCTTGAGAAGCAGCTCGGTCTGAAAGTTTTCGAGCGCGACAATAAGAAAGTGCTGGTGACACCGGTCGGCAAGCAGGTGCTCGACAAGGCCCGCGGGATTCTGCTGGAGGTAGAAGAGCTGCAGTATCTGGCCGACAGTCAGCGGGCACCGCTGAGTTACCCGATGACGATCGGCATTATTCCAACGATCGCGCCGTATCTGCTGCCGAAGATGATGCCGCTGATTCAGCGGCAGTATCCGGATGCAGAACTCAACATCGTCGAGGACCAGTCGCATGTGTTGGTCGATTTAATCCGGCGCGGTGAGATCGATGCCGGCGTGCTCGCTTTGCCCTACGATTGTGATGGTCTGTTGAGCATGGAGTTCTGGGAAGAAGATTTCTACTGGATCGCGCCCGCCGGTCAGGAGCATACGAAGCAAAAGGAAATCAGCAGTGCTGAAGTCAGTGAAGGCCGGTTGTTGTTGCTGCAGGAAGGGCATTGTCTGAAAGATCAGATACTGGAGGTGTGCAAGTTCGCCGAGCAGCGGGCCAACGAGGGCGTCAGTGCCACGAGTCTGTACACTCTAATCCAGATGGTAAAAGGGGGGCTTGGCAGCACTCTGATTCCCGAGATGGCGCGGGAGGAGTTGATGGCGGAGGAAACATCGCTGGCGTCAGTGCATTTAAAAGAGCCCGGACCGCATCGTCGTATCGCGTTCATTTTGCGCCCCAATTACACGCGAATGTCTAGCATTGAGGCACTGATCGATATCTGTAAACAAGCGCTTTCCTGATGTTTGGCCGGCTCTGTGCCTTGTATTCGCTGAGGTTTAGTTTGTTCACTAAAACCGATTGAAGTTTTCTATATATTCAAATTTACCAAACATTGGACCCGGTCTACTCTTGTTGACGTCAGTTAATCATTAACAGGAGAACAACGATGACCGTTTCATCAAAGTCCATGGTGATAGCGACCGCATGCGCCGTCGGCTTTCTTGGTTCGCTGGGTTCTTTCGCATCCGACACGAAAGCCAAAGATAATTTATTTTGGTGGCCGGAAACCCTGAATCTTGAGCCGCTGCGCGCGCACGACCCGCGCTCAAATCCGTATGGCGCAGATTTCGATTACGGCGCCGCGTTCAGTGAGCTCGACCTGAAACAGGTTAAGCAGGATATCGCGACCGTGTTGACCGACTCGCAGGATTGGTGGCCGGCAGACTACGGCACCTACGGCGGGTTGATGATCCGTATGGCCTGGCACAGTGCCGGAACGTACCGCGTGCACGATGGGCGCGGCGGTGCCGATGGTGGTCAGCAACGATTTAATCCGTTGAACAGCTGGCCGGATAACGCCAACCTCGATAAAGCGCGCCGTTTGCTGTGGCCGGTAAAACAGAAATACGGCCGCAGTTTGTCGTGGGCTGACCTGATGATTCTGGCCGGCAACGTGTCGCTCGAAACGATGGGCTTCCAGACGCTCGGTTTTGCCGGTGGTCGCACGGACGACTGGGAGGCCGATCTGATTTATTGGGGTCCTGAACTCAAGATGCTTGAGATGGAAGGGCGTCGCGACAAAGACGGCAAACTGAAAAAGCCGCTTGCTGCCGTTCAAATGGGATTGATCTACGTGAACCCCGAAGGTCCCGGCGGCAATCACGATCCGATTTCAGCCGCGGCAGATATTCGCGAGTCGTTTGGTCGCATGGCGATGAACGATGAAGAGATTGTCGCGCTGATTGCCGGTGGTCATACGCTGGGTAAAGCACACGGTGCGAGAAAACCGGACTGCGTCGGAGTGGAACCGGGCGGTGCACCGATCGAAGATCAGGGGTTCGGCTGGAAGAACAAATGCGGTACCGGCATGGGCCC
>CAYLLI010000216.1:0-3469 GCA_964384295.1 uncultured Chromatiaceae bacterium
GATCATCTGAACAACACACCCAGGCAGATTCATATTCTCGAAGCGCTGGGTTACGAACGCCCGGTCTATGCCCACATGCCGATGATTCTCGGTGAAGACGGCGCGCGTTTGTCGAAACGTCACGGTGCGGTGAACGTGATGGGCTACAAAGAGGCTGGCTACTTGCCCGACGCACTCGTGAACTACCTGGTCCGGCTCGGCTGGTCGCACGGTGACGATGAAATATTCACGCGCGAGCAAATGATCGAGCTGTTTGATATTGCGGACGTGAACCCGTCGGCGTCGAAGTTTAACGCCGAGAAACTCGACTGGGTGAACCAGCAGTACATCATTGCCGGTTCAGGCGCTGAGCACGGTCACGAGCTGAAAGCACAGCTCGAAGCACTCGGCGTGGACGTCAGCAACGGACCGAATCCTGCGGACGTCTACGATGCCTTCAAAGAACGTGCTGTCACGTTGAAGGCGATGGCCGAGAGCATGTTGTGGCTGTATCAGGATTTCGACGAGTTTGATGCGAATGCCGCGAAGAAGAATCTGCGGCCTGTGATTAAAGAGCCTCTGGCAGCCATCCGTGATGGCCTGGCCGAGCTGGATGATTGGCAGGGCGAGAAGATTCATGCCGTGATTCAGCATGTGGCAGATAAGTTCGACCTGAAGTTCGGCAAACTGGGACAACCCGTGAGGGTGATTGTGACCGGTGCCGGCGTGTCGCCACCGCTGGACGTGACTGTAGAATTGGTGGGTAAAGAGCGCACGCTTGAGCGGTTTGACAAAGCGCTTGAGTACATTGCCAACCGCGAGGCCCAGCAGGGCTAGGCAAGCGACCGATGGCTGAAACCGAACATGCGATTCAATGGCGGGAGCTGAACCGTGTTGCTGACGGCGAGTTAGACGTTAACGACTTCAACCGCTTAGCCAAGCGGCTGCGGCGCACGGTGGCCGAGGCGGTGACCGACTACAACATGATCGGTGACGGTGACCGGGTCATGGTGTGTTTGTCCGGCGGTAAAGATTCCTATGCGATGCTGGACTTGCTATTGGCGTTACAAAAGGTCGCGCCGATCAAGTTTGAACTGGTCGCTGTTAACCTCGATCAGAAGCAACCGGGGTTTCCCGAGCATGTACTGCCGGAGTATTTAGAGAAGCTCGGCATCGAATACTACGTGGTGGAGAAGGACACGTACTCCGTCGTGCAGCGGGTGATTCCCGAAGGCAAAACCACCTGCGGACTCTGTTCGCGGTTGCGTCGCGGCACGCTGTATGAGTTCGCCGAGAAAATCGGCGCTACCCGTATTGCGCTCGGTCATCATCGCGACGATATCGTTGAAACGCTGTTTCTGAATTTGTTTTACGGCGGCCGGCTGGCTGCGATGCCCGTGAAATTGAAATCCGATGACGGCAAGAATGTCGTAATTCGACCACTGGCATACTGCCGTGAATCAGACCTGCAAAAGTTTGCCGACTATCGCGGTTTTCCGATTATTCCTTGCAACCTGTGCGGTTCGCAGGAGAACCTGCAGCGGCAGAACATTAAAGCGATGCTGCAAACGTGGGAACGCGAGCATCCTGGACGCGTTAGTACGATCTTCGCATCATTGAAGAACGTGCAGCCCAGTCAGCTGGCGGATCAGGACATCTTCGATTTCTTTAAGCTTGATATCGACGCCAAAGACTAAGGTCAGTCCCGGGTGATATACAGCTTGCGCCCCAGCGCACCGTGACGGTTCATGTCGCCGAGGACGCTGAACTCCGGGTGCTCTTTCAAATAGCGATCCACACCCACCGCCACGTCGGGCCACTGGGCGTGTTTGTAGTCGTCGATCACCACGACACCTTTGGGCAGCAGATGCTGTGCTGACAGTTCGAGATCGGCATACACCTGTTCGGCACTGTGCCCGCCGTCAACGTGGATGAAACGGAATTTTTGTTCTGCCGGCAGCTTCAAATCATTGCTCAAGCATTCATGAATAACGACCTGTGAGTCACTGAAGTTTGGCGTGACCTTACGGAGATTGTTCAGCAGATTTTCAGGGGAGGGTTTAGCGGCGTAACGGTCTTCGGTGTCTGCCTCAAACGCATCGCAGACGTGAATGGTTTCGCCGGGACGCAAGTGTTTGGCCATCAGTGCTGTGGACCGACCGTGGTAGCTGCCGATCTCCAGCATGTCGCCGGTTTGCCCGTGCAGCGACTGCATCTCCAGTACCAAATGAAAGTGACTGCAGTCGTCCAGCGTAAACCAACCGGGGATGCGTTTCAGGATGTCGAAGGTGCTCCGCACTTGTTCGCTCTTGCTGCCGATCGCAATCGGGCCTGACGAGTTCTTCAGCCATTGATGCAAGCGCCATTTGGCGCGTTTGGGGATTAGGCGGGCGAAGAGTTGGTTGGTGGTGCTCATTCGGGGATCCTGAGGGTGGTGAGTGCGAATGAAGCTAACATGAAGCGGGGTGGGGTGGTAGGGAGCTTGTCATCCCGCTGCCTCGTTACCGATAGACAAGTTCCAGAGGGTATTGATAGTCAGGTACGTCTTTAATGTGGACTGATCCTGAGGGACTAGATCACATTCCAGATGGTCATGGCGATACTTCAATGTGCGCCTACTATGATCAGATGGCTCATTCTAATCCTGAGTGTGGATACTATACTGAAGCTGCTGAAATATGCAGGGGGCAGTCTCGATCCGTGAATCTTCTTCTAGAAGCGGGAATGCGTTTTAAGTCTAGTGCTGTGACTTTCGATGTATACCAAAGCAAAACATCAGAGCGATTAAGACAACGACTTATCCAGAGCGATATGGCCACCAGGTCCCGCGGCAGAGTAGATTCGGCTGGATGTCCCTGTGGGGATGATATTGACCAGTTTCACAATGATGCCTTTGAGTATTTTGCGATACCAAAAGTCTTTTATGGTGGCAATTTGGCGCCACAAGGTATCAGTCCAGTTCCATATGATGAGGGTGGTATGGATTTGCTCGATGACATTATCAACAAACATAGGCTTTTGCGTAAGTGAGAATTAATACTGTTCTGCGTGCCGTGTTACTTGCTTTTGCTCTTGTAGCAAGCGCAATTTACGTTGCCATATTAGTCTTCTACTTGGAGATCGTTAGTGGTCGCGAATTGCCGCAGTCTGGATACGACTTAATGTACGCGTTAGTTGAGTTTTTTGTGCTTACTGGCACTTTGCCATTTTTCTTACTAGCCTATTTTTGTCTATATCTTCGAACACTTGCCGCAAGTGCCTTCGGATGGATTTGTGTGCTCGGTTGTGCGTTTTTAAATGTCATCGTTGGCAGTAGTTTGGCGCACGGCACAGTTTATAGTTACTTGCCACTGTTCTTGCTTGAGTTGTTTGCTGTTATTGGGTTATTGGTGCTTTCTATGAGAAATCCTCAGAAATTTTCCGATAGT
This sequence comes from uncultured Chromatiaceae bacterium, assembly GCA_964384295.1. Classification (GTDB taxonomy): domain Bacteria; phylum Pseudomonadota; class Gammaproteobacteria; order Steroidobacterales; genus JABIQA01. Next base: position 3,408 of record CAYLLI010000216.1, read on the forward strand.
TAAAAGGCTAGTCACGGTGGTCTGATGTGTTTAACTACATTGAGATGTTTTACAACCCGAAA
>CAYLLI010000217.1:0-3452 GCA_964384295.1 uncultured Chromatiaceae bacterium
CACCACCTTTGGTTCGCAGGTGGCCATTGCCGGTTTCCGCGAGCAAGGCAGCGGCAGTCTTTACAATGTGCTCGGCGGCAGTTTTCAGGGCAAACAGCTGACACCGGGCATGGGCGTCTATAGCTCTACCAAGTCTGCAATCAATCGCCTCACTATTTATCTGGGGTCTGAAAACAAGGACATGCCGGAGATTCTTGTGGGCTCCATTAGCCCCGGCGTGCTGATTACCGACAACTTTTTTGAAGAGCAGAAACACCTGGACCAGGAAGAATGGGAAAAAAACAAACCCATTCTGAATGTGCTCTGCGACTACGTTGAAACCGCGGTGCCGTGGCTCACCGATGAAATCCTGAAGAATACGAATAACGGCAAACGGATTGCGTGGCTGACCACCGGTAAAATCACCAAGCGCTTCATGAAGCGATACCTGCTGGGTCAGAAACGCGACCTGTTCTCACGTTACGACCTCTGAGTAGCAACAAAGCGGTTATTTCTGCTGTAAGCGTTGCGGTTTTGCGCGACGCTAAGTAGACTTCGCGCCTCGGCTTCAATTGATGCTAATTAATTGAAACTAAAAACATTTTATAGAAACTCGGTATAAGTACCGAACCTCACGGAATAAGCTATGCCGCACATGGTCATCGCCAATACCCTCAAGGATGGCAGGGTTGTTTTTCTCGCCGCGGACGGCAGCTGGGTGGCTGCTATTGCCGATGGCGAACTCGCAGCAGACGAAGCCGCTGCCGCGCAATTGCTGGAGAGCGGCAAGGCTGCCGAGGCCGGCAACCTCATTATCGACCCGCAGCTTATTGAAGTGAACGAAACTGATCACGGCCGGCATCCGACGGCCTATCGAGAATACATCCGCGCCTACGGGCCCTCAGTCAGAAATCCGGGCTAGAACACCATGTACCGCTACGACGAATTTGATCACACCTTTATGGCCGAGCGGGTGGCGCAGTTTGCCCGCCAGGTCGAACGCCGCATGGCCGGCGAAATGACCGAAGACCAGTTCAAGCCACTGCGGCTGATGAACGGTCTGTATCTGCAGCTGCACGCCTACATGCTGCGCGTGAACGTGCCCTACGGCTGCCTGTCCAGCACCCAGATGCGTGGCCTCGCTGAAATCGCCCGCAAGTACGACCGCAACTATGGGCACTTCACTACCCGGCAGAACATTCAGTTCAACTGGATCAAGCTCGAAGAAATGCCGCAGCTATTGGCAGACCTTGCCGCCATTGAAATGCACGGCATTCAGTCGAGCGGCAACTGCATTCGCAACACTACGTCGGATCAATACGCCGGTGCTTCCGCTGACGAAATCGAAGACCCCCGCGTCTACTGCGAAATCATTCGCCAGTGGTCAACGCTGCACCCGGAGTTTTCTTACCTGCCGCGTAAATTCAAAATCGCCGTAACCGGTGCGCCGAAAGACCGCGCGGCTGTGGCACTGCACGATATCGGCTTGCGTCTTTATCACAATGCGGAAGGCAAAAGCGGCTTTGAAGTGCTGGTTGGCGGCGGTCAGGGCCGTACACCTGTCATCGGCAAAACCATTCGTGAATGGCTGGAACCGGAAGACATGCTGTCGTACCTGGAAGCCATTTTGCGTGTTTACAATATGTGGGGCCGGCGCGACAACAAGTACAAGGCCCGCATCAAGATTCTGGTGAACGCCACCGGCATTGACGAGTTCCGCAAACAGGTGGAAGCCGAGTGGGACAAAATTAAAGACACCAAACTGCAGCTCGATGCCGATGAAGTCGACCGCATTCAGGAGTACTTCGCACCACCGGCATACGAAACGCTGGACGACTATTCTGCCGAGCTTGAAGCGCAGGGCGAGAAAGACGTCGCGTTTCTGGGCTGGCTGCGGGCGAACACCGCAGCGCACAAAGTGCCGGGCTACCGCATCGTTAACATCTCACTGAAAAGCGGCAAACAGCCGCCCGGCGACATGACGTCAGAGCAGATGGATGCGGTGGCTGACCTTGCCGATGAGTACAACTTCGGCGAACTGCGCGTGAACCACCGCCAGAACCTGGCGTTCACTGACGTGCGTGAGAAAGACCTGTACGAACTCTGGCAAAAGCTGGCAGCACTGGAGCTCGCCACGCCCAACATCGGCACGATCTCCGACATCATTGCCTGCCCCGGTCTTGATTACTGCGCGCTGGCGAATGCCCGCTCTATTCCGATTGCGGAACGCATTCAGCAGCGGTTTGAAGACATCGATCACCTGCACGACATCGGCGAAATCTCGCTGAACATCTCAGGCTGCATGAACGCCTGTGGTCACCACCATGTCGGCAACATCGGCATTCTGGGTGTTGAGAAGAAAGGCCAGGAGTTCTACCAGTTCACACTGGGCGGTTCGTCGGCCGAAGACGCTGCACTGGGTGACCGCACCGGTCCGGGCTTTTCGACAGACGAAGTCGTCGACGCCGTGGAACGCATTCTGAACACTTACATTGAACAACGGGAAGACGTTGAAGAAACGTTCCTGCAGACCTACCGACGCGTCGGCATGGACCCGTTTAAGGAGGCGCTTTATGGCGCTCATTAAAGACGGCATTGAAGTCACCGACAGCTTTGTGAGCGCTGCCGGACTGGAAGTGCTCCCTGAGTCCGGCGACCTGATCGTCAGCCTCGACCAGTGGCGTGAGTCGCGCGATGCGTTGATTGCTCGCGGCGACGCGTTGGGCATCGTACTGAAAAGCGACGAGCATCCGGACGCGATTGCCGATGACGTGCAGCACTTCAGCGTGATTGCACTGGAGTTTCCGGCCTTTACCGACGGGCGTGCCTATTCGTACGCACGCATCCTGCGCGATGAATACGGCTTTGAGAAAGAGCTGCGTGCCGTGGGCGACGTGCTGCTGGAACAGCTGTTGTACATGAACCGCGTTGGCTTTAACTCGTTCGAGATTGTTGGTGACAACGATCTTGAACAGTGGAAAGTGGCGGTGGCTGACTTCACGGTCTGGTACCAACCCACCAACGACGGTCGCAGCTCCATTCGCGACCTGCGCCGACGCTAGCGGGCTCGTGCAGGGCTGGGAAATCGGCAACTGCACAATTCTTCGGCTGATCGAAGCCGAAGACACGTCAATGCCGGCAGCGGCACTGGTTACTGAAGCGACACCCGACAATGTGCTGCCGATCGAGTGGCTGCAGCCCCACTTCATTACTCCGGAAGGCGAGCTGATCTCCAGCACGTTTGCGCTGCTGGTGGAAAGCTGCGGCAAACGACTGGTCATCGATACCTGTCTCGGTAACGACAAAGACCGGATCGTGCCGCAGTGGAACCAACGTCAGGGCGACTTTCTGCAGCAACTCGACCGCATGGAGTTTCCGGCTGATTCAGTCGATTACGTCATCTGCACCCATTTGCATGCGGATCATGTCGGCTGGAACACCAAGCTCGTCGACGGCGAATGGGTACCCACGTT
>CAYLLI010000218.1:0-3390 GCA_964384295.1 uncultured Chromatiaceae bacterium
GCGAACAAGCTTGCAGAGCTGAATGTGCGTTACATCATCTGGGTGCGCGGCGATACCGATCAGACCAACTCGGGCGGCGGCATGTCTTGCGCGGTTGGCCCGGGCGGCGGTGGGTGCTTTGGTCTTGCGTGGTGGGAAGACACTGCGACCTATCAGGCGACAGTCTGGGATCTTAAAGACGGCACCCAGGCAGGCACGATCAGCGCCAATCTCACCGGCACCTCGGCCATGCCGGCATTCTTCGTTCCGGTGCCGCTGGTTGCCAGAACCCGCGCTGCCGCATGCAAGGCGCTGAGTCGCCAGGTGCAGTCTTTCATCATTTACCCGGGCTCAACCTGAGTCCTCCCCGCCCTTCCACGTTTCCCGGTCACAAAATGTGAACTGGTTCACATTTTTGCCGGTGGCACTCAGTACTATGAGTATCTGACGATGCTGCTTGAATCGCGAATTGGCATCAACACAAAATAGTATTTAAAACAAAGAACTAGATGCAGTAGCTACGCATCGGTTGATGTGAGGAACACACGGGCCATGGCAGACAAGCCTTCTAAACTTAATCCGTTGCGGCAACTACTCGGCGATGATGACCCGACCGACTGCTCACCGATTCCGGGATTTAAATCTGCCGGGACTTCGCAAACCTCAACCGACACGACGGACATGCTCGCAAAGCAAAAGCGTGAGATTGAGGAATTGCGTCAATCGATCGGCACAATGAGCAACGAAATTGATCGTTTGCAAAAGAACCTCGGAAAGAAAACACCCACAGCGTCGACGGAATCTCAAAACCTGCCTGTCACTTCGGATCCGCAAACGGTCAACCGCATTCTGCTGGTGTTGAATAGCGCTCAGCGTTTGAAGTATCCGTTGTTCAAAGACTGCATGACCGTCGGTCGCAGCCCGGATAACGACATCCACATATCGACCGAATACGTCAGTCGGGCCCATGCCCGCATCATCAGTGATGAAGACGGCGCAACCATCGAAGACTTAAACAGCCGGAACGGCATCCTTGTTAACTCACGCAGAGTCACTGAGCATCGGCTGAGAAACGGCGACATCATCGCGCTGGGCAAAATGCAGCTTAAATTTATCGATCTGATGGAGGCCGGCTCGGTGGAGGGGCATTCCTGATGCAGCGGCAGGTATTGCGACTGGTGCCACGCGGTCCCGGGTGTCAGGCTGCATGGTGGATTGCTCTGCGATGAGCCTGTCCGGTCGCGAGAAGCATCAACAACATTCTGGCGGCCGCAAAGCCTTTGAGCGATTGAAAACCCTGGCCCTCAGAAAAATCTGGCTGCCGAGAACGGTCTACCGCCTGATACCGGCGTTCTATTTTGTTGCCGGCAGCACCGCGTTGCTCTCAGCACTATTCCTGGATGGCCGCAGCTGGCTGATTCCTTACGCACTGCTGTTCGCCGGAATGACCTTACACGCCACAATTCTGATCGGGCTGGCAAGACTGCGCGGGCGCAGACGAATGGCGCGAAGCCGGTTTTTGTCGAAAGGTAGCCCTTCTGAGTCGGCTCCCGGATAGCGCGCTTTTATGGTCGCGGCAACCATGAGACCATAAGCACCTGCTTTACTTAAGGTGTTCCGATGTTCAAAAACATTCCTTCGTGGGTCAAGCTGCTTTTTGTCAGCGGCGTGCTGGTTCCGGCAGTGGCATTTCTCGTTGGGCAATGGCTCGTGGGCCCGTATGAAGGCCGGTTCGGCGTGCTCGGTTTTTTCGTCAGCATCTATGTGGATGCATTGCAGGCAAAACCTGCTGCGTGGATTCTGCTAACAGCACTCCCTTTAATGCTAATGATTGGGAAGCTGGGCTGGCGTATCAGCAGGAACGCGGGAACGGTCAGCGGCAGCGCTGATTCTGCGCAGAAATCGTCGAATTAGCCGGGTTATGTCAGCAAACCGCGGCCGGGGGACGGGCCTGCAACCGCGTTATTCAGGCCAAAAATAAGCGCCCACAACCACTACGCTTAGCCACAGAATGACCATGGCAATTCGGCGCCAGGGCTTCTGCTTTAAAGAGCCGTAAAAGCTCAACACAGCAAAAACAGTGAGCTCGCTGAACATCAGCGTGGCTGTAATCAGTGTCGGAAGCTCAGCTTCAAGCCTCGGGTAATCCTCGAGCAAGATTCCGTAGATCAGACAGACCAGCAATAAACCGGCGGCGACTGCCCCGACGGTGCCCATAACAATACCCAGCAAAACCGTTACCGGGCGCATATTTACGTCGGCTTTCGGCGGGGCTTCAGGCACAGATACGTTGGTTTGACTGGGATTCATTGAGGATTGTTGTGATAATGTGAACTAGCACCAAATATCGGTGCCATATTGCAGACAACCCTTTTTCGATTCAAGTTGTAAAGTCCATGCCTGTAAAATCTGTGCGTTCACGCTTTAGCTCCTGTTTTGCCCTCATTCCCGTCGTCCTGCTTGCAGCAAGCCTGCACTCGACCAGCTGGGCCCTGACATCAGAGTCTCCGCAGACGGAAGATTCCGGCATACCGGCGGTGCTGGAGAGCTCCAAGCGGCACAGTCAGGCCTCACGCATGGTCACGCGGTTCGCCGAGCGCGCGCACTACTCCAAAACAGCCATCGACGACGAGTTTTCACGCGAGCTGTTAAACAACTACATCAAAGCACTGGACGGCAACAAACACTACTTCCTGTCCACCGATATCGAGTACTTCCAGCGCTACCGGGATTCGTTAGACGACACACTGCGCAACAACGATATGGATCCGGTATTTGATATCTTCCGGATTTACCGCGATCGCGCCGAGCAAAACCTTACCTATGTGATCGGCTTGCTGGAAACCATGCCGGATCTCGAGGTCGATGAGTCCTACATGTTTGATCGCGAGGAGCAACCCTGGGCAACCTCAGAAGAGGCACTGCAGGATTTGTGGCGCAAGCGCATGAAAAATGACGCCATCAGTTTGATGCTTGCAGACAAAACCTGGGAAGAAACCACCGAGGTTCTGAATAAGCGCTATACACGTCTGCTGAAACGAATTAACGAAATAGACTCTGACGACGTTATCGAAAACTTTTTAAATGCGTTCACGCACACGCTGGACCCGCATTCGAGCTACATGTCGCCGCGCAACTCTGAGGAATACAAAATTGCGATGAGCCTGTCCTACAAGGGAATCGGAGCATCTCTGCAGCTTGAGGACGACTACGTCACCATCATTAACATCATCCCGGGCGGCCCCGCAGCCATCGACGGCAAGCTGAAAGCCAATGACCGCATTACGGCTGTAGGACAGGACGAAAGTGGTGAAATGGTCGATGTCATCGGCTGGGAGCTCGATGACGTCGTGCAGTTAATTCGCGGCGAAGAAGGCACCACAGTGCGCCTGCAGATTCTGGGTGCGGACA
>CAYLLI010000219.1:0-3387 GCA_964384295.1 uncultured Chromatiaceae bacterium
GCCGTCGACACCCAGCCGCACACCCTGTTCGCGCAGGTAACCGATGAGTTCGAGTGCGGTCAAAACCGGAGCACCTCACGACCTTCATCGGCAGCGTCATCACCTGCGGTTCCGCTCTCCTGCATCGCCCAGCGGATCGCATCCACGCTGGCGGCAAAACCTCGCAGCGTCGGATGCTCAAACAGGCACTGCAGCGGCAAGTCAGCATCAAACGCATCACACACCCGCGACATCAGCTTCGCTGCCAACAGTGAATGACCGCGCAACGCGAAGAAGTCGTCATTGCGCCCGACGTCAGCAACACCCAATACGTCCTGCCACAATAACGCCAGCGTTTTCTCGGTGGCTGTCGCCGGTGCCTCGTAGCGAACGGCAACGCCTGCCGCGTTCCAATCGGGTTCAGGCAGACTCAGATAATCGGTTTTACCGCTGGCAGTGAGCGGCAATGCCGGCAACCAAACGTACATCGAAGGTACCAACGGCTCAGGCAGCCAGCCACGCAGGAACTCACTCATAACGCTGGTTTCCGGCTGGTCTTCCGGAGTCACCGGTTCGAGATACGCCACAATACTGTTATCGCCGGACTGCGGGTTCGCCGCTGCCACGACCGCGGCGCGCTTCACCGCCGCGTGATGCATCAACTGATGTTCAATTTCAGCGGGCTCCACACGCAGGCCGCGCACGTTGAGCTGACGATCAATGCGGCCACTGATTTCCAACTCCCCCTGCGGCAGCCAGCGGACCCGGTCGCCGGTGGCATAGAGTGGCAAACCCGCCACATCCTGCGTCAGCGACTGCAAACCCTCGTCCCTTAAGTAACCCAGACCAAGGCCCGCACCGCCGACATACAGCTCACCCCAGACGCCGACAGGCACCGGGTTGCGGTTGGCATCGAACACGAAAGCACTGACACCCGGCAGCGGCTGTCCGACCGACGCCGCATTCACCGGCGTATCGGGTTCGGCGACCAGTGCACTGATGTCCCAGGTCTCGGTTGTGCCATAGGTGTTAATCACCCGCGCGTCCGGCAATGCTGCACGCACCCGCGCGAGTAGCTCTGCAGCCAACGGCTCACCGCTGCAAATCATGCTGCGCAGAGTTAACTGATGGCTCGCGCCACGGGTTGTGGCGATATCAAGCAGGGTCTGCAACAGTGACGGCACCGCCACCAAATGCGTCGCGCTGTGTTGCTGAATACTTTGAAGCAACAGTGCCGGGTCGCGGTCGGCATCCTTATTCGGCACGACCACCGCAGCACCGTGCGCCAGCGCGCCAAACAACTCCCAGTACGCATCAATAAAGTTGCAGCTGCTGCGATGAATAAACCGTTCATCACTAGCAAACGGCAATGCGTCCCACATCCACTGCACACGAAATACCGCCGCCTGATGCGAATACGCAACGCCCTTCGGACGCCCGGTTGAGCCGGACGTGAACAATATCCAGGCGGGGCTTGCTGCCTCAATTCCAAGCGCCGGATTCTCCGACATGGCGACCACGTCGTCGACGGCAAGCGCTGCGAACCCGTCGCCCGGTTCCAAAGCGTGCGCCGCTTCGGCCACCAGCAGGGTTTGCACCTGTGACTGCAAGACCATGTCGCGCAGTCGCTCCGGCGGCCAGCGACGATCCAGCGGCACCAGCACGACGCCGGCTTTCATCGCCCCGATAACCGCGGCACACCGGTCCGCCGACCGGTCCATGTACAAACCCACGCGAGTGCCAACTTGAAGACCGGCGTTAATAAGCTGATGCGCGATGCCGTTCGCCTGTTCGTTCAACTCGCGATAGTTCAGCGATTCATCGTCAGTAATAACCGCGATAGCCTCCGGCGTACGCGCTACCTGCGCTTCAAACAACTCATGCAGACACGCATTTGAAAGTTCTTCAACCGCCGGCGACTGCAGACGGTCTTGTGCCTGCAACTGAGCGACCGGCAAATCAGCCACCGACTGATCTAAATTGGCTGCCAACGCCGTCAGCACGCGCGAGAAACTGGCGAGCAAATCCGTCGCCAATGCTGCGGAATAGCGCTCCGGTTTCACCGTCACCAACGCGCGAAGGTCCTGTCCTGCGCCTGCGTCGACCAGCGTAATCTCAAGATCCCAATAGGACGGTCGCTCGGGATGCGGCACATCAACGGCAAACGTCACATCATCCTGCACAGCGACCGGCGCTGACCGGTCTTCGTACATCAAAAGCGCCTGGAACAACGGGTGGCGACCGAACTCACGCGGCGGATCAACGGCTTCGACCACCTGCTCAAACGGCAGATTGATGTGATCAAGCGCTGCCACCAGCGCGGCTTTCTCGCCATCAAGCAGTTGGGCAAAGGTCTGCTCGCGGCCCTCGCTCAACGGATTACGAAACGCCACGTTGTTGACCATGCAGCCGACCATCGACTCCAGCTGCGAGGTTTGTCGCAGCGTGACCGGCGAGCCGATCAGAAAATCACTCTGGCCGGCGAACCGGGCGATGACAACACGCCAGGCGGCCATCATCACAGCAAAGACACTCGTACCCCGCGCAAGAGACGCTTCGCGCAATGCATCAACCGCTGCACTGTCGAGCCACTGTTCGGCACGCGCCGCTGCCGGCAGTGCAGCGGCAACAGGTGCTGTCGGCAACGAGAGCAAACACTCGGCACCCGAGAGCTGCTGCTGCCAGTACTCAAGCGCTGCTTCGTGTTTAAGACTGCTGCTTTGCTGCCAACACGCGTAGTCGGCAAACTCAATACTTAAAGGTTCAAGTGCTGCCCCACCATAGAACGCTGCCAGATCATCGCGCAGCAACTCCACCGACAAGCCGTCAGCCAGAATGTGGTGCACCGTCACCAACAGAGTGACCGCATCGTCGGACGGAACAATGCAGGCACGCAGCAGCGGCCCGTGTTCAAGATCAAACGGTGTGGCAATTTCGGCAGCCGCCAAACTCTGCACATTCGCATCGTCAACAATACGCAGCGGCTGAATCAGCTCCCGATCAATAAACTGATGCGGCTCATCGTTGCGCGCGACAAACCGGGTGTGCAGCACCGAGTGACGCGACACGACCTGCTGCCACGCGTTCGCTAGCTGCGGCACCGATACGTGTCCAGTCAGACGAATCGCGAATTGTTCATTCGCCGCTGTGCTCGAAGGATACAAGCGGCTTAAAAACCACAGGCTTTGTTGCGCATACGACAGCGGCAGTAGTTCGCCCAAAGCAGGGTCACGCACCGGCACCGCATCATCAGCAATCAAAGCATCGGTTGCTGCATACCGTGCCGTGACGGCAGCGGCATGGTGTTCCTCAAGGTACGCCGCCAGCGCTTCAATTTCCGGCGCGCTGAACACTGCTGCCAGAAACACCGTGTCATCCAGCAAACGCTGGATTTCGGTGGTCAGGCGA
>CAYLLI010000220.1:0-3373 GCA_964384295.1 uncultured Chromatiaceae bacterium
GGTGGTGTGTAACAACACCGATTTGTTGACCGATGACGTGTGTGCCGAAGTGGAACGCGAAGTGCTGGCCGCGCTGGACTGGTCGGGGCCTGTGTATCGCATCAGTGCCATTGCGAAAATCGGAACGGCTAAGCTGGCCGGCGATTTAATGACCCGGCTTGAAGAGCTGAAGCGCGAAGAAAGCGAAGAGGAATTGAGCGACGAACCGTACAGTCCGATTTAGAGTTCACGGTTCTTTTGCGACAATAAAAAAACCGGCACTAAGCCGGTTTTTTTATAACTGCCTGAATGGTAAAGGCAATCGGAATGTAGCGTTTGGTGCTTGTGTTAGCTGGCGCTGATCGCACGAACACGCTTGTTCAAACGGCTCTTCGTGCGGGCAGCTTTGTTGCCGTGAATCAGGCCTTTGTTCACCATCGTATCGATGCTCGGCTCTGCTTTCTTAAAGGCAGCTGCTGCAGCTTCTGCATCACCGGCTTCTGCCGCCGCGATGACTTTCTTGATGGCTGTGCGCATGCGTGAACGCAACGCGACGTTGTGCTGACGCTGCTTTTCGCTGGTTTTAGCGCGCTTGATTGCTGATTTAATGTTAGCCACGTAAGTATCCTGTTGTTAATTCATGGGTTAGCGGAGTTGCCGCTACCGGTCTTTGCGGCTGCGGGACATGCCGCGCCGTAGAAGGGTGCGTATTCTTCAGATTTGCGCGCCTGATGTCAATGTTTTCCTGCACTTAGAATCGGGTTTCTTTGGTCATGGCGGCGCTTTTATCCTTCGATTCCCGCCGCTTGATGCCCCGACCGTGCTGCGAAGCGTATAGAATGGGCGGCATGCCGGGTGTGCCCATTCAAGCGGGTGCCCGGCGGGGCGGCGGATTGCGCAGGTCTGAAGCGGCCTGGATTCGACCCTTTTCGGGGTAATAGCAATAAATACAAGGGTTTGAGGGTGTCTGAAGGGGAGAATACCAAACGCGAGCCGAAGCCTGCCGGCAAAACGGGTGGGTTGCTCCAGTCGACCGCCGTGGTTGGCAGCATGACCTTGCTCTCCCGGGTCATGGGATTGGTCAGAGACATGGTCTATGCGCGCTTTTTCGGCGCCGGACTCGTCATGGATGCGTTCTTTGTCGCCTTTAAGATCCCCAATATTTTTCGGCGCTTTTTTGCTGAGGGTGCATTCTCGCAGGCGTTTGTGCCGGTGTTCGCCGAGTACGACCAAACCCGCAGTGACGCCGAAACAAAAGATCTGGCCGGTAAAGTGGCCGGAACGCTCGGGTTGGTATTGTTTGTCTTTACGGCGATCGGTGTTGTCGCCGCACCCGTGCTGATCAGCTTGTTCGGTGCCGGCTGGGTGTTTTCGGAAGCCCCTGAAAACGCCGACAAGTTTGCGCTCGCCACCGACATGCTGCGCTGGACTTTCCCTTACTTGTTTTTCATCTCGCTGACCGCACTGGCTGGCGGCATTCTGAACACGTACAAAAAGTTTGCCGCACCCGCGTTTGCACCTGTGTTGTTGAACTTCGTGCTGATTGGCTTTGCTGCGTTTGTTGCGCCTTACAGTGATCGTCCCGGCATTGTTTTGGCCATGGGTGTGTTTCTTGCGGGGCTGTTGCAGCTGCTTTTTATGCTGCCGTTTCTTCGCGGGGTCGGCATGCTCGGTGTGCCGCGCTGGGGTTGGCGTGACCCCGGAGTGCGCCGCATTGCCGGCTTGATGGCGCCCGCTTTATTCGGCTCTTCAGTCGCGCAGATCAGTATTTTGTTCGACACGATGATCGCCACGTTTCTTGTGACCGGCAGTGTCAGTTGGCTGTATTTCTCAGACCGGCTGATGGAGTTTCCGCTGGGTGTGTTCGGGATCGCGCTTGCCACCGTGGTTTTGCCGAGTTTGTCCCGCCAGTTCAGCGATGAGGCGATGGAAGGTTTCTCGGAAACCCTGGACTGGGCTTTGCGCCTTGTGGCGGTGATCGCGACGCCCGCTGCAGTGGGTTTATTCGTGCTGGCCGGACCGGCAATCGCAACGATCTTTTACGGCCGCCTGTTTGATGCGCAGGCGGTGGAGATGGCGCGGCTGAGCTTGATGGCTTATTCCTTTGGCTTGGTTGGGTTTACGCTGGTGAAGGTGTTGGTTCCCGGCTACTTCGCGCGCCAGGACACCAAAACGCCGGTAAAAGTGGGTCTTGTCGCATTTGCCGCAAACCTTGTTTTGAACATTGGTCTCGTGCTGTTCTGGCTGAACAATGACCTGCCGGGTCCGCATACGGCCCTTGCCGCTGCCACCGCGTTGAGCGCGTTTTTGAATGCGTATCTGTTGTTCCGCGGTTTGCAGCGAGCCAGTGTTCTGCATCTGCAGCCCGGTTGGCGTCGGCTGTTGATTCAGTTGCTGGTCGCCAATGCGATCATGGCGATGCTGCTGGTCGAGTTTGTTCCTCCGTTGAAGGCATGGTTTGAGGCGGGTGCGCTGACGCGCTGCTGGTGGCTGGCCCTATGCGTTGCCGGGGGAGGCGTGGCGTACGTCGGCAGCCTGCTGGCAACGGGTGTCCGGATTGCAGATCTGCGTATCAAATCAGCGGGGCACTCCTTATAATCCCCGCTTGGAATACTGCGAGGGCCGTGGCCCCCAACCCCTTACTGATGATGCCGGGATGCACCTGATCCGCCAACCCAACCAACGACCGCAAGTCCTGCAGGGCGGCAGCGTTGCCACTATCGGCGTTTACGATGGTTTGCACACGGGTCATCAGCAGCTATTGGCGCGGGTTAAAGAAGCCGCGCGCGAGCACAACGTGCCGTCGCTGGTGTTTTCGTTTGATCCGACACCGGCAGAGTTTTTTAGTCCGGCGACTGCACCGGCGCGGCTGATGCGGTTTCGGGAAAAGTACGCAGGACTCAAAGCAGAGGGTATCTCTGCGTTTTACTGTCCGCGGTTTCAAAAGCAGTTAAGCCTGCTGGAACCCGAGCCGTTCATTGAGCAGCTGCTCGTTGGGATGCTGGGTGTAAAACACCTTGTTGTCGGTGATGATTTCCGTTTCGCCCGCAAACGGATGGGTACGGTCGAAGACCTGCAGGCAGCAAGCTCTCGTTACGGGTTTACGGTTGAGCAAGTCGGCAGTTTTGTTTTGAATGGTGAACGCGTTTCGAGCACGGGCATTCGGCAGGCCCTTCGTGATGGTGATCTGGACAAGGCCGGTCGCATGCTCGGAAGGCATTATTCGATGGCGGGTCGGGTTGTGCCGGGTCAGCAGTTAGGCAACACGCTGGGTTATCCCACGGCGAACCTGCGCTTGAACCGCAGAGTCAGTCCGTTGCAGGGTGTGTTTGCGGTGCGGGTTAAAGGGCTTGCTGACACGCCGTTGAATGCGGTGGCGAGTCTCGGCACACGG
>CAYLLI010000221.1:0-3349 GCA_964384295.1 uncultured Chromatiaceae bacterium
ATTAGATCCCCGACCCCGGCAGCGCCATCGGCGCCGGCAGCATGCTGGTCGCGCTGGTGCTGCTCATGACCTGGTACCTGCTGATCGAGCGGCTGTTGCGCGGGCCCTATCTGCAGTCGATGCCTGAACAGGTGCGCCGCGGAGCGCGCTGGATGTGGGCGCTCGTCTTGCTGGCCTGTGCGATCACATTGTTGCCGGTGCGGGAGATTGAGCAGGTGTTCCCTGATGACGCCGTCTATCTTGTTGCGCTGCTGGTGCTCGATCTGCTCGCACTGGCCCTCGCCGCACAGTTCTTCAGTGAAGCAACGATTGATCAGGAATCGGCGCTGAAGCGGATCTGTCTGGCGGCTGTACTGGTGGTCGGCTCGCAGGCGCTGATGGCTACCGTGTCACTGCTTACGCTGCAGGTGCCGCCCTGGATGATGTTCCTGCGGGTTGGCGCGATGATCGCAGCTCTGGTGTTGGTGTTGGTGGCATGGCGCGGTAATCCGCAGTGGTCGCTCGCCGTGTTTGTATCGCCGCAGGCGCGTGCGTATGCGTCGAAGCTGTCGGCAGTGGGTGCTCAGCTCGCACTCATTCTCGTTTTGATTCCGTTGTTTCGCAGTTTCTCGCGTGAGAGCGCCGTTTATGCAGGATCGCTGTTTGCGCTTTGCTCGTTTGCGCTGCTGTTTCTGACATTGTTTTCAGAGCGTCTGCGGGCGCAGTTGCGGGTCTATGTCAGTAAGCATTTTCTGCCGTTTCGCTATGACTATCGTGAAGAGTGGTTGCGCTTAATCGATACATTGGCAGCACCCACTGAAAACACGCCGTTGCCTGAACGCGCCATTCAGGGGATTGCCCAGATTGTTGCAAGTCCGGCCGGGGTTTTATGGCTGCGCGATAATGCGGAGAGCCCGTTTCATTGTGTCGCCGGCTGGAATACCGAAGGCTGGAACGACGTGAGTGTGGATGCTGCGGACCCTGCCGTGCGTTTTATGGCAGAGCGGAACTGGATTCTGGACACCGCGGAGCTCAATCGTCGTCCTGACCTGTACCCGGGCGTGTCGCGACCGCTGTGGCTCGAGCAGTTTCCTGATGCGCTGTTAATTGTGCCGCTGATCAGTAATGACGAGCTGCTCGGGTTTGTCGTGCTCTTCCAGTCGAGCTCCAGCTTTCGGCTCACGTATGAAGAGATTGATCTGCTGCGTACGTCGGGCAGACAAGTGGCGGCGTATCTGGCGCAGTACCTTGCCGACCAGCAACTCTCCGAAGCGAAGCAGTTTGAAGCGTTCAACCGCCTCACGGCATTTGTGATGCACGATTTAAAGAACCTGATCGCGCAGCAGTCGTTGATGGTGCGAAACGCGGCCAAGCACAAAGGCAATCCGGCATTTTTCGAAGACGCGATGGCCACGATCGATAACTCGGTGGGCCGCATGAACAAGTTGCTTGCGCAGCTGCAGGCCGGCAAGACGGACCGGCCGAAGCGCGCGGTGAAAGTGGCCGATATGGTGCGCGATGCTATCGATCGTTGCGCCGGGCGCGAACCGCAACCTGACTTTAATGATAAAGACAGTTCTGTCGAGATTCTGGCGGATCGGGAAGGCTTTGCGTCGGTGCTGGCTCACCTGATCCGCAATGCCCAGGAAGCTACTGAGGAAGGCTACGTGCGGGTGTCCATTGACACGATTGCCGGGCAGGCGCAGATTACGATTGAAGACAGCGGCTCGGGTATGGATGCCGAGTTTATTCGGGACCGCCTGTTTCGCCCGTTTGATTCGACCAAGGGTGCTCAGGGTATGGGCATTGGTGTCTATCAGGCGCGGTCGTTTGTGTTGGCGGCGGGTGGAGCGTTTCAGGTGGAGTCCGAGCAGGGCGTTGGCACACGAATCACCATTCGTATGCCGGTAAAAGCCCTGAATGGCTGATCAGTGCGGTTGATGAAAGTATTGGGTTCGAATCGGAAAGGAGTCAGGTTTGGCCAGCAGTGAAGCAAAGCGAAAGCATCTGTTGATTGTGGAAGACGATCCCGGGCTGCAGAGTCAGCTGCGGTGGTGTTTCGAAGACTACGAGGTGCTGATTGCCGAGGACCGTGAGTCGGCACTTGCCGAATTGCGGCGGCATGAGCCGGGCGTTGTGCTGCAGGACTTGGGGTTACCCCCGGATCCGGAAGGGGTCAGCGAAGGGCTTGCAACGCTGCAGGAAATTCTGGCGCTGCGCCCGGAGACGAAAGTCATTGTGGTGACCGGTCACGGTGATCAGGAAAACGCGGTTCGTGCGGTCGGCCTCGGTGCTTACGACTTCTATCAAAAGCCGGTGGACGACGAGATTTTGCATCTGATCGTGCAGCGCGCGTACCAGATGTTTGACCTCGAAGAAGAGAACCAGCGGCTGCTGCGCAACTCGGGCGTGTCGACACTGGACGGCATTATTGCGGCGAGCCCGAAAATGCAGGAGGTTTGCCGAATGGTCGAGAAGGTGGCACCGACGAATGCCACCACGTTGCTGCTCGGTGAGAGTGGCACCGGTAAAGAGCTGCTTGCGAGGGCCGTACATTCATTAAGTGAACGTGCCGATGAGGCGTTCGTTGCGATTAACTGTGCAGCCATTCCAGAGAACCTGTTGGAGAGCGAACTCTTCGGCCATGAGAAGGGTGCGTTTACAGGAGCTGTGAAACAAACCCAGGGCAAGGTTGAAGTGGCGAATGGCGGTACGCTGTTTCTCGACGAAATCGGCGATATGCCGATGTCGCTGCAGGCCAAGCTGTTGCGGTTTTTGCAGGAACGGGTGGTTGAGCGGGTTGGTGGTCGTGCCGAAATCCCGGTTGATGTCCGGGTCGTCTGTGCTACGAATAAAAACCTACAGGAAAGTATTGCCGAAGGTCACTTCCGTGAAGATCTGTTCTATCGAATCAGCGAGATCACGATTAACATTCCGCCGTTGCGCGAGCGCACGGGTGAACGGATTATTCTTGCCCGCAGCTTGTTGGCGAAACATGCAGCGCTGCAGAACCGAAAACTGAAAGGCTTTCTGCCGGATGCTGAACGCGCGATTCAAAATCACGACTGGCCGGGCAACGTGCGCGAACTGGAAAACAAAATTCGCGGCGCCATCATTATGGCTGAAGGCAAGCAGATTACGGCGGTAGACCTGGGGCTTACCGAGAACACCGAAGCTGAAGACCTGAACCTCCGCGAAGTGAGGCGTCACGCCGAGGTGGCCGCCATTCGCAGAGCGCTGGCCCATGCTTCAGGCAATATTTCAAAGACGGCAAAGCTTTTGGGCATCACCCGTCCGACACTGTACGACCTGTTGGACAAGTACGATATTCAGGTCACTAAATAACTGCCGGGAGCAGATACAGAACCCA
>CAYLLI010000222.1:0-329 GCA_964384295.1 uncultured Chromatiaceae bacterium
TGAGGACAGACAATCCTGGCCATCAACTCTCCCTAAAGGCACGGTTCATTCCATTAAACAGGGGAGTTATGAGGTAGCTTAGAAACGTTCGTTCACCGGTAACAAGCAGTGCTTCGATTGGCATGCCGGCAGTGAATGGCGCAAGGGAGGGCCGTTCTGCTCTGACCGTGGGTGACACATCTATGCGCCCAGCATAGTAAACCTCACCGGTCACGGGGTCCCGCTGGGCATCAGCCCCGATAAAACTCAACTTGCCTTCGATCAGGGTGCTGTTTCGCTGGCTCAAAGCAAGCATCCTTAGTCTCGCAGCCATAATCGTCTTACTCTAT
>CAYLLI010000222.1:339-3330 GCA_964384295.1 uncultured Chromatiaceae bacterium
GCAGTTCGTCACGGTCCATCGGTGATATCCTGACATCAACCACAAGATCTTCTCCTGACGGGACGATTTCCAGCAGCGTCTGGCCGGGTTGGACAACACCGCCGATTGCGTGAAAGCGGCTGGCCATAACGACACCTTTCATCGGCGCGGTAACGCGCGTGCGGCCAAGTACCGTCTGTGCGGCAGTCTCTCTCTCAGCAACAATTGCCAGTTCACTGCGAACATCAGCAATTTCCTGTGCAATCGCTTCAAGTCGCCCCTGATCCAGTGAGATGAGTTTAGCTTTTGTTTCGGCGATGGCTTGACCGGCGCGCGCTATCTGGGTGCGGGCACCTGCCATCTCTCCTTTCAACTGCTCATGGGAACGCTGGAGGGCGAGAAGCCTGGGGCGTCGTGCTAGCCCTTTGCTGAGAAGCACTTGCACGTCACCTATTTCATCAGCGAGGAGAGACGCTTGAGCACTGGCGCTCCTAATGCCAGCCTCATGCCCTGCGATCTCTTCTTGCAATTGCTCGATCTGTGTCTTGAGAACATCAAGGGTGCTTTGATGTGATGCTTCTCGGCTCGCAAACAGCTCCAGCTCAGCGTCGGCGAGTTGTTGTTGATCGTTCCCGAAACTTCCGGTCGACGACATAGCTAAAGCTGACTTGGTGAGGGCATACCCGGCTTGTTCCGCTGATAGCCTGGCAAGACGCATTTTGAGAGCGTCCCCCCGCAGGACGAACGAATTGTAGGCTGCATCAGCCTGGTCTCCGGTTAGCTCAATCAGTACATCTCCTGCTTCCACCAAGTCACCGTCCCGCGCCTTTATCTCGGCAATGACGCCGCCTTCCAGATGCTGCACAATCTGTCGGTGGCTGACAGGGGCGATACTTCCGGTTGCGCTGACGCCTGACGCAATGGGCACCAGTGTTGACCATGTACCGAAAACAAGAGCAAACCCGGCAGCGACCCCACCTGCGATCCGCAAAGGGCGCAAGGCGCTGGGGAGGTCATGAATGTTCTTCTGAAGATTACTCATTATGCAACGTCCTCCATATCCTGCTTACGAGCACCGGCGCCGCCAAACAGCTCCGCTACTTCACCCGGCTTGCTCGTTGCCTTTATTCTCCCACCCGCCATCATCAAGATACGATCGCACTTACGCAGTACTGAACGGTCGTTGGTGACAATCAGCGCCCCACATTCCGGATGTCCTGTCGACAGCCAGGCATCCAGGGCATTGGGTGGACTATCTACAAAGATCTTGAGCGCAGACTTAAGGTAAAAAACCCGGGCCAGAATGAGCGCCTGCCGCGTGGGACCATCAAGATCGTGCCCATCTCCTCGCAGGACCGTTTCCAGGCCATTATCCAGACCTTGAACAGCGGAACTGATGCCTGCCGCGGTCAGAGCCTCGTTGAGGCGCCGTTGATCAGGTGTTGCAAAGCAGCAAATATTCTCAACGACTGTACCTTCATACAATGGGCTGTTTGAAAGCGCGGCGACAACCGGTTGTTCATCCCTGTCGTTCTGGGCGCTTCTTACATGCCCCCGAACTGGTGTTTCAAGACATGCGGCAAGGCGCGCGACAGTCTCTGCGCCGGCTCCGTAGCTTTGGACAATACCGAGTGTCTCGCCGCGCCTGATCTGCAGGCTTATCGGACCTGTAATGCCCGTGTGCACGGAGGTGTCAGCTGCGTAGGCTGCGTTGATTTCAACAACATTGTCCGCAGCTGCGGCGCCACTACGCAGTTGATCCGGACTTGATGTTGCCAGCTTTACAGCGCTTTCCCAAAACGGTTTGCCGGACCGGCCAATGGCACGCGCATGTTCGAATGGAGAAAGAGTTCGTGCACCAAGAATAGACGCGGCGATGATGCCTCCCGGGGTGAGTTCGCCCAGTAGCACCAGATAACAGCCGGTTCCAAGAAGAATTACCTGCACAAGCATACGGACGTACCGCATGAGGCTTGTTGCACGCGCTTCATAGAGCGCATCAGTGTCGTGGGCTCGAGTAGAGGTAAGCGTACTCCCGCGCAGAACACTTTGAACCCTCTCCGACATACCGCTGGCAGCTGCATATATCCTCTGGTGCTCACTCAGTTTCGGGGTTGCGACTTCTTGCTGGCTATGGACCGGAGAGAGATGTGCTGCAGCCAGTAGCGCTACCATTCCACAGATACAAACCACTACGAGAGTCGTATCGAGTGCGAGCAGGACAATCAGAAAAACAGATACCCATGGAAGGTCCAGGTACGCACGAAAGGCTTGAGACGAAAGCATGCTGTAGACAACGCTGGCGCTTTCTTCCTCAGCTGTTCGCTCGAACTTACTTTTCCCCAGCTGCGTCTCAGCGATCAGGTTGCTTCCTGTTCGCCTCAAAGCCAGAGTTGCCAGGCCGTCAATTATGGACATCGCAGCAAGTGCGATTGCAGCCAAAGCCGTAAGCGCTATCAGGGTCTCAACAGACCCCGTGGACAGGACTCGGTCGAACAATTGAATTGTGTACAAGGGCAGGGACAACAGCAGCAGGTTTTGCGCAGCTGCCAAAAGACACACTGAAAACACAACAGACTTTATTGATCCGGGAAGCCGCTGCAGGCCGCGCAATACATAACTCATAACTCTTTGCTCCTTTAGTTCCTGTTGTTGTCTTGTTGCGCTGACGCGCCGCGGCTTCCCGATTTCACCTTGATCGCTTAAGCGAAGAAGACGTAATCGTCGCTTGATCCGCTTGATAGCGCGATGTCTTGAAAGTCACTTGCCAGCAGGTCAGCAAACACAATTTCATCACCTGCCTGGCCGCTGAAAGCCGCAACATCAGCCACGACGCCGTCCGCTGTGTCTGATAGCGAGGAGAGAAAATCCAATGCGTCGCTGAACAAGCCATCAGCGAATGCAAGTACGTCGACCCCCATCTCAAAGTCAGCAACGGTGTCTGATCCGTTGCCGAAGTCGAAGAAGAAGGTGTCCTGCGTGGCATCGGCCCGGTTCAGGCTGCCGCCCCAC
>CAYLLI010000223.1:0-3325 GCA_964384295.1 uncultured Chromatiaceae bacterium
AGTAGCCGCGGAACTGGCGTTCCAGAACGCCATACATACGACGAAGCTTTTGCTTTTCACGCAGCTGCAGACCGTAGTCAGACAGGCGGCCGCGACGCTGAGATGCATTTCCGCCGGGCAGAATTTCAAGTTTGCACTTCGCTTCAAGCGGCTTAATACCGCTCTTCAGAAAGAGATCGGTGCCCTCGCGACGCGACAGCTTACATTTTGGTCCAAGATATCTAGCCATTATTCTGTACCTTACACACGCCGTTTCTTAGGCGGACGACAACCGTTATGAGGAATCGGAGTTACGTCCTCGATGTTGGTAATTTTATAGCCGGCGGCATTCAGAGCACGCACGGCAGACTCACGACCGGGACCAGGCCCGCGAACCTTTACTTCAAGATTCTTTAAACC
Organism: uncultured Chromatiaceae bacterium; assembly: GCA_964384295.1. Taxonomy (GTDB): domain Bacteria; phylum Pseudomonadota; class Gammaproteobacteria; order Steroidobacterales; genus JABIQA01. Next base: position 400 of record CAYLLI010000223.1, read on the forward strand.
GTATTCCTGAGCAGCGATACCTGCCTTTTCAGCAGCGACCTGGGCTGCAAAAGGCGTGCTCTTACGCGAACCACGGAAGCCACAGCCACCAGCAGTCGCCCAGCTCAGAGCGTTACCCTGACGATCAGTGATCGTAATGATCGTGTTGTTGAAAGATGCGTGCACGTGAGCGATACCATCGACCACGTTCTTCTTGACCTTTCGCTTAGTCTTTTCAGTTGCCATACCGTATTAATCCAGTAATTATTTTCTGATCGGGCGACGCGGTCCCTTCCGGGTGCGTGCGTTAGTGCGCGTACGCTGACCGCGAAGCGGCAAACCGCGACGATGACGAATGCCGCGATAGCAGCCCAGATCCATCAGACGCTTAATTGCGAGTGAGTTTTCACGGCGAAGATCACCTTCAACGATGAATCGCGCGACTTCAGTACGAATGCTCTCGACTTCAGCCTCACTCAGGTCCTTAACCCGCACATCCTTAGCGACGTTTGCATCAGCGCAGATCTTGTCAGCACGCGTACGGCCAATGCCATAGATGTGAGTCAAGCCAATGTTGATGTGCTTGTTGAGGGGAATGTTTATACCAGCAATACGGGCCATTACTTATCTCCGACTTAACCCTGACGTTGCTTATGACGCGGATCTGAACAAATCACGCGCACAACACCGTTTCTGCGAATAACTTTGCAGTTTCTGCACATACGTTTTACAGAAGCTCTAACTTTCATATCGTACTCCTAGGTAGGCGCGTTCTATCGAACCTGTCCTGTTCGGCCATAGCCTTTCAAATTTGCTTTCTTCAGCATGCCGTCATACTGATGCGACATCATATGGGCCTGTAACTGGGCCATGAAATCCATCGTGACGACAACAATAATCAGCAGCGAGGTTCCGCCAAAGTAGAACGGCACCTGCCAGTAAAGAATCATGAACTCGGGCAACAGGCACACCAGCGTGATGTACAAGCCACCCCAGAACGTCAAACGGGTAAGAACCTTATCGATGTACTCAGCCGTCTGCACACCCGGGCGAATACCAGGCACAAACGCGCCAGATTTCTTCAGGTTATCTGCAGTCTCCCGAGAATTGAACACCAGAGCGGTGTAGAAGAAACAGAAGAACATGATCAGGGATGCGTACATCAAGATGTAGATTGGTTGCCCCGGCGACAAACGGGCAGACAGCGTCTGCAACCACCCCATGCCCTCACTGGTACCGAACCAACTTGCAATAGTGGCCGGGAACAAAATCAGTGATGAAGCAAAGATTGGCGGAATCACACCGGCCATATTCAGCTTGAACGGCAAATGCGTGGTCTGGCCGGCGTACATCTTGCGACCTTGCTGACGCTTAGCATAGTTCACCGTAATACGACGCTGACCGCGTTCGACGAAAACGACTCCGTAAGTAACCGCAATCACCAGAATAAAGAGGATCAAAGCAACAGCTGCCGACAGCTCGCCGGTATTCACCAATTCCAGAGTGCCGCCAATAGCTGACGGAAGACCGGCAATAATGCTCGACAAAATAATCATCGAGATGCCGTTGCCGATGCCGCGCTCAGTAATCTGCTCACCCAGCCACATCAAAAACATGGTTCCGGTAACCAGCGTCACCGCTGCGGTAAAGACGAAGCTGGGGCCCGGAGCCAGCACAACACCCTGATTCTGCAAAGCGACTGCAGCACCAACTGACTGGAAGGCCGACAGGATCACCGTGCCGTAACGGGTGTACTGGGTAATCTTGCGTCGCCCTGCTTCACCTTCTTTCTTCAACTGGGCCAGTTGCGGAACCACAACGCCGGCCATCTGCATAATGATGGAGGCAGAAATGTACGGCATGATGCCAAGCGCAAAGATGCTCAAACGCTGCAAAGCGCCGCCAGAGAACATGTTGAACATGCTCAGAATGGTGCCTGACTGCTGCTGGAACATCTGATCCAGCGCAACGGGATCGATACCGGGAACAGGGATAAAAGTGCCGATGCGATAAACAATCAATGCGCCAGCCAAAAAGGCCAGGCGCGCGCGCAGATCAGCGAAGCGTGACGCTTCACCCAATGCTGCAGCCGGATTGACCATTTTATCTTTTGCCATTGATCTTACTTACGCTGAACGCTTCAGCCGTTAGTCCTCGATAGAGCCGCCGGCAGCTTCGATTGCTGCTTTAGCGCCTTTAGTGACCGACAAACCTTTTACTTTGACCGCTTTCTCGATCGTGCCCGAGAGGATGATCTTCACCTGCAAAGCGCGCGGTGAAACAAAACCGGCACGCTTCAGAGCATCCAGGTCGACCAACTCGTCGGACAGCTTGTTCACTTCGCTCAGACGAACTTCTTCGCTGAACTGACCGCTGCGGGATACGAAACCGACTTTAGGCAACCGGCGATGAATCGGCATCTGGCCGCCTTCAAAACCGACTTTGTGGTAGCCGCCGGAACGCGATTTCTGACCTTTATGGCCGGTGCCGCAAGTCTTACCCTGGCCGGCGGCATGTCCGCGGCCAACGCGCTTGGCGACTTTTCTGCTGCCAGCAGCAGGACTGATTGAATTGAGTTTCATTTACGCTTCCTCAACCCGGAGAAGGTACGAGACTTTGTTGATCATCCCGCGGTTCTCGGGAGTATCTTCAACAACAACCGAGTGGTTAATCCGACGCAGGCCCAAGCCAGCCACACAAGCCATATGCGACTTGAGGCGACCAGACTTACTCTTTACCAGCGTAACTTTTACTTTGTTTTCAGATGCCATTGTTCTCTACCAGAGCTTAGCTAGTAATCTCTTCGACGGTCTTGCCGCGACGAGCTGCAACCCGTTCCGGAGACCGCGCGCTGTCCAACGCCTTGATCGTTGCGCGAACGACGTTAATCGGGTTACGCGAACCAAAACTCTTTGCCAGGATGTTGCGAATGCCGACGGCCTCAAAC
>CAYLLI010000224.1:0-3310 GCA_964384295.1 uncultured Chromatiaceae bacterium
CAAGAAGCTGTTTTTGAGCCCGATCCGTTGGTGAAGAACGTCCCTGATTGTTCCGCCACTGTGTCGGTGCCAGCTTGCTGTGGTTTCAGCCCCAAGCCCGTTAACCAAACAATAGCAATGCAGCGTTAACTGAACCATCGTCCGAACGGATGAATTTTTGCTTAGAGTTCGCTGAGAGAATTTAGCTTAGCTTGATTCGCCCCAGCTTTTGCGGCGCGTGCCCGGCGTGCCGGTTATTAACGGTTGAATTCGATCTTCGTCGACACGCATCTCCGTGCGCAACGCGCCTGCCAGTGTACGCATCAGCTCTGCCTGATTACTGACGTTGGCTTTCTCATAGACGCGGCGCAGATGAGTGCGCACGGTATTGATGCTGACGTGAAGCGAGTCGGCTGCTTCCTGTAGATTGGTGTACATAAACAGTGCGCGCGCGACGTTGGCTTCGGCTTTGGTAAAACCGTAATAGGTACGGAGCTGGTCAATCGAAAGCTTTACCTCATCGGTTGGGTTATGGATATAGACGGTGAGAAACGTCTGGTTACCCACGCTGAGATAAGTGCTGGAGTTGGTCTTCATTGCCATCAGCAGCACCTGAAAAGCAGGTTTGCCGGAAGGCCGTTCAACCGAGACGTTGTAAGTGCCTTCGCCGATGCTCTCGAGTGTATCGACCTGCCGGTAAAACTCCTGTTCCTGACTTTTGTCCTGAAAGCGGATTTTGCCGTTCTCCAGAGACAGGCCGTCATTCATATCAAAGATGACACGCAGTTTTGACGTGGCATAGCCCAGGTGGCCCTGACGGCCAAGAATGGATAAGCCGCGAGGCGCTGCGTCCATCAGCGTGGAGCAAATGGTTGAGCCCCAGCGACAGTTATAGACGTGGCTCGCTACCTGGTTGGCGTTGGTCAGATGCTTTGAGATGAAGCGAATGCGCGCGGCATCATCCTGCGTCCAGACCTGATCCGGAGCGTGCTCGAGTAGCAGAACGACAATATCTTGCTTGTAGCTGATCAGCGCCATCTTTGTCGTCGGTGGCAGCGCCGGAGCCATGCTGATCAGGCCCTCAACGTCATAGTCTCCGGCCCATTCCTTGGCGTTGTAGAGTTCGGCAATCAGGTCTTCCAGCAGGCACGGACCTTCCGGAATGTAGACTTTTAATAGCTGCTTAAACCAGTCGCACCAACGGGTGTCAGCAAGTTTGCTGTCGCCATAAGTCAGTGAATGTGCTGACTCAGGATCCTTTCCGGCCCAGGTCACTAACGCGGCGCTTCTGCAGTTGAGCGCTTCGGCGCACGAGCCGAGCCAGCTGTGCATGTATTTGTCATCGTAGGCGACGTTGAGAAGGTCACCAATAAGGTCTGCCAGCTCGAGATCCGCTGACGACTGACTTGCGTCCATGATTCCTGCCCCGCATTGTGTGGGTTCGCGCACCCCATAGCGCCGAACCTGACTGAAACAGTCTATTCAGCAGGAGACTCGATTGCCAACGTAGCGGGCTGATTTGATCCATTTGGACCATATATGGCGAAAAAGTGATAGTGGGCGCGTATTTCGGGGGATGGGGGGTGTGTTGCTTTGCGCAAATTTGGGCTTCACGCTCATGAGCCCAACATACAAAAAAAGCCCATCCCTGACGGGATGAGCTTTTCTTGTATGGCGCGCCCGGAGCGATTGACTCTCATCGCTTAGGCGATGCTCGGGGCTTCGCCCCGTCGTCACTGCGTTCCTCCGTCGAAAACGCTTAAACGCGTTTTATCGAACAGCGTTCTCACGCTCATGAGCCCAACATACAAAAAAAGCCCATCCCTGACGGGATGAGCTTTTCTTGTATGGCGCGCCCGGAGCGATTCGAACGCCCGACCCTCGGTTTCGTAGACCGATGCTCTATCCAGCTGAGCTACGGGCGCAAAACGATGTGCTGAGGCTTCTGCTGCTCAGCGGGGAGCGCATTTTAGCCAAAGCGGGGGAATAATCCAATGTTTTCGGGTTTTTTGCGGTTTTACGCGTTGTCCTGCTCGGCTGAGATGCTTAAGAGTTCGCCATCAAAGCTGCTGTAGCTGATCTGAATCGGTTGGCAGCAGACCTGGCAGTCTTCGATGTACGTTTGCTGCTCGATCGACAGGTCCAGGTCGATATTAATGGTCTCGCCGCAGTAGGGGCAGTCGATATCCTGTTGTCGCAGCAAATGCCTCAAAACTGATCCTTGCGTTCGCGGACGGCGGCAAAGACCTCCACGTCGCTGGCGTCGGGCATGCCAAGCTGATCGCGAATGGCTTGTGAGTCTGACCGCAGAAACGGGTTGGTCAATTTTTCGATCTTCAGACTGGTCGGTACGGTGGGCTCGTCAGCGGCTCTCAGTTCTTCCACCCGTTGCGCCCGCATTTGCAGTTCAACATTGTCGGGGTCAACCGTCAGCGCAAATTTCGCGTTGCTTTGCGTGTATTCATGGGCGCAGTACAGCAGCGTGTGATCGGGCCACTGCATAATCTTTTTTAGGGAGTCGAGCATCTGTTCCGGCGTCCCTTCAAACAGTCGTCCGCAACCCAGGGAAAATAACGTGTCGCCGACGAAGGCCATGTTTTGCGTCGGGAAGCGATACACGATGTGACCGGTGGTGTGACCGGGAGTGTTCAGTACTTCGATATCCTGGGTGCCGAAGCGAAACGGCGTGTGCTCATCGACTTCAATATCGATACCCGGTATCCGTTCGGCATCGTGTTTCGGGCCGACAATCTTGCAGCCGGTTTTTTCCTTCAGTTCGAGATTGCCACCCGCATGGTCCCAGTGGTGATGCGTGTTCAGAATATGAGTCAGGGTCCAGCCGGTTGTTTCGAGTGCCTGCTCGATGGCGCCGACATCAGGGGTATCGATGCAGGCGGTCAGGTCGCTCAGCTTGCAGTGAACCAGATAACCGTAGTTGTCCTGCAGGCACGGAAACTGATGGACAACGACGCCCGGGTTGAGCTTGCGTTTTGCCGGTTCCGACCACGGGTGCTTTTCGGGGTCTCGCTTCATGGTTTATTTCTCCAGCAGCCGCGGCATCAGTTCAACGAGGTTGCAGGGCCGGGTGCGGTAATCCAGCTGGCTTGAGATCAGCTTTTCCCAGCCGTCTTTGCAGGCACCGGAGGAGCCGGGCAGGCAGAAGATGTAGGTGCCGTTTGCCACGCCGGCCAGACACCGCGACTGCAAAGTCGACGTGCCGATATCTTCGTAGGACAGCACGCGAAACATTTCGCCAAAGCCATCGATCACTTTATCGAGCAGTGGCGTTATTGCCTCGGGAGTACCGTCGCGGCCCGTAATGCCCGTACCG
>CAYLLI010000225.1:0-3286 GCA_964384295.1 uncultured Chromatiaceae bacterium
TGCCGGTGACTTGCGTTTTGCTGCCGTCGGTCTCGATGATGAAGACACCGTACATCCGTTCGGTGACAAGAATTCTGCCGTCGGGCAGCGGTGCGATCGCAAACGGCATCGGGTCGATGCCGGTGGCTACGGTTTCAATTTTAAACTTCGCTTGTTCGGTTTTGACTTTGCCTTCGGGTAGAACAATCGCGATCTTGTTGTTCTTATCGAGAATGGTGGTGCCTTGACGCTGCTCGGCAACGTAGAGCGCCAGATTCCAAATGTCCTTTTCGCTGAGTGTTTCAGCCCAGGCCGGCATGCCGGCTGTCGGGTTACCGACGGCGATGCTATTGGCAATGCTTTCAACGCTATCGCCGTTGCGCAGCTCGCGCCCGACTAACGGCACGCCAAGCGGAGCGCCTTCTAAGTTCTCGCCATGACAAGCGCCGCAGTTCTTGTTGAACTTCTTTATAAAGCCGTCGCGCATCGGGATTTTGCTGAGCTTGTCCCAATCGACGGTGGCAGGGTCAAACCCTTGTGCGTGAACGCCGCCGGCAATGCCGAGCATCAGCAGGCAGGTCAGCCTGCCTGCTGCTCTTAATCGTGAGCTGATCATTACTGCTGTCCCCTTCCATCCTCTGGTTCCAGAATAGCACTGTTGCCGGGAGTCGACATCGGAGGTCTGCAAGCATTGCCTTTGCCGGCATTTAGTGGCACTTTTGGTTCGTTGTTGAATCGCAGCGGAGAATTTTTGGGCATGTGCCGCTGTCAAAAAGTTACGACCAAAGTTACGACGAATTAGAACAGTTTTTAATGAGGGTTATTTGTTATGAAGAGTATGTATAAAGTTTTGGCAGCAGCAATGCTGATGGTGTTCAGCTTCACTGCAATGGCAGAGTCAACGCCCATTCAGTTTTCGTTTTTCGACTTTAATGCGCCGAAAACGAAAGACGTCTCCGGTGTTCGTTTCCCTGCTATTTACGGTAAACAAGGCGGCAACGTCGCTGGTGTCGATTTCCAGCTGTTGGCGTATTCCGAAATGGAATCTCTAAAAGGTGTGAGTTACCCGCTAATTCTCGTCGGAGCGAACCGTATTAAAGGCGATATGACCGGCGCATCCTTTGGCCTGATGAACTGGCATGAAGGTACGGATATCGGCGCTAATCTGGGCTTGCTGAACCTGACGCAGAGCATGAAGACCGGAGCTAACCTCGGTGGCGTCAACATTGCTAAGGGTTACACCATGGTGGACATCAGCTTGGTTAACCTCTCGGCAAAGTCAAACTTCCAGTTGGGTATTTTCAACAAAACCGATGAAATTGCGGGTGTGCAGATCGGCTTGATCAACTGTGCGAAAGACGGCTTCCTGCCGTGCTTCCCGTTTGTTTTGTTCTAGCTGAATGAATCAAATGGTCCGGCTATTCCGGGCATTTGAAGAAAGCGACTGTCTTTAGGCAGTCGCTTTTTTTATGCCCTGCTTTTCTCGTTCTATTTTTGGTTCTATTTCTGGTTTGGTTTCTGATGCCACATCTGTCGCCGTTTCTGGTGGTTGCTGTTTCCGGCGGGCTGCTGAGTTGCCAGAAACAGGCCAATCATTCTTTCCGATGGGTGCTTAGTTGCGAACCATGGCGGTGATGCTAAGGCCCCACTTTTGGCCCGGTCGCAAAGGCGACGGCTTGAGCCGGTCGCTCTGAAAGTCTTGCTGTCACTGGTTTTTGGAGATGATGAAGCCTGCTGCGCAGATCCGGGCGCAGTCGTGATAATTGCAAGAAATACGGGGTTTTCAGGCGCCGTAAAAATTTTCGGTGTCGGGTTGCTTTCCAGAAAAAAATGTACTTATAATCAGGCGCATGGAGATTCTTTCTCCTGTTATTGTTGATATATATTGTTGTTGTTTCTGTATACAGAGGGTTAAATCATGAAAAGCATTAAATTACTGGCTGCTGTTGCGGCTCTTGCGGTATCTAGTGCGGCCTTGGCCGAAGGTCCTCGTTACACCTACGTTGATCTGGGTTTGTTGAGCGCTGACCAGGGTGATGACGATAACCGGGGTATCGCGCTGCGCGGTTCTATCGGTTTTGCTGATATCTTCCACGTTGTTGGTCAGGTTTCAGGTGCTGAAGCGCTGGGCGGCAAATCTGCCGGCACTCCTGGTGCCGATGTTACGGCTGCTGACATCGCTTTTGGTGTCAACCCGGCAATCACTGATAGCATCGATCTGGTTGCACGTATCGGTTATCGTTTCATCGAAGCTGAAGGTGAGCCTGTGGCTGCTGCTGGCAATGTGACCGTTGAGAATCAGGGCTTGACTCTGGAGATTGGTCCTCGTGCCATGATCACCGACAAACTGGAACTGAACGCTGCTGCTACTCTTTTCACCGGTGAGTCTGAAGTCACTAAGGGTTGCAACAACAATTGTAAAACTGACGTGACAGACTGGGGCTATCGTGTAGGTGGTGAGTACTACTTCACTCCGCTGTTCTCACTGGGTCTTGATCTGGCGGTTACCGATATTAATGCAGTTAACCTGCACGCTCGTTTCACGTTCTAAGCGACGCAACGCAACGGAATCGTAAGCAACGCTTAGCGTTGTTTGCAGAAACCGAAAACCCGCAGACGAAAGTCTGCGGGTTTTTTTGTGGGCGATGATTTCTCCCCGCAGTGACCTTTCTAGAAGATTTGCATCCGGAGACAAAAAACCCCGCAAGCAAATGATTGCGGGCTTTTCAGCGTTTTTGTAGTGCCTCGTCAGACAGACTGGTCAGACATCTTGGCCAGTCTTTGGCTCAGGCAGTTTGGCGTTCCGGTTCAGCAGCTTGCTGCTGCGCCTGTTCTTTGGTGTTGGCTTCCGGACGCATACCCAGGCGCTTCATCAGCGCCAGATCTTTGTCAGCTTCCGGGTTGCCGGTGGTTAGCAACTTCTCGCCGTAGAAGATCGAGTTGGCACCGGCAAAGAAACACATGGCCTGAGTCTCGTCACTCATCTCGGTGCGACCCGCTGACAAGCGTACGTGAGTCTTTGGCATAAGGATGCGGGCAACGGCAATGGTGCGGACGAAGTCGATGCCGTCGACCTTTGCTGCACCCTCCAAAGGCGTGCCTTCAACGGCGACCAGCTGGTTAATTGGAACGCTGCCCGGATGTTCCGGCATCGTTGCCAGCGTGTGCAGCAGTTCGATGCGGTCCTGTTCTTTCTCGCCCATCCCAACGATACCACCGCAGCAGACTTTCATGCCGACGTCACGAACGTTTTTCAGCGTGTCCAGACGATGCTGGAACGTGCGGGTGGTGATGATCTCTTTGTAGA
>CAYLLI010000226.1:0-3194 GCA_964384295.1 uncultured Chromatiaceae bacterium
GCACTGCTGATCGATGTGCTGGATGTCGGGCACGGTCTTGCCGTTGTCGTGCGGTTGAATCAGCACACGCTGCTGTATGACACCGGTCCGCGCTGGCGGAGTGGTAACGCGGGGCGTCGCGTGGTGATTCCGGCGCTCGATCATTTTGGCGTGACAGCGCCGCAGCAACTCATCGTGTCGCACAGCGATTCTGACCACGCTGGCGGTGAAAGGGCGATTCTTGACGTGTATTCAGATATCGAACGCATCGACTGTAATGTGGGATTGCAGTGGCGCTGGCGCGCTTCGCAAGGCGATGCGGTGTTTACGGTCCTGCATCCTGAGCGCGGTGCGCGCTGGTCCGACAACAATGGGTCGTGTGTGCTGCAGATCGAATACTCAGGCGTTCGCATTCTGTTGCCCGGGGATGTCGAGCGGGCCGCTGAGGCGCGACTGCTTGGCGCCGTGAAGCCGGCGGATCTGGTGCTGATTCCGCATCACGGCAGCCTGAGTTCGTCGACGGCAGCGTTTGTTGATGCCACAAAGCCTGCGTTCGCTGTCGCCTCCACGGGGTTTCAGAATCGCTGGGGTTTTCCGAAGCCCGCGGTTGTCGCGCGCTGGGCGGATGCGGGCGCTTGTGTGCTGAGCACCGGCGACACCGGCGCTCTGCAGTTTCGGGTGGATCGAAGCGGGCTTGCGCTGCTTAAGTTCCAACGCAAGGCCAACCGCTGGTTGCAGTGGCCGTGGCAACGATCATCACAAGCACTGTACACCGTTGCGGATGCCTGTTTGTAAGCGGACAGCAGACTATGCAGAGCGTCGAATGGCGCGGTATAGTTAGCGCTTAAGGGATTTGTTGTTCATCGCTAAGGAAACCGACGCCCATGCTCGAGATTGTGCAGGCAGGCGGATGGGTCATGTTGCCCATCATCATTTGTTCCATTATTTCTGTCGCTATCATTATTGAGCGGCTCTGGACACTTCAGGATAAGCGGGTTATTCCGGCCAATCTGTCCAAGGAAGTCTGGGCGCTGGTCAAAGACGACAATCTGACCCGTCAGCAGATCGAAGCGCTGCACGCCGGTTCGCCTTTGGGGCAGATCCTTGCCGCCGGGTTGAATAACCGGCATCGCAACCGCGAAGTCATGAAGGAAAGCATCGAAGATACCGGCCGTCACGTTGTGCATGAGCTGAACCGGTTTCTGAACCCGCTGGGCACGATTGCCGCAATCACTCCGCTGCTCGGCCTGCTCGGCACAGTGATCGGCATGGTTAACGTGTTTGCCGCCATAACGACGCACGGTGTTGGCGATCCGGCAGTGCTGGCCGGTGGTATTTCCGAAGCGCTGATCACAACCGCGGCCGGTTTGTGTGTAGCCATTCCGTCGCTCATCGGGTATCGCTACCTGCGCGGCAGTATTGATGCACTCGTGGTGCAAATGGAGCGCGAGGCGCTCACGTTAATCGAAGCGTTGTTGCGCAAGCAGTACATGGACACGATGGGTGAGGGCAACAGCGTGATCGACGGGGTCGAAGCGTGAACCTTAGCAGTCAGCAACCGGAAGAGCCGGAGCTGAATCTCACGTCGTTAATCGACGTGGTGCTTTTGCTGCTGGTGTTTTTCATGGTGACGACGAGCTTCGTGCGTGAATCGCGAATCGGCATTCGCCTGCCGGAAGCGGGCAATGCGGAACCGGCGGCCGTGGTAACGGAACAAATGACGATTGCTGTCACCGCTCAGGGCACCTACCTGTTAAACGGTCAGGCGCTGATTGACGCCCGGGCGGAAACCCTCGAAGCGGCGATCGGTAAACTCGCTAAAGACTTCTCGCCGACGGCGATTACGGTCAGTGCCGATGCCAACGCGAGTCACCAGACGGTAGTGACTGCAATGGATGTGGCCGGCAAGCTCGGTTACATCGAGATCAGTATCTCGACGGTGAACGCGGATCCGCGTTAATCGCGGGTAAGTGCATTAGGTGAGCAGCAGTGACTGAAGACGTCGAACGCGAAAACCCGGAAATGTCAGCCGGCGAGATCTACGCCCGGTTGTTGCGCATCTCTTTGAAGCACTGGCCGATGTTTTTGGCGGCGGTGTTGGCGATGGCGGCCTTTGCGGCATCGGATACCGGGTTTGCCTTTCTGATTAAAACGCTCACCGACATCATCGAAGCGGGCGACGATCTGACTGAGCAGCAACAGTTCATTAAGGACTACCTGCCGGTCGGCGTGCTGCTGCTGTTTTTGGGCCGCGGTATCGCCGGTTTTCTGTCGGCATACGGCATGGCGGTGATCGGCACCCGGGTCGTTGGTATGTTGCGCCAACAGCTGTTCGACAAGTTTCTGACGTTGCCGACGGCATACTATGACCAGCATTCCGCTGCCAAGCTGCTGGCCAAGATGAACTACGATCTGGGTCAGTTATCGGCTGCGGCGACCGGGCTCGTGGTTGTCGTGGTGCGTGACGTGCTGACCGTCGTCGGACTCGTCGGCTACATGTTTTATCTGAACTACAAGCTGGCGGGTTTTGTATTTATTACGGCACCGATTATTGCGTTGATCGTGCGGTTTCTGGGCGGCGTTTTTCGTCGTCACAGTACGAAGATTCAGGAAGCGGTGGGTGAGTTTACCCGCGTGTTGCAGTCACTGCAGGCCAATCGCATCATCAAAATCTTCAATACGCAGCAGTATGAAAGTGACCGTTTTGATGCGGTGAACCAGCAGGAACTGAAGCTGGGTCTGCGCCTCGCTGCAGTCACCGGAATGGGCAACGCCGCAACGGTGTTTATTACTGCCATGGGTCTGGCGGGGGTGATTTTTCTGGTGACCCAGATCACGCCGGGTGTCAGCGAGGTCGGCGGTTTTATTGCGGCGATCGTGCTGCTGATGGCGCCGCTGAAACGCGTCACCAATATCAACGCGACCATTCAGCGCAGTATTGCCGGCGGTGAGAGTGTGTTCGGCATGCTGGACATGGAGCCTGAGCTGGATGAGGGCACGCATGCGCCGGAGTCGATCCGCGGTGATGTCGAGTTTAAGGATGTGTCGTTTCAATACAGCGATGACGGCGACGTCGTGCTCGACGACATTAATCTGACAGTGCCGGCGGGTCAGCACCTGGCGATCGTCGGGCGCTCGGGTGGTGGTAAATCCACGTTGGTGAACCTGATTCCCCGGTTCTATAACCCCACTCAGGGACAGATTTTGATCGACGG
>CAYLLI010000227.1:0-3148 GCA_964384295.1 uncultured Chromatiaceae bacterium
TAAGTGGCGGATTGTTGACATTAATGATTACTACAACGCGACGCGCGGTGATGAACTGGTCGCGGCGCAGCGTTTGCTGGAGCAGGTGAAAGACGGCATCCGTACTGAATTTGCTAAGCGCACCGTGCCGGAAGTGGTGACGGCGGAGCGCCGCGAATTGATGGCAGACATGCTCAGCGACGTTAAGCAGAACGCGAAAACGCTGGGTATTGAGGTGGTCGACGTTCGCGTAAAACGCATTGAGTTTTCCGACGACGTCAGCGACTCGGTTTTCCGGCGTATGCGCCAGGAGCGCGCCCGGGTGGCGTCTGAACTGCGCGCGGAAGGTGCTGAGGCTGCCGAACAGATCCGGGCAGATGCGGAGCGTCAGCGTACTGTGCTGTTGGCCGAAGCGTATCGTGATGCTGAGATTATTCGAGGTGAGGGCGATGCCGCGGCCGCCGATATCTACAGCGCTGCCTACAAACAGAATCCTGAGTTTTATGCGTTTTACCGCAGTATCGAGGCTTACCGACGGTCACTGGGCAATAATGGCGATTTGTTGGTTATCGGTCCGGATAGCGAGTTTTTGCGTTATCTGAACCGTTCCGAAGGTCAATAAAACAGTCGGGACGGACAGCGCGGACGTGAGACCGCGCCGGGGGAACTGCCGGATGAATTGGAGCGATTTGCTGGCGGCCTGCGCACTGTATTTGGTGCTTGAGGGCCTGTTGCCGTTTGCGAGCCCCAAGACCTGGCGTAAAGGTCTGTTTATGATGTCTCAGCTGAGCGATGCTCAGCTGAGAGTTTTTGGTGCCGTGGTGGTTTTCGCCGGATTGGTCATGCTGGTCTGGGTGCGCGGTTAGTTGGCGGGACCAGTGCGTCCGGTTTATTGATTGAAATGAGTTAAAGAGCAAGGCCCTTTTGTCATGGGAAAAAATGTTGTTGTTGTGGGCGCCCAGTGGGGCGACGAGGGTAAAGGCAAGGTCGTCGACCTGTTAACCGAGAAAGTGGGCGCTGTGGTTCGCTTTCAGGGTGGTCACAATGCCGGCCACACGTTGATCGTTGACGGCAAGAAAACCGTTCTGCATCTGGTGCCCTCGGGCATTTTGCGCAGTGATGTCGATTGTGTCATCGGCAATGGCGTCGTGGTGCACCTGCCGTCGCTGCTGAAGGAAGTGGACGGTCTGGAAACAAACGGCGTGGCTGTGACTAAACGATTGCGACTGAGCGGCGCCTGCCCGTTGATTCTGCCGACGCACATTGCGCTTGATCAGGCTCGTGAGATCGCCCGCGGCGCAAAGGCCATTGGCACCACCGGTCGTGGCATCGGGCCTGCCTATGAAGACAAAGTGGCCCGTCGTGCCGTGCGCGTCTCTGACTTGCTCGATCCGCAGCGGTTTGCCGAGCAGCTGAAAACAACGATGCAGCTGCACAACTTCTTGTTGAAAGAGTTTTATCAGCAGCCTGAAGTGGATTATGACGAAGTGTTGCAGGAGTGGCTGGCGATGGCGCCGAGAATCGCGCCGCTGGTTTCTGATACCGCAGGTTTGCTGGATCAGCTGATGTCTGAGGGCAAAAGCCTGCTGTTTGAGGGCGCTCAGGGCACCTTGCTGGACATTGATCACGGAACTTATCCCTTTGTAACCTCTTCTAATACCACTTCGGGCTATGCAGCCACCGGATCCGGTTTAGGTCCCAACCGCTTCGACGGCGTTATTGGTATTGTTAAGGCCTATGCAACGCGGGTCGGCAGTGGTCCGTTCCCGACAGAACTATTTGATGACGTCGGTGCGCGTCTGGCCGATATCGGTAAAGAGTTCGGCTCGACGACGGGTAGGGCACGCCGATGTGGTTGGTTTGACGCCGTGGCGGCTCGCCGCACTATGATTAACAACGGCATCACCAGCCTCTGCATCACAAAGCTCGACGTGTTGGATGGTTTGGGTGAAGTGAAAATCTGCGTTGGCTACAAACTCGGTGACGAAACGGTCACGGTGCCACCTATGCGGGTGGAACAATACGCGGATTGCGAGCCGGTGTATGAGACTCTTCCGGGATGGGAGGGCAGTACGGCAGGAGTCACTGATCTGCAGCAGATACCTGAGGCGGCGCGGCGCTATCTGAACCGCATCTCAGAGTTGCTGAATGTGCCGATTGACATTATCTCTACCGGTCCGGACCGCGATGAGACAATCGTCCTGAAACATCCGTTCGAGTAACGTTATTTGACCAGAGGATAAGTATGACAGTAGGTGTTGCGCAGGTAACCCGAAGCATTGCGGCTCCTTTCCGCAAGTCTGTCATGCTGGTCTGTTTAGCTGTGCTGCTGTCTCTGACCGGAGGCTGCAGTGTTACCCGCACTGCCTATAACCAGATTGACTGGGTACTGACTTATTACCTGGCGAAGCACTTCGAGCTCGATAAAGAGCAAAAAGCCGAGCTTCGCACGATGGTCGACCGTAACCTCGCCTGGCATCGTACGACGCAGCTGCCTCGTTATGCGGCTTATTTGCGTGAGGTTGAAGCCGCTCTTGATGAGCCAGTAACCTACGAGCAGCTCCGCGCTTCGTATGAGCAGACCCTCGATTTCTGGGATGCGTCCATGTTGCACATCGTGCCCGATGCACAAACGTTCCTGTCCAACCTGACGGATGAGCAGGTGGAACAAATGATTGCCCGCATGGAAGAAAACAACGACGAGATGTTTGATGAGTATTCGGGTGACACAGAGGAGAAGCGGGCGAAGAACCGCGACAAGAACACCATCAAATTTGTTGAGCGCCTGTTCGGCAAGTTGAACGATGAACAGAAGCAGGCGATCAGTGATCGGTTGGCGGGCATGGAGGATGCCACCGAAGACTGGATTGCCAATCGCAGACGTTGGCAGGCTGCATTCATTGAGCTTGTGCAGGAGCGTCCGCCCGAGGCTGAGTATCGCGAGCGATTGACCGAGCTGTATGTGTATCCGCGTCGTTTCGACGAGCCGGAGTTTCAGAAAACGGTGGATGAGAATCTCGATTCGGCCATCAACATGATGGTTGAACTGATGAACAGTCTCACCCCCGCTCAGCGCAAAAAAGCCCAGAAGCGCTTCCGGAATTTTGCTGAGGACTTCGATGCCTTAGCCGCCCAAGGGAAAAAATCCGGCTAGGCGGGCCGGCATGGC
>CAYLLI010000228.1:0-3147 GCA_964384295.1 uncultured Chromatiaceae bacterium
GGAACATCACATGGCGTGATCGTGGGCACATCAAAGTTTAGTGACACAGTCGCGCCGGCATCATCACTAACACACTTGGCTCGCCAGCTTTGGTGGTGATTTTCAAACGTCAGCGATTGCGCGACGCTTTCCTGAAAGACACATCCTGCTGCCGCCAACGCGCCATGACCGCAAAAGCGGATCGGATTATCGACGGAGGCTCCGGGAGAAAACGACTCTATTTGATAGTGGTCGGCAGCAGACTTCGCTACAACAACAATCACCGCATCGTTGCCCTGGTTGGCGTTGAGAACCTTCGCCGCATCACTGCGAAAACGGGCGACGTCGGGAAGCAGGCAAACGTCAGCCGCAGCACCTTCAGCACCAGGACCCGCCATGCAGATCATTCGTTGCGACGGCGAAGAATCCGGCCGCGCTTTATTCGCTAACTTGAACACCTTTCCAGAAGGCCACATAGCCTTTGATGTTGTTGGCAGCTTCTTTGGTTTCGGGGTAGTACCACGCGGCATCCCCATTGGTCTGCCCGTTCACTTCAACATTGTAGTAGCTCGCCGTGCCCTTCCACGGGCACACTGACGTTGTTGAACTGTCGGTAAAAAACTCGCGCTTCAGCGCTTCCGGCGGAAAATAGTGGTTGCCTTCCACCACTTCAGTGACGTCCGATTCCGCAATCACTGTGTCGTTCCAGATAGCCCGCATGCTGCTGCCCTCCTCGTATGGGTGTGGCAAAGGGTTCGTCGATGCAGTGCAAAAGGATGCACCTGAGGCGCCACGGGTGAATCCGCACACCTGCTATAGGCGTATTCTTTACTAATCGAAAGACAGATTGATGACACTACAGGACAGTACCATGGCAACCAGCCTCAGCGACCGGAAACTGCTGTTAACCGACTTCGACCGGGAAGAAACGTATCTCATGCAGGGCTGCGGTTGGCGCGGTTTCAGCGACCGGATCATGGGCGGCATCTCGGAAGGCTCATTCAGTGAGACGATCGTCGCCGACAAAAAATGCGCCCGTATGACCGGTAATGTCACCCGCGAGAGCAATGGCGGTTTTATTCAAATGGCGCTGGGTTTCGGGCCCCGCAACGCCCAACTCGACGGTTCCGGTTATCTCGGCGTGGAGCTGCTGATCTACGGGAACAATGAAGACTACAACGTGCATGTAAGAACCGCCGACTGCGGCTGGTACGATCAATCCTACCGCTACACGTTCTTCGCCAAACCCGAATGGCAAATCGTCAGGGTCCCGTGGGAAGCCTTCAGCGGCAACGGCATTTCAGTGCCGTTGAACCCCGCCACGATCACCCGCATTGCAGTGCTCGGTTGGATGCGGGAGTTCAGTGCGGATCTGTCGCTGGCCGAAGCGGCACTGTTCGGACCGGCGCTGCACTAAACCAGTTGTTTGCGCCGAATCCAACCCAAGCCCGCAAGCCCTGACGCAAACAGCCAGACAGCAGCAGGAACGGGTATCACTTGCACAGTCAGATTACCGCCAAGCGAATGATCGATACCGTTGACGGTATCCTGAAAGTAAAGCTGCATCCGCGCGACATCGGAGCCCGGCGGCGGCAACTGGCCAGGCAGCTTATCCGGGTCATAGAAAGACCCGCCGTTTTCGGTGCTGGAGAACAGGGTAAAAAACTCATAAAACTCGAAAGTATCGACGCCGTCGGACACCTGAAAAGTATCGTTGACAACCTGCAGAAACGCGCCGAAGGACAGCGACAGATTAATGAAGGCATCCGACGTACCGTCAGGACCTCCGTTCTTCTCCATAACATCCAGCCCGCTGTTCGCGATCCCGAACACATTGCCGCCGACCGAGCCCTGCAGATTCGTGATCGTATTCAAATACAAATCACATTGCTCGGGCGGGTTAACCGCTGAACTCGGGTCACACGTAAAACCCAGTGCGCCCTGCGGCGTATCAGGGTCGTACCAGAAGGTACCGCTAAACGAAGTTACTCCTTCGAACATTTGCTGCTCGGAGGTTGCCGAGACCAGTTCACCCGTCAGCGGGTCTTCCCGCCTTTCCTCCAGATCGGTCACGGTAAAGCTGTACTGGACCGGCGCCGCTTCTGCAAAAA
Source organism: uncultured Chromatiaceae bacterium (assembly GCA_964384295.1). Lineage (GTDB taxonomy): Bacteria > Pseudomonadota > Gammaproteobacteria > Steroidobacterales > JABIQA01. Next base: position 2,091 of record CAYLLI010000228.1, read on the forward strand.
TGCCAAAGCTCAGCAAGGCTGCGAAGTAGATAAGACGGTTCATAATCTGATCCCCTAAAATTCAGGTCGAACACTCCAGGTCAAAAACCACCCTACCAATGCAAGACGCTGCAATCAAAGTTAGCGCGATAATCCACGGGTTAAATAGCGGCACCGATAGAAATGCAACGCCGGTTGTCCGTCAGTTTCATCCTGCCGCATCAGAACGCATGCTGCTTCAGAACCTCTAGTCGTTTTGGCGCGCCGCCGCACTAAACTGACGCCCCAGCCAGATGAGCCAGACCGGCACGATACCGAGGTAGGTAAAGCCGGCTATCGGCGTAATCAGCCCGCCGATCGCAGGCCACAGCAGCAGAAAACCGTACCACGCACCCCACTTCGAAAACAGGCCGGTTTTCAGGCTGGCGTAGCCGGTGAATGCGGCAAAGAAACCCAGCCCGCTAATCGCGATCATGTTAGCAATGCCGCGAATCATCGTTGAGATATACAGGACCGTGTCGTTGTACTCAGGGTTTAACTCGCGCAACAACGTGCCATAAACCGTTCCCGGAATATCAGAGACACCGGTGGCAAGAAAGCCGAGGCCGGCTGTGAAAGCCGCCACGTAAGCTAACTCGGCAGCCACGCGAACGTCCTTACTGAAGCGCTCGCGCACAGCGATACCGAGGAACATCAGCAGCATGCCGTTAATCATGTGGGCAAAACCGCTGAACTTGAACGAGCAGTTTTGCAGCGTACCGAAACTGCAGGACTCGATCGCATTCTGGATCTTGGCCATATCGCCGTAGTCTTTTGCCTTATCGACAAAGCCGAGGTACGTCGGCTCCAGATAGAACGCATTGACCATATGCACGATCATGCCGGTCAGGACGATAAAGGCTGCAAAGGCAGCGCCGCGGTACAGATTGTTCATAAGTATGCCCCCTTGATTTGACCTGAGCCTATAACGACAGCCAAACGTCGGCAGCTTCGATCACGCGCCGCGACCATAATCCGAACGCACCGCTGACTGATTAGCGAAAAACCTGAATACCCGGGTTGCACCACCAACCCGCCC
>CAYLLI010000229.1:0-3092 GCA_964384295.1 uncultured Chromatiaceae bacterium
AGTGCTTCAGCCGCACACTGCCGGTCGCGAATGCCCTGTCCGACCACGCCATCGGCATCAATCAGCGCTTCGCCCCCGTTTACACCGTCAAGACTGCCTTTATTAATGACAATGGATTGGCGGTAAGGGCTCATATCCACCGAAACCAGTTCGGCAATAAGGACTTTGTCGGCGACTTTCTCGGTGCTGTCGAGCAATCCGCGCAGCCGATCGTTTTCGGCTTTTAATGCGGCATAGGTTTGCAGCATGCCGCTCGAGATCATCACCTGTTCGCTTAAGAACTCGTTGCTGGCTTTGAGTTCTTCGCGGGTGGCGAGGGCGTCTGCCAGCCAGTGTCCGATGTTGGCCGGTGCGCTGACCAGGTAGACGATGGGCTGGACGACAATGGCCAGTGCTTTTCGCACCTGCAGCAGATGCTGATTCTGTTGGTCCAGAATCATCAGAGTGACGCACAGAATGGCGATCAGCGCGAACCGAAGCCCCGCGCTGCTACCCCGGAAAAGCCCCGGGTCTTCATTGGCTGTGGTCAGTGCCATGCCCGAAAAAGCCCAAACAACAACAAGCTGCCATGATGATTCAGGCAGCCTGCAGTATCAATGCTTAACGACGATTTTGCGGGGCTTGTAGCGCTTTGCAGCGACCGGCGCGGTAACGGTTCAGAAACGGGCGGAGGCTAATCCAGTGCGAATGCCGCAGGACCGTGTTCGTCGATCAGTTCCAGCACCCGGCCGCCACCGCGGGCTACGCAGGTGAGCGGATCGTCCGCCAGAACCACCGGCAGACCGGTTTCTTCCATCAGCAGCTTGTCGAGATCGCGCAGCAGTGCGCCACCGCCGGTCAGCACGATGCCGCGGTCGGCAACGTCGGAACCCAGTTCAGGCGGTGTTTGCTCCAGCGCGCTTTTTACCGCGCCGACGATGCCCTGCAGGGGTTCCTGCAACGCTTCGAGAATTTCATTGCTGTTCAGACTGAAGCTGCGCGGTACACCTTCCGATAAGTTGCGGCCGCGGACGGACATTTCGCGGACTTCATCGCCCGGATAAGCAGAACCGATTTCGTGTTTGATGCGTTCGGCAGTAGCTTCGCCAATCAGGATGCCGTAGTTGCGACGCACGTAGTTCAAAATGGCGTCATCAAACCGGTCGCCGCCGATCCGAACCGAGGCTGCATACACGATGCCGTTCAGTGAGATCACGGCAACTTCGGACGTACCGCCACCAATATCCAGCACCATTGAGCCGCGGGCCTCATGCACCGGCATGCCGGCACCAATGGCGGCGGCCATCGGCTCATCAATCAGGAATACTTTGCGGGCGCCGGCACCTTCAGCTGACTCTTTAATAGCCCTGCGCTCAACCTGAGTGGAACCGTAGGGCACACAGACCAGCACTCTGGGGCTGGGCCGGAAGAAGCGGCTGCCGTGCGCTTTAGTAATAAAGTGCTGCAGCATCTTCTCGGTGATCGTGAAATCGGCGATCACGCCGTCTTTCAGCGGGCGGATTGCGGTGATATTGCCGGGTGTGCGGCCCAGCATGTTTTTGGCCTCGGCACCCACCGCGGCAACGCTTTTGCCTTTGCCGGGTTCCTCCCGAATGGCCACAACAGAGGGCTCATCGAGCACAATTCCCTGTCCGCGGGCATATATAAGAGTGTTCGCCGTTCCGAGATCGATGGAAAGGTCGTTAGAAAAGTATCCGAGCAGGCTTTTGAACATGTGGGGGCAGCTTATGACCAATGAGAAGTTGCGCGCTACTCTAGCAACGAGCAGGAAATCGGGCAAGCGCAGGTGTATCATTGCGCTCCTTTAAATCCTTAGCAGGGTGATTTCATGTCGCTGTCGAAGCAGGATATCGACTACATCGGCCGTTTGGCCCGGTTGAACGTTGATTCCGAAGAGAAAGACGACTACGTGCAGAAGTTGTCGCAGATCATCGAATTGGTGGAGCAGCTTGGCTCGGTGGATACCGCGGGTGTGGTGCCGATGGCCCACCCGCTGGACATGGTGCAGCGGCTTCGGCCCGATGCTGTCACCGAGACCGACCAGCGTGACGCTCTGCAGAAGAACGCCCGCGATACCGAGGATGGCCTTTATACCGTGCCCAAAGTCATCGAGTGATCCGGTTGCGCGCTCGCCCGATTATCGAAACCTGCCATTAAACCAGTGCCATCAACAAGCATTTAAGTAATGAGTAAACCTTTTCCAGAATTTACCGAACTCGCCCGTGCGCTTAAGGCAGGCGAAGTCAGCAGCCGTGAACTGACCAGTGACTGCATCGACCGCATTGAATCCCGTAACGGCGACCTGAACGCGTTCATCTCTGTGAATGCCGAACAGGCTTTAGCGGCTGCTGATGCGGCAGACAAAATCATTGCGGCGGGCAATGCAGGCCCGCTGACCGGCATCCCGATGGCGCACAAAGATATTTTTTGTGCCGAAGGTACGCGCACCACTGTCGGTTCGAAAATGCTGGAGAACTTTGTCGCGCCGTACGACGCGCACGTGGTGAGTCAGCTTTCTGCGGCCGGCATGGTGTCGGTCGGCAAAACCAATATGGACGAATTCGCGATGGGTTCGTCCAACGAGACCAGCTACTTTGGTGCCGTTAAAAACCCGTGGGATACAGAACGCTCACCCGGTGGTTCCAGCGGTGGTTCTGCCTCGGCTGTGGCGGCCAATCTGGTGCCTGCTGCAACCGGCACAGACACCGGTGGTTCGATTCGCCAACCGGCGGCTCTCACCGGCTTAACCGGCCTGAAACCCACGTACGGCAGGGTTTCCCGCTACGGCATGGTCGCGTTTGCGTCGAGCCTCGATCAGGCGGGCACGTTTACCCGCAGTGCTGCTGATGCCGCTTTAATGCTGGGTGCCATGGCCGGGTTTGATGAGCGCGACTCCACCTGTGCCGAAGCGCCGGTAGAGGATTATGCTGCAACGCTGAACGATTCGTTAAGCGGCAAAACCATCGGTGTGCCAAAAGAGTTTTTTGACGACGGTCTTGATGCCGCCACCGGTGATGCCGTGCAGGCAGCGGTGCAGCAGTTCGAAGCACTCGGTGCGAACATTAAAGAAGTGTCACTGCCGAACCTCGGTA
>CAYLLI010000230.1:0-3076 GCA_964384295.1 uncultured Chromatiaceae bacterium
TGCTGTCGCTTCTGGCCGCGTATGAGTTCGAAGAATGGCGTTGGTTGATTGCCGTGCTGGCGCTGACGCTTATTCTGCTGTTGCCTGTCGTTCGCAGTCTTTGGCTGCAGGACTGGTTTGGTCGTGTTGCCGGCCGGCTGCAGTCTCAGCGCCTCGTTGATGCTGTTGGTCATGGATTGAGCTTGTTGGCTTCTTCGTCGGTGCTGCTGCGGTCGTCATCGCTGTACGGCGGGTTAGTGCTTGGCAGTGTTGCCTGGGCGGCGGAGGGTGTGGCGCTGTATGTGGTTGTGCAAATGCTGGGCTTTGATATTGCGCTGCCGGTGGCGATAGGTATTTACAGCGTCAGCATTCTTGCCGGTGCTTTGTCGTTTGTGCCCGGAGGCTTGGGGGGTACCGAGGTCGTGATGGGCGCACTGCTTATTCTGGCGGGCGTCAGCGAACCTGTCGCGGTGTCCGCCGTGTTGATTTGCCGGATCGCGACACTTTGGTTTGCGGTTGCCTTGGGTTTGATCGCGGCACTGGAATTGGAGTTAGGCGCCGGGGGGCGGCTTTCGATGGTTAGCGGACAACAGGGGAGTGTTGCAAAAGGTTCCTGAGGATTTTTTTGCACGTTGGACAGCGAATGAGTGAAGTGAATACACCGTTAGTGGTTGATCTTGATGGCACCCTGACTCGCAGTGATTTGCTGTATGAGTCGGTCTGCGCGCTGCTGAAAAATAACCTGTTGTACTTGCTGGCGTTGCCATTCTGGTTATTGGGTGGCAAGGCCGCTCTGAAACGGCAGATTGCCCGCCGTGCTGACGTGGCCGTTGATTTATTGCCGTGGAATGACGAGTTTCTCAGTTGGCTGAAAGAGCAAAAAGCCGCAGGCCGCCGGTTGGTTCTTGCGACAGCTTCTGACAAAAAATACGCCGATGCAGTTGCTGAGCATTTGTCGATTTTTGATGACGTGATTGCCAGCGACGGCAGTACCAACTTATCCGGTCAGTGGAAACTGGATGCAATCAAGGCAACGCTGAATAACGCGTCTTTCGAGTATGCCGGCAACGCGCCGGTTGATGCGAAAATCTGGCAACAGGCCGCTGGTGCTGTTGTTGTGAACCCGATAGGCGGTGCTGCTTCTGCTGCCGCCAGCGCAACGACCGTTCGCAAAACATTCGATGACAAGGGCTCGACACTGGCAGCCTTGATGCGCGCAATGCGTCCGCACCAGTGGTTGAAAAATGTGTTGGTGTTTGTGCCTCTTGGGTTGTCGCACCATCTTGCGGACTGGCCTTTAGTGATTCAGTCGTGCCTGGCGTTTATCGCGTTTTCTGCCTGTGCGTCGGGCGTGTATCTGGTGAATGACCTGCTCGATTTGCCTTCTGACCGCGCGCACGCGTCGAAGCGGAAGCGTCCGTTTGCTGCAGGCGACTTATCGTTGGCGGTCGGCGGTGTTGCGGCCGTGTTGCTGACAGTCCTCGCATTCGGCATAGCGCTCATTTTGCCGCTTGGTTTTCTGGTTGCCCTGGCAAATTATTTTGTGTTGACGCTGCTGTATTCGTCGATTTTGAAACGCGCTGCGTTGATTGATGTATTGACGCTGGCGGGGCTTTACACATTGCGCCTGCTCGCTGGTGCGTCGGCCATTCAGGTAGAAGCGAGTTTCTGGCTGCTGTCATTTTCGATGTTTACCTTCTTCAGCCTTGCGTTGATTAAGCGCTATTCGGAACTGATGGAACAGATCGCCCAAGGCAAGGTGCATCTGGCCGGCCGCGGTTACCGCGAAGTCGATCTTCCTCTATTGGGTCAGATGGGAATTGCGAGTGGCTATCTGGCTGTGATGGTTCTGGCTTTATACATCGACAGCGATGCGGTCAAACAGTTGTACTCAACCCCTCAGGCGCTGTGGATGTTGTGCCCATCGATGCTGTACTGGATTAGCCGGTTGTGGCTGCTGACCCGACGGGGCGAAATGCACGAGGATCCGGTGGTGTTCACGATTGAGGATCGCCGCACGCACTGGTTGGTCTTGTTCGGTGCATTCTGCATCTGGGGTGCAATTGTCGATGGCTTATAGCCGGTTTCAATCCTGGGGTCGTTACCCCGACGCGAAGCCGCGACCGGTTCGAATTGCATCGCGACATGATGCGTTGGCGTTGCCTGAAGGGGTGTCGGTTTTGCCGTTTGGTAACGGGCGCAGTTACGGCGACAGTTGCCTGAACAACGATGGCGTGTTGCTGGACACCTCAGGCCTTGATCACTTCATCAGCTTCGATCATGACACCGGGGTGTTGCGTGCCGAAGCCGGCGTCTTGCTGGCGGATATTCTCTCGCTATGTGTGCCCAAGGGCTGGTTTCTGCCAGTCACGCCGGGAACCCGCTATGTGACGATTGCCGGTGCTGTTGCGAATGATGTGCACGGCAAAAATCATCATCGTGCAGGAACGCTGGGCTGCCACGTCCGTGCGTTTGAGTTGCTGCGGTCTGATGGTAGCCGGCTAGTGTGCAGCCCGGAACAGAACAGCGAATGGTTTGCCGCGACGATCGGTGGCCTCGGCTTGACCGGGCTGATTACCTGGGTCGAGTTGCAGTTAAAACCGGTTATGAATCCGTATCTGCAGGAAGAAACGTTGCGGTTTGAGCGACTTGATGAATTCTTCGAGTTAAACCGTGCATCTACCGACGACTATGAGTATACGGTTGCGTGGATTGACTGCATGGCTGATGGTGCATCACTGGGTCGCGGCGCATTTTATCGCGCTAATCATCATGGCTCGGCATCGCCGTCGCAGCGTCCGTCCGCGCCCGGCCGCAGCCTCTCGTTGCCGGTAACTCCGCCGTTCTCGCTGGTGAATCGCTTCACGTTGACAGCGTTTAATAATGCGTACTATCGATTGCAGCCGCAGCGTCGCAGCCGGACCGTGCATTACCAGCCGTACTTTTATCCGCTGGATTCGATACAGCACTGGAATCGCATGTACGGACCCGGCGGATTTTTGCAGTACCAGTGTGTGGTGCCTGAGCAGGATGGCAGTGCTGTGTTTCGCGAAGTGCTGCAAGAGATAGCGCGCAGCGGTCAGGGTTCATTCCTCGC
>CAYLLI010000231.1:0-3048 GCA_964384295.1 uncultured Chromatiaceae bacterium
GCAAATCGAGAAGCAGTTTGGCAAAGGCTCTGTCATGCGTCTGGGCGACTCCGCCGCCGCCCGCGACATTGACGTTATTTCGACCGGCTGTCTGGGGCTTGATGTGGCGCTGGGCATCGGCGGCCTGCCGAAGGGCCGGGTTATCGAGATCTATGGTCCGGAATCATCCGGTAAAACCACGATGACACTGCAGGTGGTGGCTGAGTGCCAGAAAAACGGTGGTACAGCGGCATTTGTGGATGCCGAGCACGCACTTGATCCTATTTATGCTGCCAAAGTGGGTGTCAATGTCGATGATCTGCTGGTTTCGCAGCCGGATACCGGTGAGCAGGCATTGGAAATCACTGACATGCTGGTTCGCTCGGGCGCGGTGGACCTGGTTATCGTTGACTCTGTGGCGGCGCTAACGCCGAAAGCCGAGATTGAAGGCGACATGGGTGACTCTCACGTCGGCTTGCAGGCCCGTTTGATGTCGCAGGCGCTGCGTAAGCTGACCGGCAATATTAAGCGTTCCAATACGATGGTGATCTTCATTAACCAGATTCGTATGAAGATCGGCGTGATGTTCGGCAGCCCTGAAACCACCACCGGTGGTAATGCGCTGAAATTCTACTCTTCGGTCCGTCTGGATATTCGCCGCATTGGTGCCATCAAGAAGGGCGATGAAGTGGTCGGCAACCAGACCCGCGTTAAGGTGGTTAAGAACAAGGTCTCGCCACCGTTCAAGCAGACTGAGTTTGAAATTCTTTACGGTCATGGCGTTTCCCGCGAAGGTGAATTGATCGACATGGGCGTCGCTCACAACCTCGTTGAGAAGTCCGGCTCGTGGTACAGCTACAACGGCGAACGGATTGGTCAGGGCAAAGAAAATGTCCGCACTTACATGATCGAGCATCCTGAAATGGCCGCGGAGATCGATGCCAAGCTTCGCGACATTCTGCTGCCCAAAGGTGGCGATGTGGTTGAGTTGAATCCGGAAGATTCCGACGACTCTTCCGACGCCGTCGCTTGATCGGGTTACAACATTAAGCGGGCAGCAGACACTGCTCTTTTTCGATTTGCGCCCTGCTAAACAGTTACAACAACAATGACAGTCGCGGTTCAAACGAGCGTTTCCTATGTCGGGTCGCTCAACGCGAAGCAACACCACTGCCGGCTCCTCGTGAGCCGGCAGTGCGTTGCGAAGGTATCGTTATGAGTGCCGACCGATCCTCAGAGAAGCCGGCGACGGTTGAGGAACTGCTCGTCGCTATGCGAAAGGAGCATGGGGAAGCCGTTCCCGACGAGGCTCCGCGGCGCAAGAAGCGGGCGGGGCGTTCGCCGCGTCATCTGGCGATGGACATTCTGGCGTTTCGCGATCACAGCCGCAGTGAATTGGAAGAGAAGCTGCAGCGTAAGTTGTCGGCGCAGCTTGAGTCGGGCGATCTGCAGCCTGACGCAATAAGCGCGGTGCTCGATGAACTCGCTGCTGACGGCCTTCTCAATGAAGACCGTTTCGCGGAAAGCTTTATCAACGGGCGTATTCGCAAGGGGCATGGCCCGCTGCGCATTCGCCGCGACCTCAGGCAGAAGGGCGTATCGCAGGCACTGGTTGACGCAGCGTTTGCCGATATCGCGGTTGACTGGGCTGAGCTTGCGGCCGAGGTGCGGCACAAGAAATTCGGATCGGCGCCGGTGAAAGACTACAAAGAGCGGGCACGGCAGGCCCGGTTTCTTCAGTACCGCGGTTTTTCCGGTGACCAAATTCAGGCGGCTTTTGCCGCATTGGAATGAGTCCTAAGGCGCTCAGTGCTTTATACTTGCAGCACTTTTGCTGCGCATGCTGCTGACTCCTGAGAAGGTTAGCGCAGCGCCCACATCGTTCTAATCATAGTTGCACAGAGTTATGAACTCCGCCGAGTTACGGAAAGCTTTTCTGGATTATTTTGCGTCTCAGGAACATCGCATTGTTCCGAGTTCCCCGCTGGTGCCGGGTAACGACCCGACATTGCTGTTCACCAATGCGGGCATGGTGCAGTTCAAAGAGTGCTTTCTGGGCACCGATCAGCGCAGCTATTCCCGTGCAACCAGCTCACAGCGTTGCGTGCGTGCAGGCGGGAAGCACAACGATCTTGAGAACGTCGGGTACACCGCGAGGCATCACACGTTCTTTGAGATGCTGGGCAATTTCAGTTTCGGCGACTACTTTAAAGAAGACGCTATCCGGTTTGCGTGGGAGTTTCTGACCAAAGAGCTGAAGCTTCCCGAAGAGCGCCTTTGGGTTACGGTTTATCAGGACGATGACGAGGCGGCCGATATCTGGTTGAACCAGGTCGGAGTGAGTGCCGAGCGGTTCAGCCGGCTGGGGGAGAAAGACAACTTCTGGTCGATGGGCGATACCGGCCCTTGCGGACCGTGCACCGAGATTTTTTACGACCACGGTCCCGACGTGTTCGGCGGACCTCCGGGTTCACCCGATGAAGATGGCGATCGCTACGTCGAGATCTGGAATCTGGTGTTCATGCAGTTTGATCGCAGTGCCGATGGCACGATGACGCCGCTGCCGAAACCCTCGGTCGATACCGGTATGGGTCTTGAGCGCATCGCTGCGGTGATGCAGGGCGTACACAGCAACTACGACATCGATCTCTTTCAGGCGCTGATTAAGGCGGCCGCTGACGTTACCAACACCAGTGACTTAAGCAACAACTCACTCAAAGTGATTGCCGATCATATTCGTGCGGCGTCTTTCCTGATTATCGACGGCGTGCTCCCCGGCAATGAGGGCAGGGGTTATGTGCTGCGGCGGATAATTCGTCGGGCGCTACGCCACGGTTATGAGCTGGGCATGCAGGATTTGTTTTTCTACAAGCTGTATCCGGCGCTGCGTGAGCAGATGGGCGAGGCTTACCCTGAGCTCGCGGCCAACGAGGACCATGTCGTGAAGGTGCTGCGCACGGAAGAGGAACGCTTTGCCGAGACTCTGAGTCAGGGCATGGCGATACTCGAGACGGCAATTGACGGGCTATCAGGCACCGAACTCGATGGCGATACCGTCTTTAAACTGTA
>CAYLLI010000232.1:0-3030 GCA_964384295.1 uncultured Chromatiaceae bacterium
GTGTTGCACCCAAATCGGTACCCGCAGACTTGGTCGAGCAATGCAAAGCGATTCCGGTCGTGGCACCTGCAGCAGGTTCCGCAGCGAATGCTCCGGATCCGTGCGATGGCTCAGGCAGCTCGGTTTACTGCTGGGGCGTGTGGAGCAGTCTTGCGCCGGCAGCAGCTCCCGCCGGTGATGCACCGACATTAGTTTACGAAGAAGGACTGCGGCCCGAGAACGCTGACCAGTTTGGTCCGGTCGTTGTTGGCGACGGTGACGGCGGCGGCAATGGCGGCGGCGGTGCGCCGACGCCTCCCCCTCTGGTGCTTGACGGCTGTACTCCCGGTTCGAGCAGTTGCGGTTTCGCGACAGCGGTCGCCAACTCAACAACAGGTTCGGGTGCTCCCGGTGATACAACGGTTGTTAACTTTGAAGTTGCCCCGGACGGCTCTACGTTTGTTGTCGACCCGGGCGGTGCGGGCGAAACTCAGTCAACCACGATGACGCCCAACCTGACTCCGCGCGGCGGCGACAGCTACATTCTGGATTCGATTGGCGTGGAACAAACCGGCACTACTACGCAGGTCTCTCAACTTCAGGCTCGCGTAACGTCTCCCGACGGCGTAAACATCGTGAGCGGCGCTGACTACTGGGTAAATGCCAACATTGTGAACGGTGTTGTTAATGCCCAATCGGGTCACTTTGCAGGCGGCACGGCGACATCCCTCGCAGACATTGACCAACTTAGAAACCTGAACGCCAGCGTGAACTTCTCAGGAGTCATGTCAGGCGACAATGGTACGACGGCGAACGTAACTTTGAACTACGGCGCTGCATCGACCTGGACAGGCAACTGGTCCGGCAACTACAACTTCAGCGCCGGCGGTGCCGTCGTTGGGGCAGACTTTATTTCTGTCGATTCGCAGTTCAGCAACAACGTCATCAGCGGTTATGTGCAGGGTGCAACACTGGGGCCAGCGGGCAATCAGTCAGCGATTGTTGCGGTCGATGTTGAGCTGACCGGCACAGGTGTCGTGCGTGACGTTGGCATCCTGCCTCAAGGGCCTTAAACAGGGGCTTTAAATCAGTCTGAGCTTAAGAATAATCAGTTATACTTAATTCAATAACTAGAACAACAGCAATACACAGCGGGAAGGGACACTCTATGAAACTGTTCAACACACTCATCTTTTCAAGCGTAGCAGCGCTGTTTGCTCTGCCTGCGATGTCCGCAACGGTCTCACTGGTGCCCTCAAGCACCTCGGTTGAAGCTGGCCAGGCTTTTACCGTTGATCTGGTAATGGACGCTTCAGATGCACCGGGCAACCAGCCAGGCAGCTTCCGCGGTTCCGTTCTTGTCGACTTCGGCTCACTGGCTTCCTACACGGGCTTTACGTACAACGATCCAGCGGTAGCGTTCGGAGCAACCACGGAAACACCAACTTCAATTACGCTCGGCTTCGACCAGGCAAACGGCGTCGGCACTATCGGCACCTTCTCATTTGTTGCTGACGGTGTAGCGGGCGATTCAATTTCGCTCTCGATTCAGGACGGTGTGCCTTTCGTTGGTAGCTTCTTCAATACCGACCCGACAGTGTCCGCGTTCGAACCTGAATTTTTAGGCGCAGACATTACTATCGTGCCGATTCCGGCAGCAGCCTGGTTGCTGATCGGCGGTCTCGGTGCTCTCGGCGGTTTTGCCCGTCGTCGCGCTTAAGCACAAGCTAAACCTAAAAGCAGTCGCTGGCTCCGGTCGGCGACTGTTTTTTTTGTGCTCGCTTTTTGGATTGCTCGGCATTGGCGCATCGGCTTTTGCTCAAACCGGCAATCGCTCATCTGCTACCGCTTACCTCTACGGCGATCAGGTAGCACAGCTTGACGAGGTCATCGAAGCTTACGAAAGAATCGCCGAGGCCGGCGGCTGGGAAGAGGTAACCCCGGATGACGGTCTAGTGCCCGGCGGGCGCAGTCCCGCTGTGCGCGAGTTGCGCCAACGTCTGCGGGCATCTGCAGACTTCACGGCGAGCATGGGGGCTGATCCGTTTCTGTTTAACCGCGACCTGCTGGATGCATTGCGGCGGTTCCAGCTGCGGCACGGACTGCAGCCAAGCGGAGTGCTCGACCGTCAAACCATCTATGCACTCAATCAGCCCGTTGAGAGAAAGCTCGCCATGCTTCGGGATGCGCGCGAGCGCTGGGCAAACGTGGAACCCTACACAGGGAATGCTGAAGTCTGGGTAAACTTACCGGAAGCACGCGTCGCTGCACTCGAGAACAATTCACTGGTCATCAACATGCGTGCCATTGTCGGGCAGCGCTCACGGCAAACGCCGGAACTTACCAGCACAATCCGTCGCGTCGTCGTGAATCCGCCATGGACGGTGCCCCGCTCCATCGCAACAAAAGATCTGCTGCCAAAGCAGCAGGCAGACGGAACTTACCTCACCCGCAACAACATCCGGGTTTACTACGCACGCGACCGCAACGGTGCTGAAATTCCGTTAAGCCAGATCGACTGGTCAGCGCTCGATAGCAACAACTTCCCGTATCAGCTGAAGCAAGACCCGGGGCCAAGCAATAGCCTGGGGCGGTTGAAGTTTGATTTCGCGAATGACTACGACGTGTTCCTGCACGATACCCCGGGACAATCGCTGCTGGGATTATCCTACCGGTCACTGAGCTCGGGCTGTGTTCGTCTGAGCAAGCCGGAACCGCTGGCGGCGTGGTTACTGGACAATGCGGGAACCGCACAACTGGCAGACGCGCTGGGTGATACGAGTTACCAAACGCGCAGCCTGAAAACGGCGAAAGCCGCGACCATCAAGATGGTCTATCTGGTTGCGTGGATATCCAAAGACGACGGCACGGTGCAGTTTCGCTCCGATATCTACAACAAAGTGAACGTGCCGGAAGCAACTTCCGAAAAACAGCCGTAGATCGGGTTCAGGCCCTCATCGGTCACTGAGTCAAAGACTCGCCGGCAACCGTCAGCGGCAGAGCTGTCCAGATGCGCTTCACGTTATCTTCCAGAACCAATGTCACCGGCCC
>CAYLLI010000233.1:0-3030 GCA_964384295.1 uncultured Chromatiaceae bacterium
GAAAGAGGAATTTGACCGGGCGTCACAGCCTGAATGAGTGAGCATTATGGCTATTACTTTGACGGAAAGCGCAGCGTCTCGCGTGCGCAATTGTCTTGATGAGCGGGGCAGCGGTATCGGGTTGCGCGTGGGCGTTACGAAGACCGGCTGTTCAGGATTTGCTTATGTAGTGAACTACGCCGACAGCATCGATCCGGAAGATACCGTGTTTAATGATGCCGGCGTGCAGGTGATCGTTGATCAGGATGCGCTGAAGCTCATCGACGGTACCGAGATTGATTTCGTGAAAGAAGGCTTGAACGAAGCGTTTAAGTTTCGTAATCCGCAGGCCAGCGGTGAGTGCGGCTGCGGCGAAAGCTTCAGCGTTTAGTTCTCACTGAGGCAACGTGTTTTCTCTGGCGCCGGTTACTCCGGCGTCTTTTTATTATTGACTAGATATTTAGGGTAACAAGCATGGCTATTGAAAGAACCTTGTCCATCATCAAGCCGGATGGTGTCCAGAAAAACCTGATCGGCGAAATTTATTCGCGCTTTGAGAAAGCAGGTTTGCTGATTGTGGGCGCACAGATGCTGCACCTGACGAAAGAGCAGGCAGAAGGGTTTTATGCCGTGCACAGCGAGCGTCCGTTTTTCAATGACCTCGTGAGCTACATGACCTCCGGTCCTGTCATGGTGTCTGCATTGGAAGGCGAAGGTGCGGTTCTGAAGCATCGTGAGCTGATGGGTGCCACCAACCCGGCAGAAGCGGATGCAGGCACCATTCGTGCCGACTTTGCTGACAGCATTGAAGAAAACATTTGCCACGGTTCAGATGCCACTGAAACCGCCGCTGAAGAGATTGCGTATTTCTTCGGCAGCGACGGCGTCTGCCCGCGCACCCGCTAGGGGAATCAAGCCGGTCGTCGCTGACGACCGGCTTTTTTTGAGTCTTAGGTTATGTCGAACGCACCGGTCAATCTTTTGGGAATGCCGCGCCGTGAGCTCGAGAATTATTTCTCGGAGCTCGGCGCAAAGCCGTTCCGTGCGCGTCAGCTGATGCGTTGGTTGTATCGCGATGCGGTGCTGGATGTGACCGACATGACCGACCTGAGCCAGGCGCTGCGCACCAAGTTGCAGGAACGTGCGTGCTTCAGTTTGCCCAATGTCACCCGAATGCAAAAAGCCAAAGACGGCACGATTAAGTGGCTGATCAATGTGGGTGGTGGCCAGGATATTGAAACGGTGTTTATTCCGGAGCCCAGTCGCGGGACGCTGTGCGTGTCCTCCCAGGTGGGTTGCGCAATGGATTGCCCGTTCTGCGCCACAGGCAGGCAGGGGTTCAACCGAAACCTTTCGGCGGCCGAGATTATCGGTCAGGTATTGCTGGCGCATCAGGAGCTTTTAAAGCAAAACGATGGCAGCCGGATTACCAATATTGTGTTTATGGGTATGGGCGAACCGCTGGCTAACTTCAGGGAGTTGGTGCCGGTATGCGATGTGCTCACGGATGATCTCGGCTTTGCGTTATCGCGTCGTCGTGTAACAGTCAGTACGTCGGGGCTGGTGCCGCAGATTTACAAGCTGGCGGAAGCGACCAACGTTGCGCTGGCAATTTCGCTGCATGCTGCGAACGATCCTTTACGCAATGAGCTGGTGCCAATAAACCGGCGTCATCCGATTGCCGAACTGCTTGATGCATGCTGGGATTATGCGGAAGCGACCAATGCCAAGGCGATCACGTTTGAGTACATCATGCTGAAAGGCGTGAACGACACGCTGGCGGATGCCCGCGCGCTGGCGAAGTTGTTGAAAGGGCGTCCGGCCAAAGTCAATTTGATTCCGTACAATCCGGTCGACGGAATTGCTTACGGGCGCTCGACGGGCAAAACGATTGACGCGTTCCGCCAGGTGCTGCTGGATCAGAAGATTATGACGGTCACCCGGCGTCCGCGCGGTGATGATATTGATGCTGCGTGCGGTCAGCTGGCCGGGCGGCTCGACAACAAGGTGAGGGTGCCTTTGGGCGTGAAGCTCAGCGAAAAGGCGACAATGGGGCAGGTAAAACAAGCATGATGCGAAAGGTAACTGTATGCATTGCAGCCGCGGTGTTGTTAGCCGGTTGCGTGACGAAAGAGGTGGGCAAAGATCCCGCACCGGAAGCTGACCAGAACGAGGCGGCGCAGATCAATCTGCAGCTGGGGGTGAACTACTACCGCCAGGGCAATATGAATGCGGCGCGCGAGAAACTGGAAAAGGCGGTCGAGCAGAACGGTCGGCTGGCGCCGGCGTATCGTGTGTTGGGTCTTGTGTATCAGGAGCTTGGCGACCCGGAAGAGGCCGAGAAGCAATATCAGAAGGCCGTTCGTATTGCCTCGAACGATCCTGACACGCTCAATGACTATGCCGGCTTCCTGTGCTTCGAAAAGCGCGATGTGGATAAGGCGTTAACCTACTTTGACCGGGCGTTGCGTGAACCTCTCTATGAGAACCGCGCGATGCTGTACAGCAATGCATCGCGCTGTGCGATGCAAACGGATCCTGTCCGTGCCGAGAACTATCTGCGAACCGCGTTGACGGAACAGCGCGATAACCCCTTTTTGATGGTGCAGATGGCGGATCTGGCCTACCGGCAGGAGCAATACTTGCAGTCGCGGGTCTTTCTGGAGCGGGCACTCGAAGTGACTGAACCGACGGCAACGATGCTGTATTTGCTTTCCCGCACCGAAGCGCAACTGGGCAATATGGCCAAGTCGCGTGAGTATCGCGAACGGTTGCTGCAGGAGTTCCCGCGCTCTGAAGAAGCGCAGGCGCTGAAGTCAGGGCAGAGCACATAACTGTGACAGAAAAAATGACCGACAACAGTGCAGATCCGTCCGCAGAACCTTCCGGTGTGGAGGTGTTTTCCCATCGTCTTGTTGCTGCGCGCGAAGCCGCCGGCGTCTCCCATGGCGATGCGGCGGCGGTGCTGCGACTGGAAGTGCCTGTCGTAGCTGCGCTGGACGCCGGTGATTTTTCGGCGCTGGGTGCCCCGGTGTTTATTAAGGGCCATCT
>CAYLLI010000234.1:0-3026 GCA_964384295.1 uncultured Chromatiaceae bacterium
GTTGAAATAGCGCCCGTCACCACCCAGCACCAGCTTGTGCTTGTCAGCAGGCTTTAGAGAGTTGAATACTGCCTGCACGTAGGTTTCGAGATAGTGCGGCTGACGAACTACCGAGACCTTCTTGCGCAGGCCTGCAGTTCCCGGCTTCTGATCATTAAATGGCGCGCAGTCTATTCTACGGATGCGGATGCTGTTGCTCATTGCTTGGATCGCATTGGTAAAGGGGCCTCTATGCTATAGTCAAATTATGCACGTAGATAGTGACATAGTGCCTGAATGTTGTTTTAAGCCGCAGAGTTTCGGCGGCTTGATGACACTGTACGAAGCGAACTACATCAAGCTGGAGCAGCTGTTTAACAAGCAGCGCTTTGCTGTGGGTGAGTACGTTTCCGGTGCCGAGGCCGAGTGTCCGTTGCATCTCACAGTCACCGAAGTTTCGCGCTTTACCTGCAGCTTTAAACTGACTTACCGGTTCGAGCAGAATGGCGAGTTTGTTGCTGACCCTGATCTGTCCGGCCGGATTTATTACGATGCCCGCATGGTCGAGGTAAAAGGCTGGTCCGTGCATCACCGGCACGAGGCTCTGGTGTCTATCTGCAGCACGCTGCAGGGGCACGGCAACAATATCGAACGCCGCTGGGTCTTCAATATGATGCTCAGCAAATGGCTCGACTACCTGCTCGACGGTGGCCATCGGTTTGATGGTGTTTAGCGTCGGTCTCTGACGCACTGCGGCTATCCGGGTTGTTCTGATTCGTAGCCGCCTTTTCAAACTGTAGACTGCGCCCGTTTTTTCCGTCTGCCTGCGGCTATGCTCACAGTAATTTCAGTCACTTGTGTAGCTCGTCAGACACCATGCTTGCGTTTGTCTCACAGTTTTTCCCGAGGAAACTTCCTGCGAAGGGTCAGGATGAGGATGCACTCGTTTCACTGTTCTCCAATCGTGCCGAATTAAAAAGACAGTTTGCGCAGCAGCGCGATGCGACTGAACGCCTGGAAGAGCGCTTGCGTCAACAGGAAGTTAAGACCCTGAAAGCGGAACAGCATCTCGAACAGGTCGAGAGCATGCTGGCTGATCCCGATCTCGCGGCGCAAGCGGTCGCGTTTTATCGCTTTCGGGGGCTCTGGTTTCATTGCCGCAAACGCTTGCATCGCTTTGCCGGCGATGTCTATGAAACCCAGGTTGAGCGCGAGCGGCAATCCTTCCTGCGCGATTATCGCAGTCGCCACGAAACGTCTTTGCGTGAGATTCGTAGTGAGCTGGATCAGATCACGGCACAGGCAGAGATTCTGGCCGGGCAGATGACCGAACTTGAGCAGCGTAAGAGTGAGCTGACCGGCTTCTGGAATGTGCTGGCCCGGCGCAGACTCGCGCGCCGCATCGCCGAGTTCGACGCAGCAAGGCTTGCGGTCGGCACCGAGGTTGAACGTGTTATGAAAGCGAGCGCCAAGCGTGAGGCGAGCCGGCCTCCTGAGTTTCCGGGGCTTAGCATTGCCGGAAAGCGGGCGGTTAACCTGCAGCTCATTGCGCTCGCTCAGGAACTTTATTTGTGGTTTCGGCGTGACGAGCTCGCCGAATGTGCCCGCGAGGCGTCGATTTGTCAGGTCACCGATGTGCGCTATGGCGACATTACCGCATGTCAGGCGTTGGCTAACACCATTAACGAGCGAATTGATGCGCTCGCGGCGGATAACAATCTGGCCCTGCGTGTTGTTGAGCGGGCCGGCTGGCTTGCCAAACACGTGGAGTACCGCAACGAACACGATTCAGTACCGGAGTCCTCCGGTTTGTCGTTGCTGGTCGTGCAGGTGAATGACCCGGCGCAGATCGCGCCGATTAATGTCAACGTACTTGCTCAGGAATACTGGGATATCTGTTCGGCGCTTCTGCCGTCCTAAACACTCACTTAGTTAGTCGCTGACGAACTCGTCACAACGGCAGGTGGCGCTTTTTGCAGCAGAACCGCATAGTCGGTAACAATTTCTGCTGCCTGATCAAGCAGCACATCGGGCATTTCCGAGTCTTCAAGCGCATCGGTGTTTTCTAACTCTTGCTCACCGTTAGCAGCGCGCCGGCTGTTCTCTCTTGCCAAACGCTGTTCACGCCGTGCTTCCTGTTCCTGTCGACGCGTCTCAATATTCAATGAGATCGATTTCTGGGCACGAATCTCTTTCGCAGCAGCAATGCTTTCCAGCAAAAACTCGTAGTCCGGGTTGCCTGTTGCACGTGACTCCTGAGCCGCCTTCAGCTCGCCCAGATCGGGTTGTATGGAACCGTACTCACGATACTGGGCTGAACGAATTTGATCCCAAGGTAACGCACCCGGGCGGGAGCTCTCTCCGACACGATCCGCATCGATCGCGGAGGGGAGCATGATGTCCGGAATAACACCGCGGTTCTGCGTGCTGCCGCCATTTACCCGGTAGTACTTCCCGATCGTCAGGGTGAGCTGACCGAGGCCCGGATCACTGGCGATGCGCGTGTACTGGTCAAGGTCGTAGAGGTTTTGCACGGTGCCTTTGCCAAAGGTTTGCTGTCCGACAACGAGTCCGCGGCCATAGTCCTGAATCGCTGCGGCGAAGATCTCTGATGCGGATGCACTGAACCGGTCTACCAGCACGACGAGCGGACCGTCGTAGGTGAGTGTGGGTTCCGGATCATCAAGCACCTCAATACGGCCGCTGGTGTCGCGAAGCTGAACGACAGGACCGGCGTCGATAAACAGCCCGCTGAGAGCTGTGGCTTCGGACAGGTGTCCGCCACCATTGCCCCGCAAATCCATCACCAGCCCGGTGATGCCTTGTTCTTCCAGTTCCATGATCAGATTGCGCACGTCCCGCGTAGTGCTGACGTAGTCTTTGTCTCCCCGCGAGCGGGCTTCAAAGTCCATGTAGAAACTCGGGACCGAAATGACACCGACTTTGTTGGTGGTGCCGTCGCGTTCAATTTCGATTACTTCGCTTTGCGCGGCTCGTTCTTCCAGTTTGACCTTGTCACGCACCAGCGGAAGGATGACTTCCTTATC
>CAYLLI010000235.1:0-3002 GCA_964384295.1 uncultured Chromatiaceae bacterium
TTCAGGCGCGGAACGTGCTTTACGAATACACACCGGAAGGCGTGCTTATTCAGACTTTTTCAGTACCGAGGCCTCCGGGCGACACCAGCTGTTGTAATTACGCACGTGATATAGCTGTGCTGAACCGCAGCTATATTGTGGTTTATTACGGTACGTTCGAGCCCTATGTCAGCCTGTTCAATCTGAACACCGATACCTGGGAGCACTATAGGGCCGAGCTGGCATGGACCGTTAACAACGTGTCTTACGGCGGTATTGCCGCCAACGACAACTATGTCTTTATGGCGGATATGGGTCCGGACCGTAACAACCCAGGGGGCGTCGTTCGTTTTGATCTGACCACCAAGACGTTTAGTGAGATTGATACCGGCTTCCAAAGTATTGATGTGAATCTGGGCCTGGACGGCAAGCTGTATGCGCTCTATCCCGGCGGCAGTCCCGAAGGGCGTTTTATCAAGGTGTTTGATCCCGACAGCTTGAGTCATATTGCCGATATCAGTCTTGCTGATATCTTCGGGCATACCGGGCATCGTGCTGTTGCGGTCGATGCGTCGGGCAATCTGTTTATCGCAGACTGGGATGGCGATATTCAGAAGATTGATCGTAACGGCAACCTTCTGGCATCAACCAATATTTGTGGCATCGGCACAGGCTGCAACCTGACTGACATCGATGTCGATGAGTCAGGCATCGTTATTGCAACTACCTGGGGCAGTGACGTGTATGTCATGAACGCCGAACTGGAGGATGTCCGGTCTTTCAGTGGTGCGCGGCCATATCAGGGTGGTTTTGTCAGCTTTGTCGGATACAGCCTGATACCCGTCGGCGTGGTGCTCGATAACTCTTTGAACGACACCGGTTGTGTCGAAGCAACCTCGCCAACGGGCGCCCTGCTAACGTTCACGCTGGAGAACACCAATACAGAGTTCGTTGAGTACTCATGGAACACCGATGCCGGAGCGACCGGCTCCGATGAGGGTTTTGAACTGCAGGTTGCTGTTGGCGAAACCACCGAGGTTACCGGCGCCATCCTCGAACCCGTATCCGGTAATGTCCAGAGTGCATCGTTAGAGGTTTGTGTGAACGATACGACACCGCCCGAGTTGACGATTGTGTCGCCTCAGTCATCCGAGGTGATCAAAAACGGCAAGATCGACATGCAGGTTTCGATTACAGATGCCGTTGATCAGGACATTCCGAGCTACCGAACCTTTATCGGCCGGTCGGTTGAGCTGCCTTACCCGGATGACAGCAAGCCGTTTGATATCAAGCTTAATTCGGGCAGCAAAGGCGGCGATCCAGTAACCATTACCGTTCAGGTCGAAGATTTCTCGGGCAACCGGACCGAAGAGTCTGTCGATGTTGTTTTGAAATAGGCTGTCTGCCGGACCGCGAGAGACCGGGCGTCGCACATGCGATATGCTGCTGCGGAGGCGTGGGTGGTCTTTTGAAAACAAGTGTCTGGCTATGGACTGGAAAGTATTTCTGACAATCTTCGGCGCTGTGTTCATTGCCGAGCTGGGTGACAAAACCCAGCTCGCCACGATGCTGTTTGCTACCGACAAAGAGGTGAGCAAGTACACCGTGTTTCTGGCTGCTTCAGCAGCGCTGGTTGTGGCATCCGCACTCGGTGTGCTGGCCGGCTCTCTGCTGTCTGAATACATCAACCAAAAGTACCTGCACTATGCGGCAGGCCTCGGGTTTATCGGCATCGGGGTTTATACGTTGTACAGTGCTTAGGCTGACCCTCTGATGGCGTGCATGTTAAGCGAACAATCAGTTTGTAGTGATTTTTAGTACTCGCTCGCGCCGCGGGACTGCAGGCTGTAATCTTAAATCCTATGCAATCGCTTTTGCTTCCGATGTCCTTTCACCTGGCATGGGTGGTGCTGTTGTACGCAGCGCTAACCTTCGTCCGCGCCCCTGCCGTCTGGGGCATTCGTCTGTTTTCCGACAACCCGGATAGCCTCGCCGCTATCGAGCAGCGAATCAGTGCCAACGTCCGCAATCAGTTCGAGTGGCCGATGTTTTTCTATGTGGCGTGTTTGCTACAGTTGCTCGGCGGCACGCCGTCTTCGTTGTTTGTGACGTTGGCGTGGGTCTTTATCGCCGGTCGTGTGTTGCACACGCTGGTGCAGGTATTCACCACCAACGTTCGACTGCGGGGGCTGGTGTTTACCGTGAACTTTGTTGCCGTGCTGCTGATGTGGGGCGTTTTGTTGTATGGCCAGAGTGGGTATATCTTGTAACTAGTATTGATCTGCTTAACAGCAGATCAATTAATGAGTGGGGAGTTCGTTATGAGAAGTCGTTTATTGGTGGTTCTTTGCTTAGCGAGTGTGTTTGCAGTGCCTGCTATTGCCGAAAAGCCGGAGTGGGCAGGCAAAGGCAAGCCTACCGAGGAGCAGAAAGCGGCTCAGAAAGAGGCCATGAAGGCAAAAGAAGATCTTGATGACGACGACCGGGATGACGACCTGGACGATGAGGACCTGGACGAAGACGACAGCGACGACGATTCCGAAGAAGCCAAAGATAAGAAAGAGAAAAAAGACAAGAAAAACAAAAAAGATAAGGAAGCTAAAGCCGGTAACTCAGATGGTCCTGCTGAGCTTGAAAACAAGAAGGCCGATCAGGAGCGAAAAGAGTTGGGCAAAGGCTCTGAAAAGGGCCAGGAATCGAGAGAAGCCAACAGCAAAAAATGGTGGAAGTTCTGGGGTGAGTAAAATTTAGCAGATGCCGTGGGTTAGATTAGTCTCGGCGTCCGGGGCCCCAATCTAACCGTGCAATCGCATCAATTCAGGCAATGGAGGTCGTCTGATGTTCCGGAAACTTAGTATCGGTTTTTTCATTGCCAGCCTGGCGCTTCCTTCACTGGCGTTCGCAGCGGAGGGCCCGCCAAATTTTCTGGTGATCTTCACCGACGATATCGGGATCTCCAACATCAGCGCGTACCACCGCGGGTTGATGAGCAGCGAGACGCCAAACATCGACAGCATTGCGAA
>CAYLLI010000236.1:0-2984 GCA_964384295.1 uncultured Chromatiaceae bacterium
AAGCGGGCACGGGTGCAGGCGCCGCAGAAAGGCTCAGAGACTGACGTAATAAAACCGATTTCTCCGCCGCCGTCGGCAAACGCGTAACGGCTCGCCACTTCGCCGTGATAGTTACGCTCCTGCGGCTCAATCGGCCAACGTTCTCTGATGCGTTCAACCAACTCAACAGCAGGCACCGTATCGGAGCGCTGCCAGTGGTTGATCGTGCCGACGTCCATGTACTCAATGAAGCGGACGATAACGCCGGTACCACGGAACTGTTCGATCAACTCAAACACCGCCGCTTCATTGACGCCGCGTTTGATAACGGCGTTGATCTTGATCGGCGTCAGACCGGCTTCAACCGCCTCGGCGATTCCTTTCAGCACTTTGTCTTTGCTGCCACGGCCGCCGCTCATCGTTAAAAAGGTGTCGTCATCCAGAGAATCAAGACTTACCGTCACCCGGTCTAAGCCTGCTGCTTTCAGCGCTGCCGCATGTTGCGGCAACAGTATGCCGTTGGTCGTCAGTGCAATGTCATCAATCCCGTCAATCGCGTCCAGATCACCAATCAGGTCCGGCAACCCGGCACGCAACAGCGGCTCACCGCCCGTAATTCGTAACTTGTGCACACCCATACCGGCAAACAAGTTGGCCAGCCGGGTGATCTCGTCAAACGACAAACGTTCGTCCGAGCACATGAACTGAAAGTCCTTGTGATACTTGTCTTCCGGCATGCAGTACGGACAGCGGAAATTGCAGCGGTCCATCACGGATATACGCAGGTCACGCAACGCGCGGCCAAACTGGTCACGCACGCTGGCTTTCGGTCCCGCCTCATTGGGAAAACCGATGACTTTCTCTTCCATAGTCTTTATCTTTAGTTGCTGTAGCCGGTCACGTTTTCGACCTGCCAACGATCTGTAGATTCAATAATGCCAGCACAATCGGCCCGTTTATACTCATTTTACTGACTATGCGGAGTCTGTCCCGCGACAGACTCCCAACGAAACGCACCATGAACACGACCATCCCCAGTGCCATGACCGCCATCGGCATCAGCGAAGCCGGTGGTCCTGAAGTCTTGCAACCGGTATCAATGCCCGTCCCGACGCCCGCCGCGGACGAGGTGCTGATTCAGGTGGCTGCCGCTGGCGTTAATCGCCCGGACTGCCTGCAACGGCAGGGGCTCTACCCTCCTCCGCCCGGTGCGTCGGAGATCCCCGGTCTGGAAGTGGCAGGGGTAATTGTCGCAACCGGTGCCAACTGCAAACACTTCTCCGTCGGTGACCGTGTTTGTGCGCTGATTACCGGCGGCGGCTACGCCGAGTATTGCGTGGCTCCCGAAGTGCAGTGCCTGCCGGTGCCGAAACAGCTCACGCTGACCGAAGCCGCCAGTCTGCCGGAAACCTACTTTACGGTCTGGAGCAATGTATTCCAACGCGGTGGTCTGACACAGAATGAAACTCTGCTGGTGCACGGTGGTGCAAGCGGTATCGGCAGCACTGCCATTCAACTGGGCCGTGCGTTCGGGGCAACCGTTTTTGCCACTGCGGGCAGCGACGAGAAAGTCCGTTTCTGCGAAGCTTTGGGTGCGAATCGGGCGATCAATTACAATGCAGAGAACTTTGTTGACGTTCTAAAGTCTGAAAGCCCGAACAAAGGTGCTGACGTTATCCTCGACATTGTCGGTGGCAACTATCTGGCACAGAACACCAAATGTCTGCGCCCCGACGGGCGACTCGTCATTATTGCGGTCTTAGGCGGCGCTAAAGCAGAGCTGAACCTGGCACAGATCATGATGAAGCGCCTGACGGTTACCGGCTCGACGCTCAGGGCACGACCACCGGAAGTCAAAGGTGGAATTGCGGCAGAACTGGCAGCAAAGGTCTGGCCGCTATTTGAAAACCAAACGCTAAAGCCCACCCTGCAAGCGACGTTTCCGCTCGCAGAGGCAGGCAAGGCTCAGGCAATCCTCGATGCCAACCAGGCACAGGGCAAGGTAGTACTGACAACGCCGCATGCGAATGCCGATGACTAAAACACCCACAAAGCGCAGTGCCACCGTCGAGCACTTCCGCATTCCGGTTGAACTGGCGGAGCAACTGATTGCGGACAATGTCGCACCGGCTCCGGACGAAATCGTGCAGCTGGCTGATGCCACCAGGCGCGTGCTGCGCCAGACCATCATCGCTGAGCGTGATCAACCACCGTTTAATCGCGCGACGATGGACGGCATTGCCATCAACAGCGCCGAACCTGCAAGGCAGTTTCCGGTTGCAGGCATTCAAGCGGCGGGCGCGGACTCCGCTGCCCTGCCCGCCGGAAGCTGCATGGAAGTGATGACCGGAGCGGTCGTTCCCGAGGGCGCCGATACGGTCATCCCGGTCGAACGCGTATCGATACAGAACGGCACGGCAACACTTGAATCCGGTTACACCTTCAACACAGGTCAGTTCATACACCAGCGAGGCTCTGACCATTTAAAAGGCAGTGTGTTGTTGCAACCGGGTGCCGTAATCGGTCCTGCCGAGATGGCGGTGCTAACCGCTGCCGGTCAACCTGACGTTCTGGTCGCCCGAACGCCGTCTGTTGCCGTCGTGTCTACCGGCGACGAATTGGTCGATGTCGGCGAACCCATTGCTGATGCGCAAATCCGCTCGAGCAATGACCGTGCCATCGCGACAAGTCTGCAGCGCGCAGGCTTCGGTAAAGTCGAACGCCATTCTTATAAAGACGATCCTGAGCAACTGCGCAACGGCATCGCAGAACTGATTAATGAGAATGATGTGTTGATCCTGAGTGGCGGCGTATCGATGGGCAAATACGACTATTTGCCGCAGGTGCTCGACGAACTCGGCATTCAGGTTGTGTTCCACAAAGTAACCCAGCGGCCTGGACTACCAATGTGGTTTGGCACGACTTCCGACAGCAAGCCGGTATTCGCGCTGCCCGGAAACCCCGTCTCCACACTCGTGTGTCTGACGCGGTTTGTGCTGCCGGCA
>CAYLLI010000237.1:0-2892 GCA_964384295.1 uncultured Chromatiaceae bacterium
CGGAAAAACGGCACGCAGGATGCTGCCGATGGTGGTATCCGGTTTTAATGTACCGGAGACGTTAGACACAATGTGATGGACATGGGAGTAGGTTTCGACCGCCATAAACTCGTCAACCACGACCGAACCACCCACGCAAACCCGGCCCAGATCGTTGCGCTCAAGGTCAATCAACATGACGTGCTCGGCGCGTTCTTTCGGATCACTGACAAACTCAGACAGTGCCTCAGCAGATAAGGGCTCTGACGACGTGCGCGGACGCGTACCGGCAATGGGACGGGTTTCGACCCGCCCGTCGCGCACCGCCACCAGTCGTTCCGGTGAAGAGCTCACAATGGCAAAATCCGGCTGAGGTACACCCAAGGCCGAGTAATCGGCCAAGCCGGCAAATGGTGCCGGGTTGGCAGCACACAGCTGGCGATACAACTGCCAAGCCTTGCAACCTGCGGCATCACTGTGCCACTGGCGCGACAGGTTTGCCTGATAGATATCTCCGTCAGCGATGTACTGCTTCGTGCGTGCAACAGCCTTCAGGAACTGCTCGGCATCTTCTTCGCTGACTGCACCGCCACGATTGCCCGCACGCTCTTTGTCGGGCAAGCGAGCCCCGGAAGAGACATCAGCCTCGAGTTGTTCGAGTTGGTCGCCTGTTTCTGCAATGAGATGCGTTGTAGCAGCCTGGTGGTCCACAACTATGGCCGCCGGAATACGGGTTGCCATTGCAACCGGTTGCGATGCATTGGCCGGCAGCTTAAGTCCGGGTTCCAACTCTCCGGCCAGTTCATACGCAAAGTACAAAAACCACCCGCCGGCGAACGGCAGATCGGGTGCGGCCGGTGCCGAACCGGATTCGGCAACCCAGGCATCCAGCGCATCAGCAAAGCCGGTACTCGGATCGGAGTTAGGACCACTGAGTTCGCCTGTGCCTGCAAGGCATAAAGTCTCGCCGGGGAACGCAAACAGAATATCGAACCGGCCGAGCTCGCCACCAGCCGCTGCACTTTGCAGCAAAAACGGATAACGGCCCGGTGACGTCACGTGCAAAGCCAGCAGGTCCGGATAGTCATTGAATGTGCTGCGTCTCAAACCGTGCGCCCCACTATCATGTGTTTGGGCAGGCGTCTTGCGGGGACAGAAGGCAAAAAAATACCGGCACAGCGTCGCCGCTTATGCCGGTACTGTTGTTCAACGGGAAAAGCTGAGCGCTAGTCGTCAACGCGCGTAAAGACCAGACTGCCGTTAGTACCGCCAAAGCCGAAGGAATTACTAACCACAGCGCCGACGTTGGTCTGTCGTGCTGCACCGGGAACGTAATCCAGGTCGCAGCCTTCACTCGGGTTTTCGAGATTGATCGTTGGTGGAATCACCTGATCGCGAATCGCCAGCACACCGAAGACTGCTTCCAAACCACCTGCGGCACCCAACAGATGTCCTGTCATCGACTTCGTCGAGCTCACTGCCAGCTTGTACGCATGATCGCCGAACAGCGTCTTAACGGCTTTGGTTTCAGCAAGATCGCCCAACGGGGTCGAGGTGCCGTGTGCGTTAATGTAGTCGACGTCTTCAGGATTCAGCCCCGCATCCTTTACCGCAGCCTGCATACTGCGCATGCCGCCGTTGCCGTCTTCCGGTGGCGCGGTCATGTGATGCGCGTCACCACTCATACCAAACCCGGCCATCTCGGCCAAAATAGTGGCGCCACGGGCTTTCGCGTGCTCGTACTCCTCCAGCACCAGCGTTGCAGCACCGTCGCTGAGCACGAACCCATCGCGGGCCTCGTCCCAGGGCCGGCTGGCACCCTGTGGGTCGTCATTCCTGCCCGAAAGCGCACGGGAGCTGGCAAAACCGCCGAGACCCAAAGGCGTAATCGCATGCTCGGCACCGCCGGCAATCATGACGTCTGCATCACCATAGGCAATGGTGCGGGCAGCAACGCCAATGGAATGCGTCGAAGTGGTACATGCGGTGACCAAAGCCAGGTTCGGTCCGCGCATGTTGTACATCATCGATACCTGTCCGGAAATCATATTGATGATGCTGCCGGGCACGAAGAACGGAGAGATCTTTCGCGGCCCCGAGTTCATGTACTTCTCGTGATTGGTCTCGATCGTTCCGAGACCACCAATACCAGAGCCCATGGCAACGCCGATTCTGTCGGCGTTCGCTTCGGTCACTTCCAGTCCCGAATCGGCGATCGCCTGTGCCGACGAGGCAATACCAAAATGCATAAACGGATCGAGCTTTCTGGCGTCTTTCGCCGGCATGTACTCGGAGACATCGAAGTCGCGGATATAACCGCCGAACCGGGTTGAGAAGTTCGCGACGTCGAGCACGTCCTCCGGGATCATGTCAATGCCGCTGCGGCCGTTAATAATGTTATCCCATGCTGTCTTGATATCGTTTCCGACAGGCGAGACAACGCCAATGCCGGTGACGACAACTCTTCGCTTAGTCATAGTCTGGTAGTCCACTAAAAACCAAAACGCTGCCGAAGCAGCGTTTCGATTTTTGAAGCTTTAAGAGCTGGCTTTATTAATGTGATCGATAGCCTGCTGCACTGTCGTGATTTTCTCGGCTTCTTCATCCGGAATTTCGGTTTCGAATTCCTCTTCGAGAGCCATTACCAACTCAACAGTATCGAGCGAGTCTGCGCCGAGGTCATCAACGAAAGAAGATTCCAGCTTGATCTCTTCTTCCTTGACGCCGAGCTGTTCGGCTACGATTTTCTTTACCTGTTCTTCAATGTTACTCATGCTTGAATCGTCCTCTTCAACGACTGTGGTTGGTAATAAATAACCAGTACGGGGTTAAATTTCGTGCGTAGTTTAAGTCACGCATTCGATCGTTGAAACCCTGATTGGCTATTCCATCTAAAAAAAACGTCATAAATGA
>CAYLLI010000238.1:0-2884 GCA_964384295.1 uncultured Chromatiaceae bacterium
TGCATTACCGAGGGCATTCCGGTGCTCGACATGGTGAAGGTCAAAGCAGCCCTGGCCGATTACGACTGCCGTTTGGTCGGTCCGAACTGCCCGGGTGTCATCACACCGGGCGAGTGCAAGATCGGCATCATGCCCGGTTTCATTCATCAGCCCGGCAAGATCGGCATCATCTCGCGCAGTGGCACGCTGACTTATGAAGCGGTGTACCAGACCACCAACAACGGTCTGGGTCAGACGAGTTGCGTCGGCATCGGTGGCGACCCGGTTCGCGGCATGAACTTTATCGACTGTCTGGAACTCTTTGAGAAAGACCCGGCAACCGAAGGCATCATTATGGTTGGCGAAATCGGGGGTACCGACGAAGAAGCCGCCGCACGCTATATTAAAGACCATGTGACCAAGCCGGTCGTGGGTTACATCGCGGGTGTGACTGCTCCTCCGGGCAAGCGCATGGGTCATGCAGGCGCGATTGTTTCGGGCGGTGAAGGCACCGCTGCTGCGAAGTACGCAGCACTGGAAGCCGCCGGTGTCCGTACCGTGCAGTCTCCCGCAGAGCTTGGCAGTGCCATGCTGGAGCTGCTCGGCAGTTAATCGTTAAAGTCCTCATAAGGACAATGCCGACGCAGAGTCTGGTGGTTGTCCGGAGCAGGCTATGGCCACGCTGAATATTGCATTAGCCCAACTGAACACTCTGGTGGGCGATGTGCCGGGTAACTCCCGGCAGGTGATGGCTGCAATCGAATCCGCCCGTGATACTCACGGTGCGGATTTAATTGTTTTTCAGGAGCTCACTTTATCCGGCTACCCGCCCGAAGACTTGCTGTTGCACGGCGGGTTGCGCGAACGCGTTGAGGCGGCGCTTACTGAAACGGCGGCGGCAACCACCGGCATCGTGGCGCTCGTCGGTTATCCCGAGTACACCGACGACGGTATTTATAATTCGGCCGCGGTGCTGGCTGATGGCAAAGTGATTGCCAACTACCGCAAGTGGAAGCTGCCGAACTACAGCGTGTTCGACGAGCAGCGGTATTTTCTGCATGGCGATCAGCCGCTCGTGGTCGATGTGCAGGGGGTGAAGGTCGGCGTTCTGGTTTGCGAAGACGTGTGGACCCCGGATGCCGCTGCCGCGTCGGTGGCCGCCGGCGCTGAAGTCTGTGCCGTGCTGAACGGCTCACCGTATGAAGGCACCAAGCAGTCGCGTCGTGAAGCCGTCTTGGCAGAGCGTGCTGTCGAGACCGGCGTGCCGTTTGTTTATCAGAACATGGTCGGCGGCCAGGACGAGCTGGTGTTTGACGGCGGTTCCTTTGCCGTGAATCGCGACGGCTCTTTGGGCATGCGCGCCCCATCGTTTGTTGAGGGTGTCTTCTGCGTAACCGTTGATGTTGCTCAGACCCCGCAGGTGTCGGGCGAGATCACGCCGCTCGAAAGCCCCGAGTCGCGTATTTATGCTGCCATTGTGATGAGCGTGCGCGACTATGTGCA
Source organism: uncultured Chromatiaceae bacterium (assembly GCA_964384295.1). Classification (GTDB taxonomy): domain Bacteria; phylum Pseudomonadota; class Gammaproteobacteria; order Steroidobacterales; genus JABIQA01. Next base: position 1,483 of record CAYLLI010000238.1, read on the forward strand.
AAAGAACGGTTTCGAGGGTGTTGTGCTCGGGCTGTCGGGTGGTATCGATTCTGCGTTGGTGCTCGCCATTGCCGTTGACGCGTTAGGCGCTGATGCGGTGCAGGTCGTCATGATGCCGTATCGCTATACGTCGGACATGAGCGTTGAGGATGCAAGCCTGCAGGCGCAAACGCTCGGCGTGAAGTATCAGGAGATCCCGATCGAGCCGATGGTGACAGCCACCAACGGGCAGCTGGAAACGTTGTTTGCCGGCATGGACGAGGACGCGACGGAAGAAAACATTCAGGCGCGCAGCCGCGGCATTTTGTTGATGGCCATTTCCAACAAGACCCGTCGCATCGTATTGACCACTGGCAACAAGAGTGAAATGGCGGTCGGTTATGCAACGCTGTACGGCGATATGGCCGGCGGTTTTGCGCCTATTAAAGACTGCACCAAAACACTGGTGTATCAGCTGGCCCGTTATCGCAACACGCTGTCACCGGTGATTCCCGAGCGGGTCATCACTCGTGAGCCGTCAGCCGAACTGCGTCCGGATCAGAAAGACAGCGATTCGTTACCCGACTATGCAACGCTGGATGCCATTCTCGATGCGTTGATGATTGATGATTCTTCGGTGGATGATATTGCCGCACAGGGTTTCGACCGGGATACGGTGGGCGAAATTCTTTCGATGGTGAGGCGTAACGAGTACAAACGCCGTCAGTCACCGCCGGGAGTGCGGATCAGTAGCAGAGCATTTGGTCGCGACTGGCGTTATCCGATTACGTCCGGCTACGGCCGCAAGCCCTCGTAAGCGCTACTTCCAGAACTTGTACCACGGCTCTTTGTATTCAGCGAGCTGCGCTTCGGTGTAGTTGGCGCGCAGAATTCGCTCGGCGTCCGTAGCCAGATCCTGCATGCCCAACTTCCTGTACGACCGGATCATGATGACCAGCGACTCTTCGAGATGCGGGGCGCCGTCGTACTTCTGTAACGCCAGATTGGCGCGCTTGATCGCCGCCGCGTAGGCGCCACGCTCGTAGTAGTAACGGGCGATGTGATTCTCATGCTCGGCCAAACGGTTGCGCAAGAACACCATGCGTTGACGCGCATCGGCGGCGTACTCGCTGTCCGGAAAGCGTCGCACCAGCTGCCGGAAGGCGGCAAACGAGGCTTCCGCTTCCACGGGTGGTCGCTTGCTGATGTCGACGCGCAGCAACTGGTGACTTTTCGATTTCTCGCCACTGAACTGAGCGAGTCCGCGCATGTACAGTGCGTAATCCATTCGCGGATGCGTCGGGTTCTCGCGTTCAAACTGTTCCGTCGCTTCAATAGCCGCTTCCGGTTGCGCGCTCGAGTAGTAGGCATAGATCAGATTGAGTTGTGCCTGCTTTGTTTCATTCGCAAACGGAAATCGCGC
>CAYLLI010000239.1:0-2863 GCA_964384295.1 uncultured Chromatiaceae bacterium
GTTTTTCTAAATCGTCTTTATCGCTCGGGCGCACCACGATGGCGCGCAGGTTCAACAGTGAACTCGGGCCGGCACGCTCAATCATCAAACGGGCCAGCAATCGGCCGATGCGGCCAAAGCCGTACAGAACAACATCGGTGCGTTTTTCGGCATCAACCGGCGTGCCGATGCTTGCCAGTTCCTGCGCCAGGAACTCCTCAACGCTCTGACCATTACCCGCATCCGAATGCAGATACCGGTACGCCAGTTTGCCGACATCGACATTGGCGGGTGCCAGGTCCATTCCACTCAGTGCTTCCAAAAACGGCAGGCTCTCGCGCAGGCGCAGCTTGTTCTCTTCATGCAGCAGCACGGTTTTATGCGCTTTGATGATGTCGATCGCAGACGCATTCACCAGCGGTTTGCCGTACACCGAAATCTCAATGCCTTTATTCCGGAACAGCTGGCCGATGATCGGCTGCATGGTTTCGGCAATGTTTTGGCGTTCCTGCCAGCTGGCTTGATACTGTTGTTCTTCTACATTCTGCGTCATTGAGATAAACCTTGTTTCATTCCTTTGCTCAGGCGCACTCGCTAAAAATGCGCCCGCTTGATGCTTTGACTGATGCCCTGAATCGACACTCCGGGCATCCCGTCATGTATTCGCGCTGTATCGCGTTTACTCCCCTCGCCCGCCTCAATACGCCCCAAAACAGGGCTTCGGGCGTCAGCGACACGACTCCCTGCAGCGGCATTGTCATAGCGGGGTCGGAATTGTATGCCACTTGAGCTTCAACTTCCGCATTCAGGCGCCAATTCACTACCACAACAGGACCGAAACCGGCCCCGATTCCCCGAATCACGCTGTCCGGACGCCACCCAGCAAGGCTTACGGCACGCCGGCTGGCCGAATGACACTGGTCAGATTCGAGGGATTCGTTTTACTTATTAGGGAGTTGCGCAATTTTAGCGCATCGGGAACGGATAGTGCAGTGCCGGTTCCTGCTGTCATCCGGATGTGAGGTTCCGCGCCCGGTCTGCCCGGGTGGCCACGGCGGGGGCACGCGCTCATCTGACAGCACCCCAACTTCAATCAATCAAGCCCGCAGCATGAGGGCTTTTTATTGGCCGGTGAAAACAACCTCTGCCGTTATGCAGCAAAGAGGATTTACACCTGCGCAATTAGTTCCCGGTATCGAGGCCTGCAGCCCCGCTGCCCGCCCTGAAGTCAGCCTCGCATCAAACGAAACCAATGCTGGCTTCAGCTCGAAATTTTAGACAGAATCCAAAATAAAAACAGTCCGTTGAGGCTGTCATCTCAGAGGCATTCGCGTGCGTCTTTTTGGAACATCGGTAGTCATCGCCACGGTCCTTTTGGCCGGGTGCGGTGGTGGCGGTGGCGGCGATGCACCACCGCAGTCAGCAGCGCCGCAAAACCTCGCTCCTCTGGTTTCTTTTACTAACACCGTTGAAGAGATCGCACTCGGCGACTCCGTTCAGGTGAACGTGTCTGCCAGTGATCTTGACGGGCGCATTGCACGCGTCGCTTTGTTTGCCAATGACGAACTGGTGCGCGAGATTACCGAGCCGCCGTTCAAGTGGGACTCACTGACAGACCCCGGGCTGTTAACTCTGGCGACGGGTTCGTTTGAACTGCGCGCCGAGGCGATCGACAACAGCGGTCAGCGAACCACCATCTCAAAACGCATTACGATTTCAGATCGCTCTAACTGCACCGACGACCCTGACTACGATGCCAGTTGTACTGCCGGCAGCGTCGGCACTGCAGAAGACGACGCCCGCATGTTACCGCTGCTGCCTTCCCGCCAACGCGACGTGCACATGCTCGAAGTGCGCGGCAATCAAAACCCCGATAACCGCGTTCGCGATGACGGCTACCTGACCCGCCCGCACATTCCGCCGTATCGCACCACGCTAGACGGACGCATTGCACTGCAAACCCGCACCCGCGGTTTCAACGCCGATGCCAACGTGTTTCGGTTTTTCGTACTCGAACCGAAGAAGCTGGCAACCTCGTTCCTAAGCAGCGACCCGGCACAGGACGACGGGTTCGCCATCCTGGCCGACCGCGATGCTGTCACCCTCCCCCGCAGTCAGTTTGTCGCGACGAATGCCGCCGGCGAAAGCGTGCACTCCGCCATCTGCAACCGCCCGGAACGACCGGTCACCGCGTGTGGCGTAAACCTGGAGAACGACTGCCATCACTTCTCCGTAATCACCCCGTTCAGAAACAGCGAAGCCGACCAGCTCGAGATCTGGGCCACCGAGGTGACTGTGGAAGTTGCCAATCCGAAAACTACAGCATCAACGATTGTCGACATTCGCACGGAAGCGCCGGTGCGCGGTGCAACCTGGTCCGGCATTGGCGGGCTTTTTGAAACCATGATTACCGGCGACGGGCATTTACTGGTCGGGCGGGTCGACAACGCGTTTATCGAGTTTCAAAACAAAAGTGGTACAACGATTCGCGGGCGTTACGACTCCATCTACAGCGCCTACGACAAGTCCCTACCCGCCTGCGACCCGAACCGCTTCGAAGCGCCGCTGCCGATTTCTCACATACCATATGACCCAGTCATCAAAGCCAACTGGGAGATCGGTCGCTACCCGTGGACGTACCCCGACGGCACGGTGGTTGCCGACGGTGAATCGATGCGCGGCACCTACCCGTGGGTCGATACCGAAGGCGACAACCTGTTTCTCGGCACCAGCGATTTCAACACGCGGCTGTACACGGGTTCCGGCAGTAATCTCGCCACCCAGTTTGAGGTTCGCTGCATTGACGGTGTTACCTGCGACTTAACCCGCGGGCGTGAGATACCCGACGCCACGCGCGCCATTGCCGTGATGGGTTTGTGGACGC
>CAYLLI010000240.1:0-2310 GCA_964384295.1 uncultured Chromatiaceae bacterium
CTGGCCGGTGCGGTAACAATGCTGCTCACCGACAAGTACTTCGGCACCAGCTTCGTCCTCGGTGCCGGTGGCGGCGACCCGGTTCTGTTCCAGCACATTTTCTGGTTCTTCGGCCACCCCGAGGTGTACATCATGATTCTGCCGGCCTTCGGTGTCGTCTCGCAGATCATTCCGACGTTCTCACGCAAGCCGCTGTTCGGCTATGAAGCGATGGTGTACGCAACGGCAACGATTGCGTTCCTGTCATTCATCGTTTGGGCACATCACATGTTCACGACAGGCATGCCGATCGCAGGACAAATCTTCTTCATGTTCGCCACGATGCTGATCGCGATTCCGACTGCTGTGAAAGTTTTTAACTGGACGGCAACGATGTGGCGCGGCGAGATGACGTTTGAAACTCCGATGCTGTTCGCCGTGGCGTTTGTGATTCTATTCACCATCGGCGGTTTCTCAGGCCTGATGCTTGCCATCACTCCGGCCGACTATCAGTACCATGACACCTACTTCGTCGTGGCTCACTTCCACTACGTGCTGGTGCCGGGTGCCGTGTTCTCCATCATGGCTGCCACCTACTACTGGCTGCCGAAGTGGACCGGCAAAATGTACAGCGAGAAGCTTGGCAAAACGCACTTCTGGCTGTCGACTATCGGCGTCAACATTCTGTTCTTCCCGCAGCACTTCCTGGGTCTTGCAGGTATGCCGCGTCGTATTCCTGACTACGCGATTCAGTTTGCCGACTTCAATATGATTTCAAGTATTGGCGCCTTCATCTTCGGCTTCAGCCAGCTGTTCTTTGTCTGGGTGATTGTCGACTGCGTGCGCAACGGCAAGCAGGCCACATCGCAGGTTTGGGAAGGCGCGGAAGGACTGGAGTGGACACTCCCCTCTCCGGCTCCGTACCACAGCTTTGATACCGCTCCTGAAATTAAGTAAGGCGCTGAACCGTGACGAGCGAAAGCGACACTAAACGCAAGAACCGGCGTACAGCCGCGCTGCTGATCATTCTGGCAGTTGGCTTCTACGTCGCGTTTATTGTTGCCCAGGCTCTGCGGGCGGGCTGAACATGAACGAACCGGCAAAACAGCGCACAGCCAAGCCATTGGCACTGCGATTAGTAATGATCGCAGTCGTCATGTTCGGCTTTGGTTTTTTGCTGGTGCCGCTGTACGACATCTTCTGCGCCGTGACCGGCATCCGTGCTCCCATTGAGCAGGTCGCAGAATCTGAAATCGGCTCTTCCGATGTGGCTTCGCGCTCGGTCACCATTGAAATGATTGCGAACCGCAACAACTCAGCGCCGTACCAGTTCAAGCCCAACGAGAGCATCAAGGTTGTCGTCACCGGCAACATTTACGAAACCACGTACATGGCGCAGAACCTGATGAACCAGGATCTGACCGCAACCGCGGCGCCCGACATTCGACCTGTCGAAGCGGCCAAGTACTTTAAAAAAATCGAGTGCTTCTGCTTTACGCCGCAGGAATTTGGCCCCGAGGAAACGAAAGATATGCCGATTCGTTTTTTGGTGTCGAAGGATCTGCCCGAGCACATCGACCGTATTACACTTTCATACACTTTATACGCGACCCCGAAAGTCGCGAACAACAATTAAACACGTTTAGAAATAGGGAAAACTCATGGCAACTGCAGGAAATGACAGCTATTACGTTCCTCATGGCAGCCACTGGCCGATGGTAGGCTCAGTTGGCCTGTTTACCATGCTCGCCGGCGCCGCAAGCTGGCTTAACGGCTCTTCAGTCGGCATGTACATCATGGCCGTTGGTGCTCTGACGCTCGTTTACATGCTCTTCGGCTGGTTCGGTACCGTCGTGCGTGAAAGCGAAGGCGCTATGTACAACGGCGACGTCGACCTGTCGTTCCGAATGGGGATGTTGTGGTTCATCTTCTCGGAGATCATGTTCTTTGCCGTGTTCTTCGGTGCGCTGTTCTATGCCCGCACGATCGCTATCCCCTGGCTGGGTGGCGACAGCAACAACTTCTTTACGCATCTCTTGTTGTGGGAAAACTTCACTGCTGGCTGGCCGACCAACGGTCCTGCAGAAATCGGTGGTGACTTCACACCGATGGCGCCATGGCCTCTGCCGACCATCAACACGATTATCCTGCTGACCTCAGGTGCCACGATTACGGTTGCTCATCACGCGCTGAAGGACAACAAGCGTGGCGTACTGGCACTGTTCCTCGGGCTGACCTGGTTACTGGGCTTTATCTTCATGGGCTTGCAGGGCTTTGAGTACTACGAAGCCTACACGCATCTGAACCTGACGCTCGGAAGCGGCATGTACG
>CAYLLI010000240.1:2320-2845 GCA_964384295.1 uncultured Chromatiaceae bacterium
CCTTCTTCATGCTGACCGGTTTCCATGGTCTGCATGTGACCATTGGTGCGATCATCCTGTTCGTTATCTGGTGCCGCTGCCTGAAAGGTCACTTCACACCGACGAATCATTTCGCTTTCGAGGCGGGAGCCTGGTACTGGCACTTTGTTGACGTGGTCTGGCTGGGTCTGTACATCTTCGTGTACTGGATGTAACCAAACCGCTCAGCGTTAGCTGGTCGAAAAGGCAAACCATCAGGTTTGCCTTTTTTTATGCTCTGACAGAATATCCTGCAGCCGGCGTCTTCACGTGCGCGGCCTGCAAGCCACTGGTAAAATTGAAGAATAGTAGCCACGAACCCGATTATGGACGCCAACACACCAAAGCAACCAAGCTCCGAGCGATTCAATCAGCTCGATTCGCTGATGGATGCGATGGTCGACTGCTTTATTGTGATTAACAACAAGGGCATCATCGAGCGGGTGAACAAGGCAACGGAAAGCATGTTCGGCTATACCCCTGACGAACTCACCGGCCAGAATGTCA
>CAYLLI010000241.1:0-2754 GCA_964384295.1 uncultured Chromatiaceae bacterium
ATACCGCACGCTCGGTCGAATGTCCCACCAAACCATCGTACCGTCTTCAATGATGCCGGCCGACTGCAACACACCGAGGTGCCTTTGATACTCGGCAAAACTGTTAAAAGCCGGCGTGATCCCGGTGCGGGGTAGCGCATCAAATACCGTTAAGCGATAGGAACGCAGACCGGTATCGCGACCTTCCCAGAACGGCGACGAACTGCTCAGCATCAGCAGATGCGGCAGGAAATAGCGCATCTGATTCATCAGATCGATGCGCAACTCATCGTCATCAATGCCGACATGCACATGCATGCCACCAATCAGCAAGCGCCGCACGGCCGCCTGCATCTCCCGTTCGAAGTTGGCGTAGCGTTCCCTTTCAGTGTGCTTTTGATCCGACCAGATGGCTGACGGATGCGTGGATGCCGCGATGGGAGCGAGACCATGCTGCCCGGCCACATCCACGATCACTTTGCGCAAGTGGCTTAAGTCTTCGCGCGCCTCGGTAATGTTCCGGCAGACTTTAGTGCCCACTTCCACTTGCGACCGCAAAAACTCCGGTGCGATCTGCTGACCCGAGCGCTTACGGCAATCTTCCAGCAATGCCTCCGGCGGGTCGTTCGCGAGCTCCAGGGTCTGGCTGTCGACCAGCAGGTACTCCTCTTCAATACCCAGAGTGAACTGCGGTTCGCTCGCCATCAGGCTGCTCCCGCCGCAGAGGTCGCCAGCGGCCTGAACAAATCATCATGCGACAACAGCGGCTTCAGGGCCGCCGCAAGAATTCCGGCCCACTGTTCGGCGCCTGCGGAATGCGCAATCAAATCCTGACGCAGCTCAATCGCCACGTGCGGCAACCCCGCCGCCTCCGCATGAGTATCGAGTGTGTAGTCTTCAGGGTGACGCCCTGAATACGGTTCGTTATCGCCGATCGTATACGCCTTGAGTGCACGCAAGGATTCGATAAGCGGAACGGCGAGCCGGTCGTCTTTATCCCACAGAATGCCGCAATGCCAGGGACGCTGAAAACCGTCCATGACCGGCGTAAAACTGTGCACGGCAATCACGGCCGGAGCAACGGCGTCAGTCGCGAGCTCACCCAGCTGCGAGGCGACCGCCGCATGATAAGGATCGAACAAGGCCTGCACCCGCTCGGCCTTCTGCTCGGCGGTGAGATTCTGATTACCGGGCACGGGACGGTTGTCGCTGTAGTCGGGAAACGCATGCCGATGACTTAAGGGACGATTGCAATCCACAACCAGCCGGGAATAGTTTGCGAGCACCGCAGGTACCTGCAATTTTTCCTGCAACCGCCGAACCACATCAGCCGCGCCAATATCCAGCGCAATATGCTCATCCAGCGCCTCCACAGGCAACCCGAGCTGCTGCAGACTGGCGGGAATGCGGGAGCTGGCATGATCGCAAACCAGCAACAGCGGGTACGCCGGGTCTGCGCAGCCGAGCACTGTGGCCGGTGACGGTTCGTCTGACGCGAGCAGCGGCGCAGTTTGATGGACGGTTTGGTTCATGGCTGACCCGGAACATGGTCCGCTAGGGGTTACCTAACCAGAGGTTCACTAACAACGGATTCATTAACAAGGGATTTGTTCAGGGGGTTATGGTGTCGCCCTCCCCGCTGCAGGTCAATAGCGATGCGCGACCCGGCGCTTGGCACACAACATGACAGTGGAACCCAGTTCACGGATAATCGGGCGCACGTCGCCGATAATGATCGGCCCAACCCACTGGACAGCACGGGCACACCCTATGGCAAAAAATGGCGTTCTGGTAACAGGCGGAGCCGGCTACATCGGCAGCCACGTCGTGCGTCAGCTGGTTGATGCCGGCGAGCGGGTTGTGGTGCTCGACAATTTGTCCACGGGCTTCCGCTCTGCCGTCCTTGGTGGCGCCTTTTACGTCGGTGACACCGGCGACAAGGATCTGGTCACCCGGCTGCTCAACGATCACGAGGTTGGCGCTGTGCTGCATTTTGCCGCACACACCATTGTGCCGGAGTCCGTATCCGACCCGCTGAAGTACTACCGCAACAACACCTGTGCCAGCCGCAACCTGCTCGAATGCGCAAACGCTTCCGGTGTTGAACACTTTATTTTTTCATCGACCGCCGCGGTCTATGGTTTGCCCGACGGCGGTAAAGCGGATGAAACAACGCCTACCGTGCCGATTAATCCCTACGGCACATCAAAACTGATGACCGAGTGGATGCTGCGTGATTTATCGGCGGCAACCAATCTGCGGCACGTCGCACTGCGCTACTTCAATGTTGCGGGTTGCGATCCGGAGGGCCGCATCGGGCAGTCGACCAAAAATGCCACGCTGCTGACAAAAGTCGCGGTCGAGACCGCCGTCGGCAAACGCGAACAGGTCAGCATCTTTGGCACCGACTATGACACCCCGGACGGCACCGGCGTGCGCGACTACATTCATGTTGAAGATCTCGCCGACGCCCATCTGAAAGCGCTGAACTATCTGCGCAATGGCGGCGATTCAATAACACTGAATGCGGGGTACGGGCACGGCTACAGCGTGCGCGAAGTGCTGGCGGCCGTTGAAGCCGAACACGGCGAACCTTTAAACATCGTCGAAGAGCCCCGGCGAGCCGGCGACCCGGACTCACTGATTGCCGAAGCTCAAAAAATACGCGATGTGCTCGGCTGGGAACCGCAGTTCGATGATCTGAAAACCATTGTCAGCACGGCCCTGAACTGGGAACGTGCGCTACAGTTCAAATCACCCGACTAGTTATTTCCC
>CAYLLI010000242.1:0-2726 GCA_964384295.1 uncultured Chromatiaceae bacterium
CCTGCTGTTTAATGCGCGTGACCCGTCTTCAAAAGCCGGGCAAACCTATATCAAACCGAGATTTAATACTGAACCAGCGGCGCATGCCGCTTTCATCGGACGGTCATACTAACGGAAACCCGCTGCCGTTACAGCGCAGGGCCGCCTGACCCAGCAAATAATTCATCTGGTGGTGACGGTGCTTTCAGGTGAGTCAGGGCGACGGTGTTGAATCAGGAAAAACCCGCTCCCATTCTTCCCGGGTTAACCGGGACTTCAGCGCAAATCGCCCGTCTCCCATCTTCCGGTAGAACTTCGACGTATTGCGGCGATAACGGGCCAGCACGCTCTTCAGGACATCGGCATCAGACACCGGGTCCTGCAGCAAATCCTGCAGCTCAGCAGAAATCTCTTTCTCTTCCTTCTGCTTGGCTTTCGCCGCTGCCTGCATCGTTTTCAGCGTTTCGAGCGCCTGATCTTTGGTGTCGCCATCAGCAACTTCCTGCTTCACCATTTTGCTGATCTCATCAATCTGGCCGGACCACCAGGTTCCACCGCCAAAAATCAGCAAAATTGCTGCTACTGTCGCGACAATCATGACTTGCCTCCAAACGTACCCTGCTTCAGCAATTTATTGACCGCCCGGCTGCGCTCTTTTGCGAGCGCCTGCCATTCTTCAGCAGTCATGTTACTCAGCATGGTCCGGTTAATTCGCAGCACGGCATTGTGATGCTTCTCGATCGCCACTTCCGCCTCGGAGAGCAACTCATCAAACTGCTCGCGGGTCGCGTCATAGTCCCTGTTCAGCACCCGCAGTCTGTCCTCAAAACTTTTCTGAGTCGCCAACAGTGCCTTCAACTCGATCTCCATTTCGGTCACGAGCTCAGAGGCCGCGGCCGCGCGCACCGGATCAGCCACCGTTTGAGTAACGGCAGAACGCATATCAGAGAAGGCCGCCGCGGTTGCTGCCTCTTTATCCTGCGCCGACCCCGCGCACCCTGCCATACCGAGCGCGAACAGCAAACAGCAACAGCGCACTGCCAGAGAATTGATCAATTTGCGCCTCATACTGGGTTCTCCTGTATCAACGGAATGCGAACACGCACCCGACAACACACCTGCGCTAGCCAAGCTTGGCAAACGCCTGTTCAAGATCAGCAAGCAGGTCTGCCGAATTTTCGATACCGGGCGACAGCCGGATCATGTTATCCGGGATGCCCAGAAACTCGCGTTCTTCCGGCAGCATGCTGTTGTGGCTCATCGTCGGCGGATGACCAATCATGCTTTCAACACCGCCAAGCCCCTCGGCAATCACAAACACCTGCAAAGCATTGAACAAGGTCTCGACATCAGCCTGCGAACCGTCCAGCAAAATAGTGACAACGGCACCGAAGTGATTCATCTGTGACTTGGCCAACTCGTGCTGCGGATGGGAAGGCAAACCCGGGTACCGCACTTCCTGTACCCGCGGATGTTGCTCCAGCCACTCAGCCAGCGCAAAACAATTCTTCTGGTGCTGCTGAATGCGCAGCGCCAACGTCTTTATACCCCGCAGCAGCAGGTAGGACTCAAACGGACTCAAGACACCGCCGGTCGCATTGCTCGCCAGCTGCAGTTGCTCACCAATAGCCGGGTCTTTGACAACGAGCATGCCGCCGAGCGTGTCGGAGTGACCGCCCATCCACTTGGTGCAGGAATGCATGACGACATCCGCGCCCAGCGTCAGTGGTTGCTGTCCCAGCGGCGTCGCAAACGTGTTATCGACCACGACCAGCGCATTCTTCTTGTGAGCAATCGCTGCCAGCGCTTTAATGTCTACCACCTGAAGTGTCGGGTTCACCGGGGACTCCAGCCACAGCAAACGCGTTTCATCGGTAATCGCAGCTTCAACGGCTGCAAGATCAGAGCAATCAACAAACGTGGTTTCCAGGCCCTGAGAATGCTTGCGCACACGATTAAACAGCCGGAAGGAGCCACCGTACATGCCGCGCGATGCAACAACATGACTGCCGGCCGGCAGCGTTTCCAGCACGGCAGAAGAAGCTGCCATGCCGGATGCAAATGCCAGCGCTTTCGTCCCTGCTTCCAGCTCAGCAACACAGCTTTGCAGCGCCGCACGCGTCGGGTTGGCATTGCGCGAATACGCGTAATCACCCCAGACACCAAATGCCTCCTGCTTGTAGGTTGAGCTTGGGTAAATGGCGGGCATGACTGCACCGGTCTGCGGGTCGATTGTGTCGCCTGCATGAATGCATTGGGTCTCGGGATGATGTTTTTTATTTGTCATAACTGACGTTCCACTCAATGTGCGCTAAGCCTTACTATAGAGGCTGCACCAAAAACTCTAAAGCCCTCGCCCGCAGCCAATCGAATGCAAATCGGAGAACTGATCAGACTCGCCAGCCAGCGCCTGCAAGACAGCAGCGACAGCCCGCGGCTGGATGCTGAGCTGATGCTGGGGCTGGTGCTGCGCAAGTCCCGCGCCCAGCTGTACACGTTCAGCGACAGCATCGTCGGCCCCGACGATCAGGCGTTGTTTGCCGAATTACTGCGAAAGCGCCTGCAACACACGCCGATTGCCCATATCACCGGACTGCGCGACTTCTGGACGCTGACACTTAAAGTCACACCTGACACTCTGGTGCCCAGGCCGGAAACCGAGGTGCTGGTCGAACAAGCGCTCGAGCGACTCCCGGCCGATCAGCCCTGCAGCGTTCTCGATTTAGGCACCGGAAGTGGCGCAGTAG
>CAYLLI010000243.1:0-2686 GCA_964384295.1 uncultured Chromatiaceae bacterium
AACCATGTCCGCTTTGTTCAGGAACACAACGATGTAAGGAACGCCCACCTGACGCGCCAGCAGGATGTGCTCGCGGGTCTGCGGCATCGGGCCGTCAGCCGCTGAACAAACCAGGATCGCGCCGTCCATCTGCGCAGCACCGGTGATCATGTTCTTCACATAGTCAGCGTGGCCCGGGCAGTCAACGTGAGCGTAGTGGCGGTTCGCACTCTCGTACTCAACGTGAGCCGTTGCAATCGTAATACCGCGCTCGCGCTCTTCAGGAGCGTTATCGATGTTCGCGAAATCGATGGTCTCACCACCGTTAACCTCAGCCATAACCTTCGTCAAAGCCGCTGTCAGCGTCGTCTTACCGTGGTCAACGTGACCAATCGTGCCAACGTTCACGTGTGGCTTATTACGCTCAAACTTCTCTTTAGCCATCGATTCGATCTCCAGATCTTTTATTCATTGCACCAGGTGCAAAGTGCTTACAAATTAGTACTAAAAACTACTCGCCATTTTTTATGCGTTCGACCACGTTCTGCGGTACTTCGGCATATTTGGCAAATTCCATAGAGTAGGTTGCCCGACCCTGCGTCATCGAACGAAGGCTTGTCGCGTAACCAAACATTTCTGCCAAAGGCACTTCCGCCCGAACCAACATACCGGCCGGGGACTCATCCATGCCCGAAAGGATGCCGCGGCGGCGATTTAAGTCGCCGTTAATATCGCCCATATACTCGTCCGGAGTGACAATCTCTACGGACATCATGGGCTCAAGCAGCACCGGATCAGCCTTCAGCGCTCCATCACGGAATGCCATGGAGGCGGCTATCTTAAAGGCAACTTCGCTAGAGTCAACATCATGATATGAGCCGTCATATAGCGCCACATTGACGTCAACCACCGGATATCCAGCAATTACGCCACTTTCCATGGCATCCTGGGCCCCTTTTTCCACCGCTGAGATGTACTCTTTCGGGACCACACCACCGGTAATTTCGTCAAAAAAGGTATAACCCTCGCCCTCTTTTGCGGGGGAAATGCGCAAAAACACGTGTCCGTACTGACCTTTACCACCGGATTGACGGACAAATTTGCCTTCCTGCTCGACGGTTTCGCGGATCGTTTCGCGATAAGCAACCTGTGGTTTACCCACGTTTGCAGACACACTGAACTCGCGCTGCATGCGATCAACGATGATATCCAGATGAAGCTCGCCCATCCCGGAAATAATGGTCTGCCCTGAGTCTTCATCGGTCTTTACACGGAAAGACGGATCTTCTTTGGCCAGTTTTTGCAGTGCAACAGCCATTTTGTCCTGATCAGCCTTGGTTTTCGGCTCAACGGCAACGGAAATAACAGGGTCCGGAAAATCCATCCGCTCCAGAGTGATCACTTTCCCGGGCGCAACCAACGTGTCACCCGTGGTGACATCTTTCAAGCCGACGGCCGCTGCAATATCGCCCGCGCGGACTTCTTTGATTTCCTCGCGATCATTGGACTGCATTTGCAGCAAACGCCCAATCCGCTCTTTTTTACCCTTAACCGGGTTAAAGATCTGATCCCCCGCATTCAGCACGCCGGAATAAACCCGGAAGAATGTGAGGCTCCCGACGAAGGGATCTGTGGCAATCTTGAACGCCAGAGCGGCAAACGGTCCGTCATCCTCGGGAGGCCGATCTCCGATCGAGCCATCCTCCAGTTCGCCGGTGATCGGCGGGACATCAATCGGTGAGGGCATAAACGCGACCACAGCGTCCAATACAGCCTGAACACCTTTGTTCTTGAACGCACTGCCGCAGGTAGCTACAACAATCTCGTTATTCAACGACCGCGCACGGAGACCCGCAATAATGTCCTCGTTCGGTAAATCGCCTTCATCGAAGTACTTTTCCATCAGAGCATCGTTTGACTCAGCGGCGGCTTCGATCATTTTCTCGCGCCATTCGGCAGCGTCATCCGCAAGCTCTGCCGGGATCTCGGCGTATTCAAACGCGGTTCCCATATTCTCTTCCGACCAATAAACCGCCTGCATACGGATCAGGTCGATAACGCCTTTGAATTCTTCTTCGGCACCAATCGGCAACTGAATGGGTACAGGGGTTGCACCGAGCCGGGTGCGAATCTGCTCAACGACGCGCAGGAAATCCGCACCGGTGCGGTCCATCTTGTTGACGAACACCATGCGGGGAACGCGGTACTTGTCGGCCTGACGCCAGACTGTTTCTGATTGCGGCTCAACCCCGCCGACAGCGCAGAACACTGCCACCGCACTATCAAGCACGCGCAATGAACGCTCGACTTCAATAGTGAAGTCAACGTGCCCGGGGGTATCGATAATATTGATGCGGTGCTGAGGAAACTGACCGCCCATGCCGGTCCAGAAACAGGTGGTAGCCGCGGAAGTGATGGTAATTCCCCGCTCTTGCTCCTGCTCCATCCAATCCATAACGGCAGCACCATCATGGACCTCACCTATCTTGTGAGAAACACCGGTATAGAAAAGGATGCGTTCAGTCGTAGTGGTCTTGCCGGCATCAATGTGCGCCATGATGCCGATATTGCGGTAACGCTCAATTGGAGTAGTGCGTGCCACAACTCAACCTCATAAAAAAGATCGCGCCGTGGCGCACACGGACGCTTACCAGCGATAGTGCGAAAACGCCTTGTTGGCTTCTGCCATGCGATGCGTGTCTTCGCG
>CAYLLI010000244.1:0-2683 GCA_964384295.1 uncultured Chromatiaceae bacterium
CTGCCGATCCTTGGCAAGCAGGCCTGCGAGCGTGGCTATGTTCTGCCGCGGCCTTTCGGTTTATCGATCGGTTACATTCAGCAACAACAGCCATTCGATGTGGATGGCATATCGGTTAACGGCATCGATGTAAAAACGCCGGGGCTCGCTGTTGTTAACGAGGTGGATAACGAAGAGTCGACCGTCACGCTGCGCGCCGATGTCTGGATTCTGCCGTTCTGGAATGTTTACGGCATTCTGGGTAAAACCAAAGGTGATGCGAACGGGCCGCTGCGCGTGGATTTTGGTGCGATTGATATTCCTCCCGTCCCTTTCCTCTGCAGCCTTCCCGGCGCGAACTGTGTTGTCGATACAGAGTTTAAGCTGAGCTACGAAGGCACGGTCATCGGTGCCGGTACCACGATCGCCGGCGGCTACAAAGATTTCTTCGGCATGATCGATGCCAACCGAACCCGCACCAACCTCGATATCTCGCTGACCGACGCAGAAGCAACGGTGATCTCAAGTCGCATTGGCTGGAACGGTAAGCTCGGCGGGTTTACCGGCGTGCTGTGGGTCGGTGCGATGTATCAGGACATTGCGCAGATTCTGGATCTGCCGATTGCATTAACGCCGTCGCAGCAGATTCTGGTGAGCATCGACCAGTCCACGCAGGTGCCGTGGAACTATCTGGTCGGCGGCCAGTGGGACATCAACCGCAGCTTCTCGGTGTTGCTCGAGTTTGGTTTCGGTGACCGCGAAAGTCAGATGCTGAACGCGACGTATCGCTTCTAGGCTTGTTTGGCTTCCGCCAGTACCCGTTTCAGATACACGCCGTAACCGCTTTTCTCGAGCGGCTGAGCCAGTTTCGCCAGCTGTTCGGCATCGATGAAGCCCTGACGGAACGCCACTTCTTCGGGTGACGCAATTTTTAAACCCTGCCGTTCTTCAATCGTGTGCACGAATTCGGACGCCTGCAGCAGTGAGCTGTGCGTGCCGGTGTCGAGCCAGGCAAAACCGCGGTTCAGCAGTGACACGTTCAGCGTGCCTTGCTCCAGATAGATGTTGTTCAGGTCGGTGATCTCAAGTTCACCGCGGGCCGACGGTTTAATGCTGCGCGCGTAGTCGACGACATTGTTGTCGTAGAAGTACAGCCCCGTCACGGCCCAGTTCGATTTCGGCTCGGCCGGTTTTTCTTCAATGCTCAGTGCTTTGCCTGACGCATCGAAATCAACCACGCCAAACGCTTTCGGGTCCGAGACCTGATACGCAAATACGGTGGCGCCGGCTTCGCGGGTGCGCGCTGTTTGCAGCAGTTCGATAAAGCCACCGCCGTAGAAAATGTTGTCTCCCAGAATCAGCGCGCAGGAATCATCACCGACAAAGTTTGCGCCGATCAGGAAAGCCTGGGCCAGTCCCTCAGGCTTCGGCTGAATCGCGTACTCAATCTCGATGCCCCACTGACTGCCGTCACCGAGCAGCCGCCGGAACTGGTCGTTGTCGTGCGGTGTCGTGATGATCAGAATTTGACGAATCCCTGCCAGCATCAGCGTAGACAGCGGGTAGTAGATCATCGGTTTGTCGTACACCGGCAGCAGTTGCTTGCTGACACTGTGAGTAGCGGGGTAGAGGCGGGTGCCTGAGCCGCCGGCAAGAATAATTCCCTTGGACATACTGAGTTTCCTGTTCTGTTTAGCCGTTGGTGCCGAGTCGGTCCAGCTGATAACTGCCGTCAATAATCGCCTGCCACCAGTCGCGGTTTTCAAGGTACCACTCAACCGTTTTACGCAGGCCGGTTTCAAACGTTTCAGCCGGTTCCCAGTTCAGCTCGCGTTTAATTTTGCTGGCATCGATTGCATAGCGAAGATCGTGGCCTGGACGGTCTTTCACGTACGTAATCAATTGCGTGTGCGGCGCCTTGTCCGGCTGAATTTCATCCATGATGTCGCACAGGGCATTGACCACATCAATGTTGCGACGCTCGCAGTTGCCGCCGACGGCATAGGTTTCGCCCACTTCGCCATTCAGCAGCACGGTTTCCAGCGCGCGTGCATGGTCATCCACGTACAGCCAATCGCGGACATTAATGCCTTCGCCGTACACCGGTAGTGGTTCGCCGGCGAGTGCTTTCAATACCATCAGCGGAATGAGTTTTTCCGGAAACTGACAGGGTCCGTAGTTGTTGGAGCAGTTCGTGATTAACACCGGCAGCCCGTAGGTTTCATGCCAGGCTCTGACCAGATGGTCGGAACCGGCTTTGCTGGCCGAGTAGGGCGAGTTCGGGCTGTACGCAGTGGTTTCGGTGAACATGCCGGTGTCGCCAAGACTACCGAACACCTCATCGGTGGAAATGTGCAGGAAGCGAAAGGCGGCTTTCGCCTCGTCATCGAGCGTGCCCCAGTGCTCCAAAGCGCCTTGCAACATGCGGAACGTGCCGACGAGGTTGGTCTGAATAAAGTCGTCGGGCGCATCGATGGAACGATCAACGTGAGACTCGGCGGCCAGATGCATGACGGCATCGGGCTTGTGCTCGGTAAACGCTGAGCGAACCGCTTCAGCATCGGTGATGTCCGCTTCTATCAGGGTGTGGCGCGGATTGGTCTCGCGACCCAACAATGAAGCGGGGTTCGCCGCATAGGTCATTTTGTCGAAGTTAATGATTTCGGCATCGCTGTTATCGAGCAAGTGTCTGACGAGCGCCGAG
>CAYLLI010000245.1:0-2674 GCA_964384295.1 uncultured Chromatiaceae bacterium
TCCCGCCGGACCGCATGCTATCGCCCGGATTACAGGCGGAGAGGTCCGTTTAACGTTTGATCCGAATGATCCTGCTCGCGTCATCGAAAAGCTGTTGGTGGTTGAGCTCGATTTCACCGAAGTGGACGGGCAGCTTTCGGGTCAGGACGATACATTTTTCGACAGCTTTGATGGCGCCTATGCGTTGTCGGCCGACACCGGAATACTTGAGCTCTATGCGACCTCACCCGATGGCTCGCTGGTGATCGGTAGCTGGTCCGCAACGGGCTCCGTTGCATCGGAAGTCGAGCTGACGAATCTGGTGGTTGCGGCGGACGCAACGATCACCGCTCAGGTGGAAGGCCCGCTCGCGGCTTATTGCGCGGCACCCGGCTCGCCCGGAGTGGCGGCACCGTTTGATATTGACGGGCAGCTGGCGTTTGTTGATTTGGTGTCGCAGTCGTCGCCGTTAAGAAACGCATACCTGATTGAGGGCAGCGGTTCGTGCAGTCTTGATGCCAACCGCGAGATCTCGTTTTTGGGGCTTGGCTGGTTGTCTGACAGCTCTGACACTTTGGCAACGGGCAGCCTCGACCGGCTGAACTTCTATACTGTCTATCGCCTGACCGGCGGCGGCATTGATGATTCGTTTGCGACCCGCTGGCAGCTGACGCTGTAGCTAATCGTGCACGGTGATGTGCGGAATGGTGTCGTCGTGCATCCCTTCCTGAACCGGGCCGTCTGAGCAACTCACCTGATTTCTGCCGCTTTGCTTGGCATCGTAAAGTGCGCTGTCCGCGCGATTCAGCAGCTCGGGAATCGTTTCGCCCTGATAGTAGGTGGCCACACCGACGGATACGGTCACCGGGTACTTGTCGAGAAACGGCTTGCCGGCAATCGCCTGACACAGTCGTTCGGCGCAGCTGCGCGCACCATTTTGACCGGTGTTAGGCAGCACGGCGATAAACTCTTCGCCGCCGAAGCGCCCGAAAGAGCGTTCAAACTGCGACTGGTTGACCGAATCCATGCCGCGAAGCTCACCGCGAATTCGCTTGGCAAAGCTCAATAAGACCTTATCGCCGATGGCGTGACCGTAGCGGTCGTTCAATTGTTTAAAGTGATCGAGGTCGAGAATGCAGACTGAAAAATCCACATTTTCCCTGTCGGCCCTGGCCTTTTCGCGGGCCAGCGCTTCCATGATGTAGCGGCGGTTGTAGCTGCGGGTGAGGTGATCGCGTTTAGCGATGCGGGTGAGCCGTTGCAGAATCACCTGCAGCTCGTAGTTGCGATACGCCATGTACGTCATTTGCTGATGATGCTGTACCGAGAACACGCCCGCCGCGATCAGCAACGAAAATAACGCAAACAGGTTTGGCACTTCGTTTTGCAATTGCGTGGCCTGGCTCAGGCCGCCGAGCTGAATGGCGATGGCCAGCAAATAGGTGGTGCCGGCAAAGATCAGCAGTTTGCGATACGGGCGCGGTTCAACCCGGAACAGCGCAAACATCAGAATGCTGGCATACATGCCGAGGGCAAGTTCACGACCGCCCGTTGTCAGACATGTGTAGACGGCCACCCAGAACAACGCAACAGCACTTTGCGCCACCGGCATGGCGTCGTCATTCGGTTGCCAGGAGCCGCTGTCGTGCTGACTTAACCCGACAAAGTACGCGTTGCTGGCAATCATGCCGGCAACCATGATGCCGATGCTGACCGGCGACAGCTGAATCAGTCCGGCCCAGGCTGCAATGCCGGCAAGAATTGCCCAGGCGAGATAAATAAACGGCAGCGTCAGCGCTTTCAGCAGGCGCCCGAACGGCCCCGGCTGAACGGGTGGTGTCACTTCGATGTTGCTGTTTCGTGCCATTGATACGGTCCTTGCTGCAGAAACAGTGCCATTGGGCGCGAAAAATTGGCGTGATGCACCTCCCATAGCGGGGTTTTCTGTTCCGTGAAATAATCGAACGAATCGGCGGAGATACCCGCTATTCTTACGTTTTGCGAATTCACCGGAACCCTGATGCTCGGAAAGATCAAGCTTGCGCTGCGGCGGCTAATGCCCCGCAAGCAGCCGCCTATGAAAATTGTTATGACGCTGTTGGTGCGCGACGAAGAAGACATTCTTCGTGCGAACATCGAGTTTCACCGCGCTATGGGCGTGGACTTCTTCATTGCCACCGACAACAAGTCGGTCGATTCCACGCCGGACATTCTGAAAGAGTTCGAAGCGCAGGGCCTGCTGCATTACATCTATGAAGGCACTGACGACTACAACCAGACTGCCTGGGTGACACGCATGGCGCGCATGGCGGCCACCGACTTTGGTGCCACCTGGGTGATCAATAACGACGCCGATGAGTTCTGGTGGCCGATGAATCACGCTGACCTGAAAGCCGAGTTTGCGGCAGTGCCCGATGACGTCATGATTCTGGAAGCCGGGCGCTACAACTTTGTGCCGGTGGACGGCTCCGCCGAATCGTTTTCCACCGCCATGATCTATCGCGAGCGTGTGTCGCTGAACGGCGTGGGCAAACCACTGCCGCCAAAGGTGGCGCATCGTGCTAACCCGCGTGCGACGGTTGCGCAGGGCAATCACGGTGTCTGGGGGTTTCCGCAGGCGACCACTCTTACTGATGTCATCGAGATTCAGCATTTTCCGTTGCGCAGCTACGCGCAGTTTGAAAACAAGATTGTT
>CAYLLI010000246.1:0-2673 GCA_964384295.1 uncultured Chromatiaceae bacterium
CATCAATGGTTTCCGAACGCATCGTGTCGCGGGCATCGCATGCTGTGAACAATGTGAATGCGGCCAGAAGAGCCAGCAGCCCTGGAGGGGAGGGGCACGGAACCCACTTCATTGGTAGTACGCCTCACCGTCAACATGGGCAAGCTCCAATGGCTTGCCGCTTATTCGCCGTCAACCAATACGTCAAAGGTATTCAGGACATCATCGATCCTGTTGCCGACAGTAATGCCGCCCCCGCCGGCAAACAGCAACGCGACGGGCTTTCGCTCGTCTGCAATCGGCGGAAAGTCGAAGGAGCAGGGCTGCGGGTCGTTCACACAGGCCGGAGCCGGATAATTGGCGTCTGCAGCAACGATCAGAGAGCCAGAGTCGCCGCCCAGACTGAAATCGGTGTAGTTGGCGTCGTCGGCCGGCTTGATGATGATTTGTTCAATAAACCGTGCAAACTCTGGGTTTGCACTCGTGCCATAGTCAACGTCAATGGTTGCACTGATCGAATCGATGTACCCATAGCGCAGGCCGGTGGTTCGACCATACTTCATGACTTTCATGCCGACGTAAGGCTGCAGGGTTTCTGTGCGCGGCAATCCGTAGCCTTCCGAAGTCGTCGCGTTGCCGACGTCGGCAGCAGACACCTCGATGAGTGCCGCATCGATGCGATTACACGTGCGCCAATTGCAACTCTGAGTGTAGTTGAGTGGAACGAAATCAAACAACGTGCCCACGGTATCTGCCGGTGCTTGCCCACCATCAAAGCTTCCCGGTTGAATAATCGGATCGCCAATCTGAGCATCGTTTCCGTTTGCAAATACGTGGTTGTTACTGAGGGCGTAGGTATGGCAGCCTTGTGACACTCGGCAACCCAGTGTCCCGGCGGTGACACCCGGATGGCCCGCGCTAACACCGATTGGAACAGGGCGTGCGAACCGGTCGCGTCGATCAATCGAACCTGCCTGCGAGACGTATGTAAGAGGCGACCCGGTCGGCTGTTCGTTGGGAGCTCGCCGGGGAGCGTTCAGGGTATTACCATTCTCCGGGTCTTTTCGCGCTCTAAACGCGCGTATGTTGCCCACGTACTCAACCTGAACAGGAACGCCGTCAATTTCGTCGGGAATGTTGGTTGAGCTCAGGTCGTCCGTGTATATCTTGATAACGGCCTTGCCATCCGATCGACGCACACCAACGCCGCTGACACGGACTCCCGGATGCGAAAACAGAGCCTGCTCATGGCGCTCTTTTGCAGCGATGGAATCCCTGAGCAAACTGCGGTCAAACCGCTTTAAGTTCTCCGGCGGCGCAGCCGTCACGGTAAGAAGCGTTACGCCCAGAAGGGTCGCAGCTATGGTTCGTGTCATCATTGTACGCGTATCCCCTTACGCTAGTTTGCTCGGTGCTCTGTTGTTACGGTTTTACGGCTAATACTTATATCTTAGAGCGAGCAGGTCCCATCAAGATGTCGACTGTATCACACGGTTTGAAAATCGCTCCGCCATGTCGGTTTATGGGTAGTCCAGACAGCTGTTATTTGACATATCCGCTGCACGAACCGGGTCTGTCCGATTCATGGATGGAGGGCGTTTAGAGTCAGCAATAGCGTGTGTTCAGGGCTATGCTGATTGTGGGATTTGGGGCTAGAGATTAGCTTCGGGGTAGTGTTTTCTTTCGTTAGCAATTTTCAGTTTGGAGTAGTGCTGTGTCAGATCAGGAAGTTGATTTATCGTCAATTCGTGGGGATTGGTATTTCCACATGAACTATCTCATTAACGCGCTGGAGCAAACCCAGAAGTTTCAGATGAAACTGTGGCGCAAGATCAAGGCGTCGCGCGATGTAGACGGCATTCCTCCTGTAGAGCAGGATGAGTTGATCGGTGAGTTTATCGAAGCCGTGCGCATGACAAATTCGTTCATGGACGACTTGATCATGATGGCGGAACAGCGGCCGAAGAAGTCGAAGAAGAAAACCAAGAAGAAAGCCGCTAAGAAAAAAGCCACCAAGAAGAAGGCAAAGAAAAAGGTAGCCAAGAAAAAAGTCGCCAAGAAGAAAACCAAGAAGAAGGCGAAAAAGAAAACCACGAGAAAGAAATAGGGGCAGATTGATTGCGAGTCACATGCCCCGTAGCGGCGGGGTGTCCACTTAGAGTCAGGAGAGAACAGTGCGACCTCATGTTGAACTAATTCAGGATTCAGACCTTGTATTACATCCCGCAGAGCTTCCCGGGGGGGAAGGCCGGGCTTTTCAGCGAAACCTTTCTGTCGATGAAGAGGATGGATCCGCGTCGACCCATGTATTCTTCGATACCGCCTGGCATCGTCCCGAAGGTTATTCCCACGCCGATATCGAATGGTATGTGGTTAAGGGCGCGATAAAAATTGGTGAGCGCATGCTCGGCAAAGGCGGTTACATTCGCGCGCCGGCAGGACTAAAGGTGCCGAAGATGTCGGTGGCTAAGGGTACTGAAGTGCTCTTGTTCCGTGAATACGGCGACTGGGGTTTTACCCGCTCGCGGAAGAACCGCGACAAGCTGGTATTGCGCGGCGGAAACACCGCGTCATCGGAGCCCGGTGAGCTAACCATTCTTGATACCCACAGAATGGAGTGGATGCCGAACGTTTATGAGGGCGACACTCAGCGGTTTTTGAAGTTGAAGTTGCTGTATCACGATCCGGCGCCTG
>CAYLLI010000247.1:0-2665 GCA_964384295.1 uncultured Chromatiaceae bacterium
TGGCTGAAGCTGGTGTTGCTTCAGACTACATGCGGATTCGTGCGTTCCCGTTCAGTCAGGAGGTTCAGGACTTTCTGGATGCGCACGACCGCATCTACATTGTTGAGCAGAACCGTGACGCCCAGCTGCGCAGCCTGATGCGCCTGGAACTGCAGGTTGATGACAGCAAAACGCACTCAATCCTGCACTACGACGGATTACCGATGACCGCCGGCTTTGTGACCGATGCGGTTAATGCAGACCTTGCCCGAGGTGAAGCAGCATGAGCTTTATTAAGAAACCTAAAATCCGCCACCCCGGATTGCCTGTCAACGACCTTGGTCTGACAGTTCGCGATTACGAAGGTGGTATGTCCACACTTTGCGCAGGTTGTGGTCATGACTCAATTACCGGTGCGCTGGTTCAGGCCGCACATGAGCTCAGCATTCCTCCGCATGGCTTTGCGAAGCTTAGCGGTATTGGCTGTTCATCAAAGACTCCGGCGTACTTCCTGGGGGCATCGCACGGCTTTAACTCGTGTCACGGACGTATGCCGTCGGTTGCTACCGGTGCAAATGCGGCGAACCGCGATCTGTACTATGTGGGCGTGTCGGGCGACGGTGACTCGCTGTCTATCGGCTTCGGTCAGTTTGCCCATGCCATGCGTCGCAATGTGAATATGCTCTACCTGGTTGAGAACAACGGCGTTTACGGTTTGACCAAAGGACAGTTTTCAGCATCGGCCGACATCGGCAGTAAGCTGAAAAAAGGTGAAGAGAACATGCAGCCGCCGATCGATCCGTGTCAGGCAGCGCTGACTCTGGGTGCGAGTTTTGTGGCGCGCAGCTTCTCAGGCGATAAAGAACAACTGGTGCCGTTGTTGAAAGCCGGTCTGAAGCACAACGGCTTCGGCATGATCGACATTATCTCGCCGTGCGTAACCTTCAACGATCACGAAGGTTCCACGAAGAGCTACGAGTACTCGCGGCAGCATTTCCATAAAGCGATTCAGGCCGACTTTGTGCCGCCGTCGCAGGAGATTAAAGCGCAGTACGCCGAAGGTGAGGCGATGCCTGTTGAGCTGCATGATGGCAGCACGATCGTACTGCGCAAGGTTGACGGTGCGTATGACGCTACCGACAAGTCTGCCGCAGCGTCTTACCTGAGTGAGCGTCAGGCTGCCGGTGAGATCACCACTGGTCTGCTGTACATCGATGAGTCTAAAGGCGAAATGCACGATGTTGCCGGATCATCTGATATTCCGATGTCCCAGCTGCCCTACGAGAAGCTGAATCCCGGCGCGGAGGTGCTCGCTAAGATTCAGTCGCGGATGCGTTAAGCACGCACTTTCCGTACAGCTTCGGCTGCGTTATAAAGGTGACCTGAGGGTCACCTTTTTTCGTTATGGGGTGGCGGGAAGTTGTTGGATCAAAGTGGGTTCGATTATGCGAAGTCTTGGTTGGAAGTTTCTCTGTCTGTTGTCACTCGCCGTTTTCATCAGCGGCTGTTCCGACTCCCCCGATATGCAGACTGCGGATCAGGCGGAGTTGGCAGTTACTGCGGAAACTCATAGCAATGACAAGCCCGTGCCAACGCCTGTTGCCAGCGAACCGCCGCAGAGCGAGGTCATTACCAGCCGTATTGCCTATGGCGAAATTGGCGATAAGAACATTCATGGTTATTTGTCGGTTCCCGCCGATGCGACCGGTTCATTGCCCGCATTGATCGTCATTCACGAATGGTGGGGCCTTAACGACAACATCCGGGCTACCAGCGAACGTCTGGCCGCAGAGGGTTATGTGACTTTGGCGGTCGATTTGTACGGTGAGCAGGTGGCTGAAACTCCGAAGGAAGCGATGCAGCTGATGCAGGGCTTGATGTCTGAATCGGACGACGGCATTGAAAACCTGAAGCAGGCCTATGCGTATCTGTCGGCTGCGGCGGGCGCCTCGAAGGTCGGGGTCGTCGGCTGGTGCATGGGCGGTAAATGGTCATTGCAGACAGCCCTTGCATTGCCCGAAGACATTGATGCGATGGTTATGTACTACGGTGCCGTTGAGACAGACAAGGCGCGCCTCGAGACACTGAACATGCCCATTCTCGGGTTGTTTGCGGGAGATGATCCTGTTGTTCCACGGAACACCGTCGAGCTGTTCCAGAAGAATCTGCGTGAGCTCGGTAAAGATGCGAGCATCTTTATCTATGAGGACAGTAAGCATGCCTTCTCCAATCCGAGCGGGCTTGCCTATGATAAGGAAGCTGCGGATGATGCCTGGGAGAAGACCACAGAGTTTTTCTATGAGCATCTGGTCAGCATTAAAGAGTAGTTGCTCACCGCTCCACTAATCTGAACAAAAAGAAAAGGCCGGTCTGTGTGAACAGACCGGCCTGTTTGCGAGCTCGCGGGGGACGAGTCGCAAGGGTGTGGCCCTTTTGGGGCCTGCCTCAACCGCACAAGTGGGGGAGAGAGGGAGACATACTATGTCTGTGCGGCCAAGGCGCGCCTAACGAATGGGTTTGGAGTCATTCGCGGCGCGAGGGTTACTCGGTACTTACAACATCTCGCGTTGCAGCTTCTGATGATTGCTAGCAGCAGCCACCGTCAGTGTTTTCTGTTTGTGCATGCTGACAGCCAGGTCGAAGATCACTTCGTTGTGAGTCGACAGAGCGGCCGCATCAGCCTGTT
>CAYLLI010000248.1:0-2652 GCA_964384295.1 uncultured Chromatiaceae bacterium
ATCAGCAGCAGCACGGCGAACGTTACAACTACCGGCACCACGTTCAGCGTGCGTTGAAGCACGCCGACATAACTGTGGCGGAGCGCCTCGAAACGGGCGTCCAGCCACTTAGCCAGTTTCGCTTCTTCCGACCGGCGCGGCAGCAGTCGCGAACACATCATCGGCGACAACGTCAGTGCAACCACACCCGAGATCAGCACAGCGCCTGCCAACGTGAACGCAAACTCGCGAAACAAACTACCGGTCAGACCACCGGAAAAACCAATCGGGGCATACACAGCAAATAACGTAATCGTCATCGCCAGCACCGGAATAGCCAACTCCCGCGCACCGACAATCGCCGCATCAAACCGCGACTTGCCCTCTTCGATATGCCGCTGAATATTCTCAACCACAATAATGGCGTCATCAACGACAAGACCAATGGCCAGAACCATCGCCAGCAAGGTCAGCAGGTTGATCGAGTAGCCGAGCACCAGCATCAGCGCAGCGGCGCCAATCATTGACAGCGGAATCGCAATAATCGGAATGAGTACAGAACGAATGGTGCCGAGAAACAGGAAGATTACGAGCATCACGATTATGGCGGCCTCGGCCAGCGTCTTGATGACTTCGGTGATCGCATCCTCGATGTAGCGGGTCTTGTCGTAAGAAATCACCCCCTCAATATCATCGGGCAAATCGGCAACAATGCCGGGAAACATCTCGCGGATTTCCTGAATCACCTGCAGCGGGTTCGCCGTCGGTAACACGTCAATGGCAATAAACGTCGCAATCTTGCCGTCGAAGGCCACGGAGGTATCGTAGTTTTCGGCACCCAGAACCACCGTGGCGATGTCTTCCAAATGCACCGGCGCGTCATCGTTGCCCGACACGATCAACCGCCGGAATTCGTCAACCGATCGCAAGTCTGTCGATGCTGTCAGATTAATACTGACTCCGTCACCTTTGGTTTTGCCTACCGCAGCCTGAAAGTTGTTGGCACGAAGGGCATCGGCAACCTCACCGGGCGTCACTTTCAAAGCGTACATGCGTACCGGGTCCAGCCAGATCCGCATGGCAAAGTTACGGCCACCCAGAATGGCGGCCTGCTGCACGCCCGCGACCGACTCCAGTTGCGGCTGCACAACCCGCACCAGGTAGTCGGTAATCTGGTTCTGCGGACGCGTGTCGCTGGTAAAACTGAGATACATCGCAGAGGTCGTTTCACCGATGGCAACCTCAAGCGTCGGATCCTCACTGGCCTCGGGCAGATCAGCGCGCACGCGGTTCACCTTTGCCGTGATCTGAGTCAGCGCGTCGTAGGGGTCATAGTTCAGTTTGAGATGCGCGGTAATAACACTGGCGCCCTGCAGACTGCTGGACTCCAGATAATCAATGCCGTCGGCGCTGGCAATCTCGCGCTCCAGTGGCATTGTGATAAAGCCGCGCACCAGAGCTGCATCGGCACCGGGATAGTTGGTGAGAATGCGCACGACCGCGCTCTCACTTTGCGGGTACTGACTGACCTGCAATAACTGCACCGAGCGGACACCGACCAACAGAATCAGCAGGCTCACCACCACCGAGAGCACCGGACGACGAATAAAGATGTCGGTAAAACGCGTCATGACCGGCGCCTAATTGTTTTCGGGCAGCGGCGCTGCCTCGTTGCTGACCGGCACCGCGTTATTGACGACAACCGGTGCGCCGTTGCGCAATTTCTGCTGACCGGAGGTCACAACTGCATCACCGGCCGACAAACCGCTGACGATCATGACCTGATCGCCACGCGTCTCACCCGTGGTCACAAACACTTTGCGAACCGCGAAACCATCTGCGCCATCGGGCTCGACGATGAACGCCGAGTCGCCATAAGGGCTATAGGTAATCACGGACTGTGGGACGGTAAGCACCACATCCCGCTGCGGCAACACGACCTCGACCTCAACAAACATACCGGGCACCAGCCGTTCGCCGGGATTCTGAATAACGCCCTGCACACGCAGGGTGCGGGTCATACGATCCACCTGGGATTCCAATGCGCGGATGCTGCCCTGAAACGATTCACCGGGCCACGCATCCGATATCATTTGCAGCGGCTGCCCGACCTTAAGCTGCCCGATAAACCGCTGCGGCACCGGAAACTCAACCAACAATTGCTGCAACGATTCCAATCGCGCGAGTCGGTCACCCGGCTCTACGTACTGCCCGAGATCTACCTCACGAATGCCCAGCCTGCCGGCAAACGGAGCGCGAATGCTTTTCTGCTCGATCACAACCTCAAGGTTCTGCTCGGCCGCACGGGCACGCGCCAATTCAGTGACACGGGAATCGTAGTCGGAGTCAGAAATCAGGTTCTGCTCGACCAACTCTTCAGCACGCTGCAGGTTGGCTTTCGCCAGACGTGTATCAGCGACGAGCCCTGCCAGTCGCGCCTCATCGTCGGCAATGTACTGTTGGATCAGTAAATCGCCGGCCGCCACTCCCTGACCCGACTCAAAATTGATCGCAGTAATCTGGCCCGCAATCTGAGCCGTCACGTCGACACCCTGCAAGGCACGCAATGTTCCCACTGCGGAAATCACAGGCGACCACTCCAGCGTTTCGACTTCGGCAGTCGATACCACCGACGGAGGCGGCTTCATCGCTGCCATCGCCTGCCCCATTTGG
>CAYLLI010000249.1:0-2651 GCA_964384295.1 uncultured Chromatiaceae bacterium
CCTACCTCGAAGTCATCAACAGATTCAGCAGACGCATAGAGTCTGGTGCGGTCAGCACCGGCAAGTCTCACACTGCAAACATTTGATGCCGGCGACATTAAGGTTTAAGGAGAAATTACGGCAATGAACAAAAGCGAATGGATTTGGCACAACGGTGAACTACTACCCTGGGAGGATGCCAAGGTTCATGTGATGACACACGCGTTGCACTACGGCTCGTCGGTGTTTGAAGGTATCCGCGTGTACAAAACGCCTGACGGCTCAAAGGTATTCAGATTGAATGCGCACAATAAGCGCATGCTGGAGTCCGCCAAGATTCATCGTATCCCGATGAAATGGTCTGTCGAAGATATCAACCAGGCCTGCCGTGACGTTGTCGTTAAAAACAACCTGAACAACGGTGCCTATATTCGCCCGATCGCGTATCGCGGCTATGGCGAGATTGGTCTTGCTCCCAGCGCCAATCATCCTGTCGACATGTCGGTTGCCGCCTGGGAATGGGGAACCTACCTGGGCGCGGAAGCGTTGGAAGAAGGCGTCGACGTTTGCATTTCTTCGTGGCAGCGGGTGGCTCCGAACACGGTGCCGGCCCTGGCGAAAGCCGGCGGCAACTACCTGTCCAGCACGTTGATCAGCATGGAAGCCCGCGACCGCGGCTTTGCCGAGGGCATTGCACTGTCTACCGACGGCACGGTGTCTGAAGGTGCCGGCGAAAACATTTTCGTCGTCAAAGACGGCATCATTTATACGCCGGGCGCTGCAGCATCGATTCTGACCGGCATTACGCGTCACAGCGTGATGACGCTGGCCAAAGAGGCCGGCATGGAAATGGTGCAGCAGTCGATTCCCCGCGAAATGCTCTACATTGCCGATGAGATCTTCCTGACCGGCACAGCTGCCGAAATCACCCCGGTGCGCTCGGTTGACCGTCTGCCTGTTGGCAACGGAACCCGCGGAGAAATCACCAAACACCTGCAGGATGTATTCTTCGGCCTGTTTTCGGGCAAGACCGAGGATAAATGGGGCTGGCTAACCGACGTCAGCTGACTTTGAGCTTGCGGGCGGTCAACCGGTGACCGCTTTCTGCATCCGCCGGTGCAACTGTGCGCCGGCACCTCAGTAGCAACTTGTTTTAACTGGAGAGCACTCCATCATGAGTGGAAAAACACTTTTCGATAAAGTCTGGGACGATCACGTGGTCGTACCTGAAACCGCCGACACCCCGGCTGTGTTTTACATTGATCTGCATATTGTCCATGAGGTCACAACACCCCAGGCATTCAACATGCTCCGCGACAACGGCCTGAAAGTTCGCCGTCCGGACCTGATGCTGGCCACCATGGATCACTCAACACCGACGGTTCACGTGCCGCCCGACGATCTCTCTGTGCTGGACGACCCGGCCGTATCCGATCCGGAGCCGGCCCAGCAAATCCGGCAGATGATTAAAAACTGCGAAGAGTTTGGTATTGAATTGCACGGCTTCGGCGATGCGCATCGCGGCATCGTGCACGTCATCGGCCCTGAGATTGGCGCCACTCAGCCGGGCAAAACCATTGTCTGCGGTGACAGCCACTCCAGCACTCACGGCGCATTTGGCGCCATGGGTTTCGGCATCGGTGCCACGATGGTGGGTCACGTTATGGCCACCACTTGCCTGCTCATGCGCAAACCGAAAAGCATGGCCGTCAACATCACCGGCGAGCTAAAGCCGGGTGTGAGCGCCAAGGACATCATCCTTGCTCTGATCGGCAAGATCGGCGTCGACGGCGGTACCGGTCACGTGATCGAGTATCGCGGCGACACGATCCGCGGCCTCAACATGGAAGAGCGGATGACCATTTGCAACATGTCCATCGAAGCAGGTGCGCGCGCCGGCATGATTGCTCCCGATGAAACCACCTTCGAGTACATGAAGGGCCGGGAAAAAATGCCTCAGGGTGCCGAATGGGATGCCGCAGTTGAACGTTGGAAAGCACTGGCAACCGACGACGATGCAACCTTCGACAAAGTTGTGGACCTCGACGTTTCAGAACTGGAGCCGCAGGTCACCTACGGCACCAACCCGGGTATGGTTGTACCAATCTCAAAACCGGTACCTAACCCGAAAGGCAATCTGAGCTTCCAGAAGTCGATCGACTACATGCAGGTTGAAGCTGACAAGCCGATGCTGGGCACGAAAGTCGACGTTGTGTTCGTGGGCAGCTGCACCAACTCGCGCATGACTGACCTGCGCAACGTCGCCAACATTCTCGACGGCAAAAAAGTGGCCGATCACGTGCGCATGATGATTGTGCCGGGTTCCGAAGCGGTGAAGAAGAAAGCCGAAGCCGAAGGACTGCATGAAATCTACGTTGCCGCAGGTGCCGAATGGCGTGAAGCAGGCTGCTCTATGTGCCTGGGCATGAACAGCGACAAGCTTGGCAAAGGCCAGCTCTGCGTCAGTACCAGTAACCGCAACTTTGAAGGGCGTCAGGGCCCCGGTGGACGAACCGTTCTGGCCAGCCCTGAGACTGCAGCCGCATCGGCGTTAGCAGGCGTTATTGCTGATCCTCGCGACGTCATTTAGGAATAAGTATCATGGAAAAAATTACTCAACTGACCTCCAAAACGATCGTTCTCCCGATTGACGACGTCGATACCGATCAGAT
>CAYLLI010000250.1:0-2635 GCA_964384295.1 uncultured Chromatiaceae bacterium
ATGTACGGTGTCTTCATCATCGAGACCGACGGCAGCAAAACGCAAGTCACCGGCACCCCGCCCGCCTACAGCGACTCGGGCACGTTCCTGGGGCAGGTACAGGGCCTTGGCTGGATGATGGACATCGCACTGCATCCCGACTACGAAACCAACGGCTGGGTATACCTGCAGTACGCCGATCGCTGCAGTGGCTGTAATGACTTCAGCAAGCGCGGCAACAACTCGCCGGTCTCCATGAACCGGGTGATTCGCGGCCGTATTAAGAACGGCGAATGGGTCGATGAGGAACTGATCTGGGCGGCCGACATCGATACCTACACCAACACGTCAGATCTGGCCGCAGGCGGTCGACTGACATTTGACGACAAGGGCTATGTGTACTTTACGGTCGGCATGAAAGACACGCTCGACTTCATGGGCATCCAGGATCTCGACAAGCCTTATGGCAAGATTTTCCGTTTGCACGACGACGGGCGGGTGCCCGCCGACAATCCGTTTGCAGATACAGAAGGTGCGCTGCCCGGTATCTGGACACTGGGACACCGCAGCCAGCAAGGCCTGGCCTTTAATCCCGAAACCGGTGATGTCTGGTCCAGCGAGATGGGGCCGCGCGGCGGTGACGAATTAAACCGTCTGGTTAAAGGCGGCAACTACGGCTGGCCGGTTTATACCCGCGGCGTGAACTACGACGGCCGCCCGGTCAAGGTCGCCGCCAAACTCGGTATCGAACTCGCCGAGGAAGACGCGAAGTTTCCGGTGGTCGACTGGACCCCTGCCATCGCAATTTCCAACTTCACCTTTTACCAAGGCAAACGCTTTAAGAAGTGGAACGGCGACATCATTGCTGGCACGTTGCGCGCCACCGACCTGTTGCGCATGGAAGTGAAAGACAACCAAGTGGTACACACCGAAGTCCTGCTCGAAAACCTGGCGCGGTTTCGCGACATTGCGATAGAGCCCGACGGCAACATTCTGCTGCTACTCGAGAATGCAGCCGGCTCGCAGATCATCCGCCTGAAGCGCTAGCGCTAAATAACAACCTGAATAACAGCCTGACACGAAATTCGGAAACATCACAAATACAGCATAATGAAGATCAACCCGTTTTCACTGCTATCAGTGACAGCACTCATTGCATCCGGCAGCACAACCGTCCTGGCCGAAACCTGGCAACACTACGGTGGCGACGAGGGTGGTTCACACTACTCCACACTCACCGAGA
The DNA here is from genome assembly GCA_964384295.1 of uncultured Chromatiaceae bacterium. Classification (GTDB taxonomy): domain Bacteria; phylum Pseudomonadota; class Gammaproteobacteria; order Steroidobacterales; genus JABIQA01. The sequence continues at coordinate 1,223 of CAYLLI010000250.1, forward strand.
TTGATGCAAGCAACGTTGCCGGGCTCACCGAAGTCTGGCGGTTTCGCACCGGCGAGACCGAAGCGCATCCGGAACACCGCGCAGGGGCTGCGCTAAACGGCACGCCGATACTCACGCCGGAAGCCGCAGGACAGTCGCTGGTGATGTGCTCTGCGATGAACAAGATCATTGCCGTGAACCCGGTCACCGGTGAGCAACGCTGGCTTTATGATCCGAAGATCACGCTGGGCGAGCCCGGTGAGAAGTTTGTCTGCCGCGGGGTCGCTTACTGGGAGGACTCTGAAGCGGCTGAGGGCACGGCCTGCAAGCACCGAATCTTCAGCGGCACTAAAGACCTGAGACTTCTCGGCCTCGACGCCAAAACAGGCAAGCCCTGCGCTGACTTCGGGACTGACGGCACGGTGAACGTAAAGCCCGACATCTATGGCGAAAAGCCCGACATGAAGCCGGGCGACGTCAGCTTCGGCGCGCCGCCGGTCACCGTGGCAGATCTGGTCATTATCGGCACCGCAGACAACACCAAATTCTGGCGCGCTGACAGCCCCAGCGGCAAAGTCCGCGCGTTCGACGCCCGTACCGGCGAGCTGCGCTGGAGTTTTGACCCGCTGCCGCGCATGAACGGCGATGAGAGGCCCGCAGACCCCGCATTTGCTGACTGGACAGAAAGCGCGATGCGCACCACGGGTGGTGCCAATGTCTGGTCGATGATGTCGGTCGACTCTGAGCGCGGCCTCGTGTTCCTGCCGACGGCAACAGCAGGTCCCAACAACTACGGCGGACTGCGCCCCGGCGACAACCGTTACGCCAATTCCGTCGTTGCACTGAACGCGGCAGACGGCTCGGTGGCGTGGCATTTTCAAACCGTGCATCACGATGTCTGGGACTTAGACCTGCCGGCACAGCCCATGCTGGTGGATGTTGAAATCGATAGCGAGCTTAAGCCTGCCGTTATTCAGCTCACCAAGCAGGGACTCATATTTGTGTTGCACAGGGAGACCGGTGAGCCGCTGTTTCCGGTCGAAGAACGTCCAGTACCGACCGATGGCGTGCCCGGTGAAGTGCTGTCACCCACACAACCGTTTCCGGTGAAACCCGCACCGATGGGCAAGATCGGTATCACCCCGGATGATGCCTTCGGCTTCACTGTCGTTGACCGCACCGCCTGCCGCAATAAAATCGCGAGCCTGCGCAACGGCGGCTTGTACGAACCGCCATCAATACAAGGCACGGCAACAATGCCGGGTGCGTCCATCTTCAACTGGGGTGGTGCTGCGTTTGATCCGGTGAATCAGCGCCTGATCGCACCACTCTCAAACACGCCGATGATGCTGCGCCTCACGCGCAATGAAGACGTGACAGAAGAAATGCTGAACCAGCCGCGTATGGGGCCAATCGGCCCGCCGCAGGAAATGG
>CAYLLI010000251.1:0-2608 GCA_964384295.1 uncultured Chromatiaceae bacterium
CCGGAAGGTCCTGAGATTCGCCTGGCGGCTGACCGGATCGCGAAGGTGCTGGTGGACCAGCCGTTAGCCGATGTCACGCTGAACTGGCCGGGCATTAAACCCAACCGGAAAAAATTGTTGAGCTCGAACATCACGGCCGTCGATACCCACGGCAAAGCCATGCTGACGCGGTTCGATAACGGCCTCACGCTGTACAGCCACAATCAACTCTATGGCCGTTGGTACGTGACAAAGCGCGATGCCGCACCCAAGACCAACCGGCAACTGAGAGTTGCATTTCATACCGACAGCCATTCCGCCTGGCTGTACAGTGCCACTGAGATCGAACTGCTCACAGCAGATGGTGTGGCGACACATCCGTTCTTGTGCAAGCTCGGCCCGGACATTCTCGATACATCCCTGCGCCCTTCTGACATCAAAGCGCTGCTCGATGACATACGTTTTTCGCGTCGCAGTCTGGCCAGTCTGTACCTCGACCAGCACTTCATCGCCGGCATCGGTAACTACCTGCGCTCGGAGATTCTGTTTGTGGCGCGGGTGAACCCGTTCGACCGTCCGGCTGAGCTTAGCGATGCGGCTAAAAGCAAACTCGCCCGGGCAACCCTCGACATTGGTCGCCGCGCCTACACCCAGCGCGGTGTCACAGTGCCGCGCGACATGGCACGGGGGCTCAAACAGGCCGGCCAACGTTACGGCGAATATCGCCACTGGGTGTTTACCCGCAACGCGCAGCCGTGCCGAACCTGCGGCACCGACATCGAAAAACACACTGTGTCGGGGCGCAGCGTATTTTTGTGTCCCACCTGTCAGCCACCGGCTGAAAAGTAGCGCCGATGCCGAAGCAGTAAGCGCTGCGCAACCTCGCGCCGATGCAGCAAATCTCTACATTATGTTGAATACAAGTCAAATCATCGCGCTCACCGCTGAAAAATGTTCCGTCCTTCTTTTTTCTGCAGAATCCGCGTGATAAGTTGATGAAAAATAACTCTGGGGAGAGAACCGATGCGACAGCTTTTTGCCATTCTGCTTTTTGCCGTTTCCAGCACCGCCTGGTCAGCTACTCTGACGATCGACTTTGAAAGCGTCGAACAGAGTGATCTCGTTAACCTGTTTCCACCGGGCCCAGGCGATGATGGTTCAAAAGCCTTCTCCACCGACGGTTTTGACTTCACGCTGAACGGCGGCCTGCAGGAAGACCCGGGCAACAAACTCGTATTCGGCAGCAAGATTCAGCAGCTGTTTACTCCCGATGCTTACGTACGAATGAGTCGCACCGATGGTGCTAACTTTGCGTTGCTCGATGTCGGGCTTCTGGACTGCGGCGTTACCTGCAACATTCGCGGTGTTCGGGACGACGGTGGGTCATTCACAATTTTCAATACCACCGACATTAATGACCTCGGCTCCGGGGACTGGCTGAACGTCACGTCAGTCACCTTTGGCGTGAATGAACCCGAGATCTTTTTCAACGACGTGCGAGTCGACGACATCACTGTGGCTTCGGCTGTACCGGTGCCGGCCGCCGTCTGGCTGTTCGGTTCGGCTCTGGCGGGTATCGGCTGGATACGCCGCAGAGGCTAAGCTCCTAACGCACACCACAAAAAACCCCGCTTCATGCGGGGTTTTTTGTGGTGAAATTAAGTATAGATACCTACTAAACCCTAGAAGCATTCACTATGAACGTTGATGGCAAACCGTACCGCACCATCTGGCTCGCCGAGGATGGCTGGCGCGTCGAGATTATCGATCAAACCCTACTGCCCTTTCAGTTCAAAGAGGTGCAGCTCGAAACACTGAACGATGCAGCCCGTGCCATTGCCGATATGCTGGTGCGGGGCGCGCCGTTGATCGGGGCAACCACAGCCTACGGCGTCGCGCTGGCAATGCACGCCGACCCGTCGGATGAGAATCTGAAAGCTGCCTGCGCGGCACTGCTCAAAACCCGGCCAACGGCTGTGAACCTGCGCTGGGCAATCGACGAGATGACGCAGGTGCTTGCACCGCTGCCGGCAGAAGAGCGCGAACGAAAAGCCTATGCGCGTGCCGCTGAGATTTGCGATGAGGACGTGGCGATCTGTTCCGCAATCGGCGACAACGGTCACGCGATCATTGCGGATCTACGGGACAAGAAGGGCAACAAAGATCGCATCAACATTCTCACCCACTGCAACGCAGGCTGGCTCGCAACGGTCGACTGGGGCACTGCTCTCGCCCCGATCTACAAAGCGCACAATGCGGGCATTCCGGTGCATGTTTGGGTGGATGAAACCCGCCCGCGCAATCAGGGCTTTAACCTGACGGCCTGGGAACTGGCACAGCACGGCGTGCCGCACACCATTATTACGGACAACACCGGCGGTCATCTGATGCAGCACGGTCAGGTGGACCTGTGCATTGTCGGCACCGACCGCACCACCTACACGGGTGATGTCTGCAACAAGATCGGCACTTACTTAAAAGCGCTCGCCGCGTTTGACAACGACGTGCCGTTTTACGTGGCGTTACCGGGGCCAACCATCGACTGGACCGCCCAGGACGGTGTGCGCGACATTCCGATTGAGCAACGCGCCAGCAAAGAAGTGACTCACCTGTCCGGACAACTTGACGA
>CAYLLI010000252.1:0-2603 GCA_964384295.1 uncultured Chromatiaceae bacterium
GAAAGCTCTTCTTTCTGGAACAAGACCGCAAAGAAATATGCCAAGCAGCCGGTCAATGATCAGGTGTCCTATGAACGAAAACTGGAGATGACGCAGGCGCTCTTTTCCAAAGAGTCAGTTGTTGCTGAGTTTGGCTGTGGAACGGGCACGACTTCGCTTATTCATGCGCCCCACGTAAAACAGATATGGGCAACTGATGTCGCCGAGAAGATGATCGACATCGCCTGGTCCAAGGCACAGGATCAGGGCGTTGAAAACGTTCTTTTCGAGGTGGCGGACATCGCTAGCTACTCACCAGAATCAGACAAATACGATGTCGTGATGATGCACAGCCTGCTTCATCTGCTGCAGGATCGGAAATCAGCCATCGCAAAAGCGTATGAGATGATAAAGCCGGGCGGCTATTTCGTTTCCAGTACGGTTTGTTTAAGCGGCAAGCTCGCGCTGATGATGCCGATGATCTGGGTAATGCAACTGTTTGGCAAAGCGCCTTATGTCAGCTTCTTTTCCGGCGAAGCGCTTTCAAAAGAGATCAGCGAGGCGGGATTTGCCATTGGCGAGTATTGGAAACCAGAAGGCGGCATGGCGGTTTTCATTATCGCTCGGAAGCCGGGCTAAACGGGCAGGTGAAGGGAGCTTGATTTGGTACAGGTAGGGACGAGTCAGGAGCGCGCCCGGCTGGACCGCGGATCAGGTTTTGCTGCCGAGCTTGAGCGAGATGCCGCACATCGCGCGAAGTCGCGTACAGCAAAACCGCTACGTCGGCTCCTTCCATTCATAGCGCGATATCCCGGCCTGCTTGTCGGCTTTACTGTGTTCCTCATTTTGGCGTCTGGTCTTGCACTCATTTTGCCGGGGGCCTTCCGGCTGGTTGTCGATTGCGGTTTCGGCGGCGCTCCGGAATCGGCCGCATGTGCCGCTGTCACGGTTGGTGATGACTTATCCGTCTATTTTCTTGCTGGTATGGCTGTCGCACTCGCCCTGGCACTTGCCAGTGCCATGCGGTTTTACTTCATCAGTCGGCTTGGCGAACGCGTGGTCGCTGATTTGCGGCAAGCTGTCTTCGATCACTTGCTTACTCTCAGCCCGTCATTCTACGTGGATACCCGAACCGGCGAAGTTCTTTCACGCCTCACGACTGATACAACTCTGATACAAACGGTCGTCGGTTCTTCTGTTTCTGTGGCATTGCGGACAGTGGTGACAACCATTGGCGCGCTGATCCTAATGGTGATCGTGAACTGGCAGCTGGCTTTGATGGTGCTTGGCCTGGGCCCGATCATCTTGCTGCCTATCCTGTTTTTCGGCCGCCGGGTTCAACGCCTTTCGCGGTTTGCTCAAGACGAGCTGGCCAATGCTTCTGCACGGGCCAGCGAAAGCCTTCAGGCGATCGAGACCGTGCAGGCATTCACTCGTGAACCCGAAGAGCGGTCGCGATTTCGGGATGTCGTAGAAACTACCTTCAATGTCTCACTACGCCGTATCAACGTTCGAGCTGCGATGACGGCGGTGATTTTCACCGTCATCATGACAGGTCTTATTGCGGTGCTATGGTTCGGTGCCATTCAGGTCCAATCCAACGCCATCACGCCGGGCGCAATGACCCAATTCGTGATGTATGCCTTTATTGCTGTGAGTGGTGTTGGCATGCTGACGGAAACCTATGCAGAAGTGATGCGAGCCGCCGGTGCTACCGAGCGCCTGATGGAGTTGTTGCAGGCGAAAACCGACATCGCCGCGCCTCTAAAGGAAACACCACAGTCAGCGCGCACGGACGGCGCTGTGACATTTGAAGGCGTCGATTTCCATTATCCAGCCCGTCCAGATATCGACGTTTTGCGTAAGGTCGACCTTTATATAGCTCCCGGTGAAACGGTAGCGCTCGTCGGACCATCAGGGGCAGGTAAGTCGACGATCTTCCAGCTGATTTTGCGCTTCTATGACCCGGCGGCAGGTGCCGTGAAGCTGGATGGACATGATGTCCGGAGCTTTGATCCGGTGGCGCTGCGGCAACAAATTGCGGTCGTTCAGCAGTCAGCGCCGCTATTCAGCGGCACGGTCGCCGAGAACATCGGGTTCGGCCGGTCTGAAGCTAGCGACTCTGATATTCAGGCAGCTGCCGAAGTCGCCAACGCCCATGAATTCATCATGGCACTGCCGCAGGGCTATAACACGCAACTTGGCGAAGGGGCCGGGACACTTTCCGGAGGGCAGAAGCAACGTATTGCCATTGCGCGTGCCGTGTTGCGGGACGCACCGATACTGTTGCTGGATGAGGCCACCAGCGCGCTCGATCCGGAAAGTGAGCATGTGATTCAGGCAGCATTCGAAAAGGCATCGAAGAACCGCACCACGCTGGTGATCGCGCACCGCCTGGCGACGGTCTGGAATGCCGACCGGATCATCGTCATGGAAGAGGGCCGCATCGTGGACCATGGAACTCATGAAGCGCTGCTTGAACGTGAAGGCGTCTACAAGCGCTATATAGACTTGCAGTTTGGCGCGGATCAGGTCCACCACTCCGGCTGACAGGCCCGATCTAACTCCTTACCAGCACATATTCGCCCGGCGCATCGCAGAGAATATCCAGCTTGCCATCGCCG
>CAYLLI010000253.1:0-2558 GCA_964384295.1 uncultured Chromatiaceae bacterium
GGTTGGTCTTTTCTGCCCGCGGCTCAGGCAAGCCGCTGGATCATTCCCTTCTTGTGACCCGTTTCGGGGGATTCGCTCTGGCATTGATCACCAGTTGCGGTCTGGCAACGCTGCACTTTGATGCGCCCGAACTGCGTGAGTCAGCGGGTGGCGTGTTGGGCGAGATGGTGGGCTACAACCTCGAAAACTCGCTTGGGATGATCGGCGCTACCTTGTTGCTGCTCTCCCTCTGGCTTGCGTCCATCTCATTGTTTGCCGGTGTGTCCTGGCTGGCGGTGATGGATGCGATTGGCAAAGTGGTGCTCGACACCGCTGAAAAAGCTCGCGATCAGTTCATGGCGCTGAAGGCAAAAGCCGAGATGCGGCAGGTCAAAGAGCAGCGCCAGGAGCAGGTGCGGGTGAAGCGGGACAAAGCCGAGGCCCGCGCGCGCAAGAAAGTCGCACCTAAAATCGAGCCGGTGGTTGCCGAGACCGAAGTGAGTGCCCGCGCCCAGAAGGAGCGGCAGGTGCCGCTGTTTGAACCCGGTGGTGCCGGCGAGTTGCCGCCGCTGTCAATATTGAATGATCCGGCAGAAAAGGGCCCCGGCTACTCGAATGAGGCACTCGAGGGCATGTCACGGTTGGTTGAGCTGAAGCTGGCTGACTTCGGCGTTGAAGTTGAAGTTGTTGCCGTGAAGCCCGGGCCGGTCGTTACACGGTTCGAACTCAACCCGGCACCCGGCGTGAAGGTCAGCAAGATCAGCGGTCTCGCAAAGGATATCGCGCGGGCTCTGTCCGCCATTTCTGTGCGTGTCGTTGAGGTGATTCCGGGCAGCTCTTACGTGGGGCTCGAGATCCCGAATGAGTCGCGCGATATGGTCACCCTCGGTGAGATTCTGCGCTCGCGGGTGTTCGAGGACATGAAGTCGCCGCTGACGTTGGCGCTGGGTAAAGACATCAGTGGCAAAGCGGTGGTTGCCGATCTCGGCAGCATGCCGCATCTGATGATTGCGGGTACGACGGGTTCCGGTAAGTCGGTCGGCATCAATGCCATGATCCTTAGCCTGCTGTACAAGTCGAAGCCTGAGCAGGTTCGCCTGATCATGATCGACCCGAAGATGCTCGAGCTGTCCGTCTATGAAGGCATACCGCATCTGCTGGCGCCCGTTGTTACCGATATGAAAGAGGCGGCGAATGCGCTGCGTTGGGCAGTGGCGGAAATGGAGCGTCGTTACCAACTCATGGCGGCATTGAAGGTGCGTAACATCAGCGGCTACAACCGCAAGGTGCGTGAAGCGATCAAGTCCGGCGAACCGCTGCTTGATCCGTTGTTCGTGCCGAACGAGGTCTACACCGACAACGAGCCGCAGCCGCTTGAAGAACTGCCCAATATTGTCATCGTCATCGATGAGCTTGCCGATATGATGATGATCGTCGGCAAGAAGGTCGAAGAGCTGATCGCGCGGCTGGCCCAGAAAGCGCGTGCCGCCGGTATTCATATGATGATCGCCACACAGCGACCCTCGGTTGACGTGATTACCGGTCTGATTAAAGCCAACATTCCGTGCCGTATCGCGTTTCAGGTGTCGGCGCGGGTGGACTCCCGCACCATTCTGGATCAGGGCGGTGCAGAGAGTCTGCTCGGGCATGGTGACATGCTGTTTCTGCCGTCAGGCGTGCCTGCACCGATCCGTGTGCATGGTGCTTACGTGGCTGATGAAGAGGTGATTGGTGTCACCGAGTATCTGAAAGCCTCGGGCGAACCGGTCTATATCGACGAAGTTACTGAGGGTCCCTCAACGCCGTTAGCAGGTATCTCGGGCGAGCCCAGTGCCGATTCAGATGATGAATCCGACCCGCTGTACGATCAGGCCGTCCGCATCGTTACTGAAACCCGCAAGGCGTCAATCTCGGGTGTGCAGCGTCGCCTGAAGATCGGTTACAACCGTGCGGCGCGACTCGTGGAAACGATGGAAGCTGCGGGGATTGTCGGTGAGTTGCAGTCGAACGGTCAGCGGGAAGTGATTGCACCGCCTCCGCCGGACGTTGACTAATGCGCATCCGTCTTAGTGTATTGCTGATAGCGCTGGCGTTACTGCAAACGGCCGTTGCTGCTGATGGTCGCGCAACACTGGAGCGGTTTGTCAGCCAGACTCAATCCTGGCGTGCTGAGTTTCAACAGGAAGTCGTTGATCAACAGGAGCAGTTGGTCGAGCGCGCGGCGGGTTACTTCCTGCTGCTGCGCCCGGGACGCTTTCGCTGGGAATACACGGCACCGTGGGCGCAGTCCATTGTGGCCGATGGCGAAACCATTCGTCTGTACGACGCGGATCTTGAACAAGTCACTGTGCGCCGGCTGGAAGGTGCGCTGGCGCAGACGCCGGCGGCACTGCTTGCAGGCGATATCAGCGTGCTGGATGATTTCAGTGTCGTTGCCGTCTCGACGGGCGAGGGTGTCACGCGTTTAGAACTGAGCGCGGCTGCCGAGGACAGCGACTTTGACGCTGTCGCACTGTTGTTTCAGAGCGATACGCTGGTCGGCCTGGAGCTTGCGGATCGCTTAGGCCAGACGACGCGGA
>CAYLLI010000254.1:0-2480 GCA_964384295.1 uncultured Chromatiaceae bacterium
GTCCAGTTAATGTTCTGCGCCGGGTCTTTAATGTCGCAGGTTTTGCAGTGCACGCAGTTCTGCGAGTTGATCTTAAACTGCTGCTCGCCACCCTCTTCGACAATTTCGTACACGCCTGCCGGGCAATACCGGGTAGCCGGCTCACCGAATTTCGGCAGATTCTGATTCAGAGGAATTGACGCATCCAGCAACTTCAGATGCACCGGCTGGTCTTCTTCGTGGTTGGTGCTCGACAGATACACCGAACTCAGCAGATCAAAACTCAGCTTGCCATCCGGTGCCGGATAGTCGATCGGCTTCGCCTTGCTGATGTCGGTCAGCATCGCATGATCCGGATCCGGGTTGCGCAACGTGAACGGCAGTTTGCCGCGGAAGATCGTCTGGTCGATCCAGATTAACGGCGAAGCAATCATGGTTCCGAACTTGTGCAACAGCGGGCCGTAGTTGCGGGCACGCCACAGTTCGTCATACACCCAGGACGACTGAATGCGTTTCAGATAATCCACGCCGGTGTTGAAACCTTCTTCCTGCTGCAGCGTTTCAAAGACACTCTCGGCTGCCAGCATGCCGGTCTTCATCGCCGTGTGCGATCCCTTAATCTTGGCGCCATTCAGAAAACCGGCCTCACAACCGGCCAGCAATCCACCCGGAAATGCCAGCTGCGGCAACGACTGCAAACCGCCTTTGTTCACCGCGCGAGCGCCGTACGAAATGCGCTTACCACCCTCGAGATACTGAGCGATCTTCGGGTTGTGCTTCCAACGCTGAAACTCTTTGTACGGGTTCAGGTTGGGGTTTTTGTACGCGAGAGAAACGATGAAACCGCAGTACACAAGGTTGTCTTTCGCGTGATACAGGAATCCGCCACCTTCGGTGTCGTTCTGCAACGGCCAGCCGAATGTGTGAACGACTTTGCCCGGCTCGTGCTTAGCGGGGTCAATCTCCCAGATCTCTTTAATGCCGATTCCGTAATGCTGCGGATCGCTCTCGGCGCGAAGGTTGAATTCCGCTTCGAGCTTCTTACCAAGACTGCCGCGACACCCTTCAGCAAAAATCGTCAACGGCGCGCGCAGTTCGTAGCCTGCTTCATAGGAAGGTTTCTGCGATCCGTCTTCAGCCACACCCATGTCACCGGTAATCACACCCGCGACTTTACCGTCTTCGATGATGACATCAGAGGCCGGGAAACCGGGGAAGATATTGACGCCCATGTTCTCGGCCTGCTCGCCGAGCCATTTGCAGATCTCGCCGAGAGAGACAATGTAGTTGCCCTCGTTGTGCATCGGACCGGGAATGAACAGGTTCGGAACTTTCAGGCCGCCGTTTTCACCGGACAGAAAGTAGAAGTCATCGCCTTTAACCGGCGTGGCGGCAGGTGCGCCCTGCTCTTTCCAATCGGGAATGAGTTCATCCAATGCCGTCGGTTCCAACACAGCACCGGACAAAATATGCCCACCGACTTCCGCGGCCTTCTCGACCACACAGATGTTCATCTCACGGCCTGCGGCCTCGCCCAACTGCATCAGCCGGATTGCGGCTGATAAGCCGCACGGGCCTGCGCCCACGATGACGGCATCAAATTCCATTTGTTCACGTTCTGACACGGTGCGTTCCTATCAGGGATAGCCTCTTCACGTTGAGGTCTATTGGTTAGACACGGGCGCAAACCGGACGGCTCACTGCTCCGCTGCAAAAATGCGGCGCTATTGTAGCACCGCTGCCACCGATTTGAGGCCGGGCGTAGCACTCAGCCACGCTTCGGCTTACTATTGCGGCACTTTTCGGCCCTGAATCCGGCGCTTTTGATGTCTGAACCTTCCAAACACAAGGCCCAATACCTGACGCGTATGGCGGAGATGGGCCTGACACCCGATGCCGCGCAAACCAGAGCCCTTGAGAGTCTGGCACGGGTGCATGCCGGGCTGGCCGAGAATGCAGCGGGAACCGGCGGCCTGAAAGCTCTGATTCGCGGTCTTCTGGGGCGGAAATCATCGACTGGCCCGGTACGCGGGCTGTACATGTGGGGCGGCGTCGGCCGCGGCAAAACCACGTTAATGGATGTGTTTTTCGAGTCCCTCCCGTTTGACGACAAGATCCGGTTTCACTTTCATCGCGTCATGTACCGCGTGCACAACCGACTGAAGGAACTCGGCAACGTCGAAGACCCCATTCAGATTGTTGCCGATGAGTTTGCCGAACAAGCCCGGGTGATCTGCTTCGATGAGTTCTTTGTCTCCGATATCGGCGACGCGATGATTCTCGGAAGGCTGATGGAAGCACTGTTCGACCGCGGCGTATCGTTGGTAACTACCTCTAACATTCCACCGGAAGACCTCTACAAAGGCGGCCTGCAACGGCAGCGTTTTCTGCCGTGCATTGATCTGTTGCAGGAACACACCGAAGTGCTGCGAGTCGATGCAGACACCGACTACCGCCTGAGACTGCTCGAACAAGCCGAGATCTACCACTCGCCGCTCGAC
>CAYLLI010000255.1:0-2475 GCA_964384295.1 uncultured Chromatiaceae bacterium
CCGAAGAGGTCAGTCTGTCGGTTGCAGCAGGGAACCGTGCCCGGAATCTGTATGAGCGTCTCGGGTTTGAGTTGATTGCGGAAGAGGGCGGCTACTTGCGCATGCGGTGTCAGTTGATCACCGCTTCATAGAACCGCCCGCCACTGTGCGCAGCGACCGGCACGATAAAAAGACTAAAGCTGTCGCCGGATTCGTGCGCAAAGCGATACATTCCCTGTGATAGAGCATTCGAGTCGCTGGCGGCTTTAAACAGCACAGAAAAGCACACGCGGTCCGTCGCTTCCGGCGGTTGCAGCGGGTCTGCACCGGAAGGCCTGCTCAGGTCTTTCACCTCAATCAGTTCAAGCGTTTCCTGCGTACCGTTCTCGCCGGTTGCGGTGAACGACTTATTCAGGCGGCTTTCGAACTGCTGCGGGTTTAGTGCTGCGCTCATCGTGTGGTTACGCCTTTGGCGCAGGCTCGATCAGCTGTTTTGAGCCCGGGTACGGAAAGTCGCGCCAGGTTTGAATTTTGTTGTCTTTGATCAGGAAGTACCCGGCCACCCGAAACCGCATGCGCGGCGTTTTGCTGCCGGGGTAGGGGTAGAACTCATCGATGCGGTCGTTGATGACAACAGGCCCGATGCAGAACTGCCGCAGGTTGACCCATTCCACTTTATCGAGCCCTTTGAACATGTTGGCGTTGTGCTTGTGAAATGCTTCACGACCGACAATGTCGTTCATGCCTGTTGTGATTTGATAGGCAATGTCATCCGTCACAAAGCTGCCGACCACATCGGCATCGCGGCTGGCGTACGCCGCAACAAAGTCGGCCACCAGTTTGTCGTTGTTCTTTTCCAGTTCGAGCTGCTGTTCTTCGGTGAGCTCGATGCGCGGACCGCGATGCCCGCCCGCCAGCGCATTGTCGGCAGCAAGGGCAGCGAGCAGGCCTGACATACCGGCGGTGCCTGCGCTCATCAGCAACTGCCGGCGGTTCAGCAGTTCCATCGTTTCATTGTGTTGATCAGCCATGGGGTTCTCCGTGAGTGTGCAGGTTCGGTTACAGGCCTAACGGGGTAAAGATATCGCGTTTTTTAAAGTAGGACATAAGCTTACGGCGAATCACTTTACGCGGGGTCAGCCAGCGGATGGCGTCGCCGCCTTCCTGCGCGTTCAGCATGCCTTCCACCAGAAACGGCGTCACGGTCTCGACCGTGTCGGCCAGCAGGTTCAGGGTTTTCTTGGCTTCTTCCCAGCCCTTGCCGCGTTTCTCGGGCGGCGGTACCAGCAGGTCGGTGACGACAATGCCGGGGCTTAAGTAACAGACTTTCACGTTGGTGCCTTTCAGCTCCGCCACCATCGACTTGGTGAAATGGCGCAACGCGCATTTGGTCGAGCCATAGACGCTGACGGTGGGGCGCACCATGCCATTACTGCCAAAGCCTTCCATGTTAAAAATCTTGCCGCCGTCAGGTTGGGCATACATGCCTTTAATGGCGATCTGATTGCAGTACATCATCCCGGTCAGGTTGGTCTGGACGGTAGCGGCAATCGTCTCGGGTTCCTGCATAAACAACATCGCCTGACCGACTTCGGTGCCGGCGTTGTTCACCCAGATATCGACGCTGCCCAGTTGCTCGACTGCAAAATCCCACAGTGCCTGACCGTCGGCATACACACCGACGTCGCACGCGATACCGGCGATCTTTGAATCCGGATACGCGGCGGATAATTCCGCCACGACGTCGTCGACGGCTGACTGCCTGCGACTCGAGATAATGACGTTGTGCTTCCGTTTCAGAAACTCTTTGGCCATGCCGAGGCCAATGCCCTGAGTGCTGCCGGTAATAACAATGTTCATAGTGGTTTTGCCGCTGAAATAACTGCGCTGATTTAAGCAGAGCGTGAGCATGACCGCCATGAAGAGTGGCTGTGCAGTCGAACCGTGGTCGGCAGTGAATGTTGTGGCATCCGATTTGCCAGCCCGGCGTTGATGCGGGACTATCTGTCGTTACAGGAAGGCCTTCTTCGAAGCGGCGGGAGTGATTGGTGCTCAACGCAGTGATTGTCATTGTGGCGCTGGGGTGTTCGGTGTTTCTCGCGTTTGCCCCGCGGCTGAATCGTTCGTCGACATGGCAGGCGACGGCGACCCCGCTCGCGTCCATTATGGGCAGCGGATTTCTGGTCAGCGCACCGCTTTTGGCCGGCATCGTCGGCAACTTCGCGCTGGTATCGATGGCGGCATTGCTGGTGCTTGCGTACCTCGTTGGCGAAGTCATGCGGTTCAACATTCGCCACTTCGAGCCGATCGAAGCAGAGCAGGGGCTGGTTCAGTCGGTGTCGTTTTGTTCGCGCCTGGTGTTAACCGGGGCCTACTTTATTTCGGTCAGCTACTACCTGCAGCTTTTGGCCGTGTTCGTGCTGAGCAGCTTGGGTCTCAGTGATTCGGTGAATCCCAATCTGATTACCAGCAGTTTGATTGTCGTGATCTGCGGCA
>CAYLLI010000256.1:0-2466 GCA_964384295.1 uncultured Chromatiaceae bacterium
AGCTGCATCATGTGTTCGCCCCGCTGGAGCGTTCGATGTTCAACGTCGACAGCTATTCGTATGACGGCCCGGTCATCTACGACGGCGACAGTTACGAGAAGCTCGATCTTGATGATCTGCAGGAAGAACCGCTGCAGGCCACGTACACCAACGGCTGGCTTGCCGCTATTCAGCACCACTTCCTGACTGCTGCGGTGCCGCAAGCTGACGTTGCCCAAAAGTACGTTGCGAACTACGACGGTAATAAGTACACGGTGACGGTTTCAGGCCCTGTTCGCGTGGTTCAGCCGGGTGCGACTGAAACGTTCGGCGCACAGTTTTTCATCGGGCCAAAGCTGCAGCGCCAGCTTGAGGCAACGGCGCCCGGTCTGTCCTTAACCGTCGACTACGGCATTCTGGCAATCCTCGCTCAGCCGCTGTTCTGGATTCTGCAGCAGGTTCAGAAACTGGTTGTGAACTGGGGCTGGACGATCATCATCGTCACCTTCCTGATCAAACTGACTTTCTACAAACTGACTCAGGCCAGCGGTCGTTCAATGGCAAAGATGCGCAAGCTGCAACCGCGATTGAAGACGCTGCAAGAGCGCTACAAAGATGATCGTCAGGCGATGAGCGCCGCATTGATGGATCTGTACAAGCGCGAGAAGGTCAATCCGGCGGCAGGCTGTTTGCCGATGCTTGTGCAGATTCCGTTCTTCATTGCGTTCTACTGGGTATTGCTGGAAAGCGTTGAGATGCGCCAGGCCCCCTTTATGCTGTGGATTACAGATTTGTCATCGCGTGATCCGTTCTTCGTGCTGCCGCTGTTGATGGGCGGGGCTATGTTTGTGCAGCAAAAATTGAATCCTGCCCCGCCGGATCCGGTTCAGGCGAAAGTGATGAGTGTTTTACCTGTTGTGTTCACTGTGTTTTTTGCCTTCTTCCCGGCAGGTCTGGTGCTGTACTGGCTGACCAACTCGGTTCTTTCTATTCTGCAGCAATGGAACATTAACCGCCTGGTTGCTGCCGAGGCGGCGTAGGCTTTGCCCGCGGCGCTCGCATGACGGCGCATTTGCAACAGGACACCATTGCCGCGCGCGCGACACCGTCCGGTCGTGGCGGTGTTGGCATCGTTCGGGTTTCCGGGCCTGCCGCTGCTGATATTGCGGTCGGCGTTCTCGGCGAGTTGCCAAAGCCACGTTATGCGACCTTTGCGCAATTCAAGGATGCCGAAGGTGCGTCGATTGACTCCGGTTTAGCACTCTGGTTTCCCGCGCCGCACTCATTTACCGGCGAGAACGTTCTTGAGCTTCAGGGCCACGGTGGTGACGTTGTCATCGACATGTTGTTAGAGCGAATTACTGGTTTGGGCGCACGGTTGGCAGAACCGGGCGAATTTTCCAAGCGGGCTTTTTTAAACGACAAGCTTGATCTGACTCAGGCTGAGGCGATTGTTGATTTAATCGACAGCGGTTCGCGCCTCGCAGCCCGGGCCGCCCAGCGTTCGCTTCAGGGGGCGTTCTCGCAGTCAGTGTTTGACTTGAATGACCGCATTACAGAACTGCGGGTGCACGTTGAAGCGGCAATCGACTTTCCCGACGAGGACATCGACTTTCTCAGTGACGACGCCCTGCAACAGCGGGTAGCGACCGTCACCGAAGCCTTTGATCACTTGACCGCAGCCGCTCAGGAAGGGCGCTTGCTGCGTGACGGCGTAACGATGGTGCTGGCCGGCAAACCGAACGCCGGTAAATCCAGTTTGCTCAATGCGCTGGCAGGTTATGACGCTGCCATTGTGACCGACATTCCCGGCACGACCCGTGATCTTGTCCGCGAGCACATCGAGCTCGACGGCCTGCCGCTGCACATTATTGATACTGCCGGCTTGCGGGTCAGTGACGATGCCATCGAACAGGAAGGCGTGCGGCGAACCCGCGAACAGTTACAGAACGCAGACATCGCTTTGCTAGTTGTCGATTCGACAGAGCCCGACGATCCGGAACACTTGCGTGCAGACCTTCCCGAAGGCCTTCCCTTTATTACGGTGCTCAATAAGTGTGACCTGACCGACACAGCCGGTGGTAGTCAGCCTGATGCCGATGCTATGAGCGTGTCGGCGTTAACCGGAGCCGGTTTGCCGGAGTTGCGTCGAATGCTGAAACAGCGTGTTGGTTTTATGCCGTCGGAGTCGGGCAGTATTACCGCACGTCGCAGGCATCTGGTGAAATTGCGCGAGGCGCGGGCAGCATTTGACGATTCGGTTGAACGTTTGAGCGAGCGTTCCGGAGAGTTAATGGCTGATGATCTACTGCGTTGTCAGAATGCGCTGGCCGACATCACCGGCGAGTTCTCCAGCGATGATCTTCTGGGAGAGATTTTCTCCAATTTTTGCATCGGCAAGTAGACTATAGTGAGCATCGGCATTTAGCCGGTTTGCGTGGGGGCGCAATGGAATTACAACGCAACACAGCACGGTGTGCCGGGCTA
>CAYLLI010000257.1:0-2462 GCA_964384295.1 uncultured Chromatiaceae bacterium
CCGCAGCCAAAGACGGCGCCAGTTTCAAAATGGCCATTGCGATCGGCGCATTCCACGGCGTAATTGCGCCAACCACGCCAATCGGTTCGCGTTTCGTGTAAGTCAGCGAGCCGCCGGCAGGAGCTTCCGCCGGGGAGACCGGAATCGTCTGGCCTTCGATCTTGTCGCACCAGCCCGCGTAGTAACGCACGAAGTCCGCACCGAAACCGGCAACCGTGTACTGCGCCATCATCAACGGCTGGCCGTTGTCGAGCACTTCGAGTTCGGCCAGTGTCTGCAGGTTAGCGTCAATCAGATCAGCAAACTTCAGCAGAATTTTGCCACGCTGGCGTGACGGGATCTCGGCCCAGGCACCTTTGAGCGCAGTGTTCGCAGCGGCGACGGCAGCATCAACGTCGGCTTTGGTGCCGGCCTGAATCGTGGTGATCACTTCTTCGGTCGCAGGGTTGATGATATCGATCATCTCGCTGCCGGTGCCGGAGACCCATTCGCCATTGATGTATTGTTTGTGGTCGCGATCCAGAAAGGCCTGAGTCGCGGCAGAAATCGTTGCTGCAGTCATAAGTTGTCCTTGATGAAAACCTGTGGGTTATTCAAATGCCTGAGGCGCATTGACGTAGCCCGTAATGGTAAGGAAACTCTCAGGCTGAAACCAGCAGGCAGCCTCAAATACACGGCAATAAAACAGGAAACGGATAAATGGCGACCATTTTGATTACCGGCGCGAATCGCGGCTTAGGACTGGAGTTTGTGCGGCAGTACGCGCAATCCGATGAAAACTGGACAATTTTGGCAACCAGCCGCAGCCCGTCACCCGAGCTCGAAGCGCTGGCTGCTGAGCATTCGACGATTGAGCTTTACACGCTGGATGTGGGTTCTGACGAGTCGGTTGCAGCCCTGAAGGCAGAGCTCGGCGACCGGCCCATCGATGTGCTCCTGAATAACGCCGGCATTTTCGGCTCCGTGCCCTTTACCGATGGCGGGGTTGAGCATCAGGCCTTTGGTCAGACGGACTTCGATAACTGGGCAAACGTGTTCAATGTCAATGTGTTCGGCCCTGTGCGTATGGCAGAAATGTTTATCGATAACGTGGCGGCGAGCGAGCAGAAAAAGGTTGTCAGCTTGTCGAGCATGCTGGGCTCCAACGGGCTGAACACGGTGGGGGGTATCTATGCGTATCGATCGTCGAAAGCCGCCATTGCGAACGTCATGAAATCGATGGGTATTGATCTCGGACGCCATGGGATTCTTGCAGTAGCTATGCACCCGGGCTGGGCGAAGACCGACATGGGTGGAGAGAACGCCGAGATCGAGGCCGACGAGGGTGTGCGCGGTGTGATTGAACAGATTGCGTCACTCACCCCGGAAAAGTGCGGCGGACTGCTGGCCTACGACGGAACCACATTGCCGTACTAACGTGACTGCAGTTCCTCAAAGAGTTACCGCGGTTCTGCGCGGCCTGCTGCAGGTTGAGCGCATCATCGCCATCGCGGCGTTCGGTGTTCTGGTACTGGTGCTGTTTGGCGATGTGCTCAGTCGCGAACTGTCAGGTAGCGGTTTGCATTGGTCGGCAGAGGCCGGTGTATACGCCAACGTCTTTTTGGTGCTCGCCGGATTTGGCATGGCAACTGCGCAGGGATCGCACCTGCGTCCGCGGTTCGCCGATGGCTGGTTGCCACAAGCCTGGGAACCCGGTTTGCAGCGGCTGGGCTTTCTTCTAACCGCCGTTTTCTGTGCGTGCCTGTGTGCGTATTCGATTCAACTTGTACTGGAGACTCTGGCGCTGGGCGAACGCTCGCTGCGGCTGGGTTGGCCGGTAGCGCTGATTCAGCTGGTACTGCCGCTGGCCTTTTTTGCCGGCGCGTTAAGAAATAGCCTCTATACCGTGTACCCGGGTCTGAATCCGGCGAGCGAGGGCAGCTAGGTGATCGCAGCCGGTATCGTTGGCATTGCACTGCTGCTGTTGCTGTTGCGACAAAGTCTGTTTGTCGTGCTCGGGGTCGTCACCGTCCTTGCGTACCTGTCGGTTGGCGAACCCGGCGTGAACTCGTTATTGCTTGATGCCTGGGATGCGCTTAACCGAGAGGTGTTGCTGGCGATTCCGCTGTACATCCTGGCCGGCAATATCATGGCCAAAGGCGCGATGGCCGGGCGACTGGTCACGCTGATGGAAACCGCCACCAGCCCGGTCAAAGGCGGGCTGGGACTGGCAGCCGTGCTGTCATGTGCCGCGTTTGCTGCCGTGACAGGATCCGGCACAGTGACGCTGCTTGCTGTCGGCACCATCATGTATCCGGCATTGATCAAAGCCGGCTATTCGGAGTCGCTGGCGATCGGCATGCTCTGCGCCGCTGGAACGCTCGGTATCGTAATACCACCGAGTATTCCTGTGATTTTGTACGGGGTGATGACGCAGACGTCGATCGCTGATCTGTTTGTCGCCGGTGTCGGGCCGGCGTTGG
>CAYLLI010000258.1:0-2459 GCA_964384295.1 uncultured Chromatiaceae bacterium
AACGGCTGGAACACTTATCGACCGAGCAGGTGCACTAGCTGCTCACTGCAAAAAGAAAAAGGCCGGATCCTCTGATCCGGCCTTTTTTATTCGTGAGTACTTTGTGGGTTAGCGTGCGCGATAAACGATTCGGCCTTTTGACAGATCGTAGGGCGTTAGCTCGACGGTGACTTTGTCACCGGTAAGGATTCGAATGTAGTGCTTGCGCATTTTTCCGGAGATATGCGCTGTCACCACGTGACCGTTTTCCAATTCAACCCGAAAGGTTGTATTCGGCAAAGTCTCGGTGACCGTGCCTTCCATTTGAATGGCTTCTTCTTTCGCCATGAAATAATCCGTTATCTGCTGAAAAAGTACGTTCGCCGTTGCGAACAATGGCGCGAATTGTGCAAGAACTCAGACCTCCACGCAACCGCAGGGCGCGCTATGCGATTGTGATGCAGGCGGCTGACGGCGTCGGCGGTTGCGACCATTCCGGCATGCACGGAGGTGTATCAATGCTCTGTTGCAGCCGTTCGGTGAAGTCGGCTCGTTGAATCAGCCGCGAGCCGAGCCGTGCCAGGTGTCCTGACGACTGCTGACAGTCAATCAACGGAATCTTTGAGTCTTTGCAAAGGCTTATAAGCTTTGCCAAAGCCACTTTCGAGGCGTTGGAAACGGTGCTGAACATCGATTCACCAAAGAAAATGCTGCCCAGCCGGACGCCGTACAAGCCGCCGACCAGGGCGTTATCCTGCCAGGCCTCTACCGAGTATGCGTAGCCGTGTTCATGCAGTTTGACGTAGGCCTGTCGCATACCGTCGGTGATCCATGTTCCGGTCGTTGCGCGCACGCCGGCGCACTGATCAATAACGCCGGCGAAGTCCTGATTCACGGAGATGTCAAACCGGTTGCTGCGAATCACCTTTGCCAGGCTTCGTGAACAGTTGAACTCCTCCGGCAGCAGCACAGCTCGCGGATTGGGCGCCCACCACAGAATTTCCTCGCCTTCTTCAAACCACGGAAAAATGCCCCGACGGTAGGCTTCAAGCAATCGCTCTGTGCTCAGATCACCGCCCGCTGCCAGCAGCCCGTCGGGCTCGGTCAGTGCTTCGTGAACATTCGGAAACACCGGCGGGCTTCCCGGAAGTATGAGGGGAATAGTCGGCATCAGTTACCTGTGCTGCCGCCGGTCTCTTTGTACGGTACGTGTTGCTGGCATGAATTGATGTAGGTGTCGATGTGGCGGCTTTCTTCATCGAGATAGTTCTCGATCGCGGCTGCAAACCGTTCGTCGTTGATCCAGTGCGCTGACCGCGTGGTTGTCGGCACAAAGCCGCGGGCGATTTTGTGTTCCCCTTGAGTGCCCGGTTCGTACAGGCTCAGGCCTTGGCGAATGCAGTAGTCGATGCCCTGGTAGTAGCAGGTTTCAAAATGCAGGCTGTCGTAGTTGCCGTCCGATCCCCAATAGCGCCCGTACAGGGCGGTTTCGCTGCGAAAACAAATGGCCGTGGCGACAGGCCGTTCATCCAGATAGCCGACGATTACGACGATGGCTTCGGGTAACGTGCGTGTTAAGCGTTTAAAAAAATCGGGCGACAGGTAGGGCGGTCTGCCGCGGAGCAGGAACGTGCGCGAATAGAGCGGGGCGATTCGATCCCACAACTCATCGGTCATGTCGGCACCGTCATGCACCTGATACCGAATGCCTGCCTCGGCGACCTTGCGACGCTCCCGCCGAACCTCTTTGCGTTTTTTGGATTTAAAGGTGTTCAGGAACTCGTCGAAGTTCGCGTATTGATCGTTGTGCCAGTGAAACTGGCAGTCTTTGCGCATCAGCAAACCCGATGCGATGAGATCCGGCACTTCGTCCGCGGTGGGAAAGAGCAAATGCAATGACGAAATGTTGTGTTCTTTGGCTTGCGCAGTGGCTACCCCGATCAACTGACTGCGAAGAAAGTCCGGCGAATCGGCGGCGTCTTGCGCCACCAGAAAACAGTTGCTGGTGACGGGTGTGAACGGAACGGCTGCGACCAGTTTGGGGAAGTACTCGAGTCCTGCCTGATAGTAGGCCCGGGCCCAGGCAAAATCGAAAACAAACTCGCCTTCAGAGTTGGTTTTCTGGTACATCGGCAATGCAGCGACCAGACGCTCATCGCGCGCATCCTCTAACAAGAGATGCAACGGAATCCAGCCGCTACTATTGCCGATGCACTCTGTCACCTCGAGTGCGGACAGAAACTCATGCCGGTGAAACGGGTACTCCGTGCCTGAGAGTGCGTTCCATGCCTCAGCAGGCACGGCACTCACGCTGTCGACAAACCGCGCGTTGTAACGGGGTGACTCACTCATTGCGGCAAGTCCTTTCGCCGGTTGCTGAAGTGCTTACTTAGCGAGTTCCTCGGCGTCGAGAAACTTCTCCGCATCCAGCGCGGCCATGCAGCCTGCACCGGCCGATGTGATGGCCTGTCGGTACACCT
>CAYLLI010000259.1:0-1985 GCA_964384295.1 uncultured Chromatiaceae bacterium
GGAAATACCTTGCGGAACAAAGTAAAGGTCGAACATGGCCTGCGGGTCAGATACCATGGCGCCGCCATCGATTCCCATGGGAACTCGTGACATGCTCTCGACACCGCCGCCCATGGCGATTTCACATTCACCGGACATGACTTTTGCTGCGGCAATATTAGACGCTTCCAAACCAGAGCCGCAGAAGCGGTTGACCTGAATGCCGGATGTTTCATTGGGGAAGCCAGCTTCAAGAACAGCGGTCCGGGTGATGACCGCGCCTTGCTCGCCCACTGGGGACACGCAACCAAAGGCCACGTCCTCGACTTCGCCTTTATCTATGTTGAGACGCTCTGGGATGGCCTTCATCACTTGGGCTGCAAGCTGCAGCGGCGTGATCTCGTGCAGGCTGCCGTCTTTTTTGCCTTTGCCGCGGGGGGTCCGCACCGCGTCATAAATGAATGCTTCGGCCATTCTCGAAACTCCTTGTTCTGAGTTTTAACTTGATTTGCGCTGCCTCTAATACGCGTGAACCCTGCATGGGAAGGGTCAGAAGCTGCGTTTATGCGGTTCATCCGTGATATGTTGTCCCACGAAAACGCATGGAAATCTCATGATCAGTCAAACTTCAGTCGTTCATGTTGGGGGCTGTGGCGATAAAACAACAGGTTAGCAGAATAACGAGCGATTATCGCTTGGAAGACCTTGCGACTCTGCAAGACTGTTTTTAAACGTGTGCGGGAAGCCGGGCAAAACCGGCGTGTAACAACAACCGACCGGGATCCTCATGATAAATAAACGTTCGCTCCTCGCGACTTCAACGGCTGCTATCGCGATCATTGCATCGCCGGCCTACGCCCAGAACTCATTTGATGACGAAATCATCGTTACGGCGACCAAACGTCAAACAACTTTGCAAGACACACCGGTTGCGGTGACCGTCACCACAGCGGATACGATCGAAAAAGCTCAAATCCTCGACGTTGGTGACCTTCAAACGGTTGTTCCGACGCTCCGCGTGTCTCAGCTGCAAAACTCGGCCAATACGACCTTGAGCATCCGCGGCTTCGGTAGTGGTGGTAACAATATCGGTATCGAACCGTCTGTTGCTCTGTTTGTCGATGGTGTTTTCCGCTCTCGTGCAGCCGCGCAAATTGGTGATCTGCCAAATTTGGAGCGGATCGAGGTTCTGGCTGGTCCACAATCAACTCTGTTCGGTAAAAATGCGTCCGCTGGTGTTGTCAGCATCGTCACGGCGGAACCTGACTTCGAGACCAGCGGGTATGTCGAAGGAACGTACGGTAATTACAACCTGAATCAGATTCGCGGCTATATTACCGGCGGCCTGACGGAGAATATCGCGGTTAGCCTCGGCGGCGGTTATCAAAAGCGCGATGGTTATTTTGATCCTGCGCCCGGTACGCAAGGCGGAGAGTTCAACGACCGTGACCGGTTCAACATCCGGGGTCAGGTGCTCTGGACGCCAACTGACGATTTTTCAGCCCGTCTGATTTTGGCGTTATTTCGGCGCTAGGCGGGACTTATGCCGGCATCAACGATTCAATTGACTATGTCTCTGCAGTCAACCGCGAGACAGACAATGAGATCGACGATCAGGGCATCTCTCTGCAAATCGAAAAGGATTTCGATTTTCTTGGCGGCGTAAGCTTCACGTCGATCTCTGCGGCCCGGACGAACGAGCGCGTTTATAATAGTGACAATGACTTCACGACGTTGCGTTTGCTCGACAATGTCTTTGATGATTTCAGCATCAACACGGTCACACAAGAAATCCGCTTGGCCTCAACGGCGCCAGGGCGCTTCAGCTGGTTGATCGGTGGCCTCTACTTTGATGAGCGCATCGATAATGTGTCCGGTCTTGAGTATGGCCCAGACGTTCGCGCATTCGTTGATGCGATTGGTTCCGGCGGTGCGTCACTGTCCGGCAATCCGGCTGACTCAATCTTTGTTGGTACAGAACTCGCGCTTGGTCTGCCGATCGGTAC
>CAYLLI010000259.1:1995-2455 GCA_964384295.1 uncultured Chromatiaceae bacterium
ATCCGCGAGTTTTTCACGCAGGATAATGAGTCCATCTCATTATTTGCAAATGTGGACTTCGAAGTCACAGATCGCCTGACCCTGTCTCTCGGGGGTGCTTACGTTGAGGATAAGAAGGACGTCGCGATCAGAACTGAAAACAATGACGTTTTCAGTAGCCTGACGCTGCAAGGTGAAGATGGCGCTCGCGCGATTGCAACCGGCCTGTTCCTGAACGGCGATGCTGGAACAGGAACTCCATCCTTCTCGCAAGCGCTCGGTGGTTTGCCATTTACGCCAGAAAATCTGGCGGCCGCACAAGCGGGCGCCTTCGGGCCAGCTGCTCAAGGTTACGTCGAGGCCGTTCTTGGCGCTGGCGCGGCTGTCGCGGCATCACCCGCCAACCCATTCCTGCCGCTGTTGGTCTTCCAGACACAGCCCCCGTTCCTGGACTTCCCGAACGCAGTCGAGGACGGTCGTA
>CAYLLI010000260.1:0-2422 GCA_964384295.1 uncultured Chromatiaceae bacterium
TACTTGTCCTCGAGTGCACGGGTTTCATCAACAACAGCATCAATTTTTTGTTGCGACTGCTGAGCGAGTTTCGTGCGCGACTGCTGCTTCGCGAGAACATCGTCTACTGATTGGCTGATCCCTGAAACCGGAAAGGCCAGCGTCAAAGCGACACTGCTAGCCAGCAACCGGAATCTCCTGTTCGTCAAATTCATGAAGTCTCCCCTTCTCAACGGAGTGAATTAGATTGTGAAAAACGGGCTGCGGAGAACTCGTCAGCTCGCACAGGCGCATATGGCCTCTGCTTTGCACGGCAAGCGCCTGGAAACGCCTGTAACCCTATGCAAACTCTAACTCTGCCCCCACAGCAGAACCCTATTTATACCGACCGAAAAAGACAAAAGCCACCCGAACACAGCACCTCACTGCGTCGCATCACCTACCTATATCCGTCTTGCATAGGGCGGCGGCAGAATAGCACAAGCAGTGAGTAACACCAGCCTTTTCAGGACAATTTTCTTGACCGCTGCAAGCCTGTCCATTTGGCGTCGGCAAAAATGCCCAAGTACCTTGATGCCTAAATGTTACGAGTGTATGACAGAACCGAAAGCCGTAAATTCCACAAACTGCTTCGGAAAGAAGCTTTGAGCGGTTGCAGCATTGCGGAGACGCCTCAGACGGCGCTGACAAATGCACCCCGCCGCGCTCCCCGCCGCCAAAATCAATGGTCGCAGTTTGTTCGTCGCTATACCTATATATATTGACACGACAGGGAACATCCGTAAAAATTGGACGATGTCAAAAAGCACCGCCAGCATTGAAGTATTGTTTAGTCAGGTCCGGCTAGCCGCCCTGCTGCTTCTGCTGCCCCTGTGGGCGATTCGGTGGTGCGGACGACTGACCGGGTAACAGAGTTAAGTTACTGAAAAACCCCGCACCAGTGACGGTTGCGGGGTTTTTTTTGTGCTGCAGGTCTGCCGGTCTAAACACCAGATTGTCAGGCTCCTGAAGCGACTATTTTTTGACACTAAAACGGAGAATCGAAGATGAGCAATCAAACAGATGATCGCGTCATCATTTTTGACACGACATTGAGAGACGGCGAACAGGCACCGGGCTGCAGCATGACGCTGCGCGAAAAGCTGCGGGTAGCCGGCGCGCTGCGCGATCTCAATGTGGATGTCATCGAAGCCGGTTTTCCCGCCGCCTCACCCGGCGACTTTGATTCTGTGCAGGCGATTGCCAGCGAGATTCAGGGCCCGACGATTTGCGGCTTGGCCCGCTGTCATCCGGATGACATTGAAAAAGTCGCCAATGCAGTGAAGCCGGCAGACAGCCAGCGAATCCACGTATTCCTCGCCACCAGCGAAATTCATCGCGAGCACAAGTTGCACATGGCTAAGGAAGAAATCATCAAGCGCGCGGTTGCGGGTGTTGAGCAGGCAAAATCGCTGTGTAATCAGGTGGAGTTTTCACCGGAAGACGCCTCCCGTACCGAACCTGCGTTTCTTGCTGACGTCATCGCCGCTGTGATCGAAGCCGGCGTGACTACCGTCAATATCCCGGACACCGTCGGATACACCGTGCCGGGCGAGTTTGCCGATCTTTTCACGTACCTGAAAAACAACGTGAACGGCATCGACGATATCTGTCTCAGCGTGCACTGCCACAACGACCTCGGCATGGCGGTCGCCAACAGCTTGTCCGCTGTGAAGGCCGGCGCCCGGCAGATCGAATGCACTATCAATGGTATCGGCGAACGCGCGGGTAACTGCTCATTGGAGGAAGTGGTCATGGCGTTGAAAACCCGCGCCGACTACTTTGGCATTGATACCGCGCTTGATACCCGCAAGCTGTATCCGACTGCCAAGTTGGTCTCAACAATAACCGGAATGTCGATACCGCGTAACAAAGCGATTGTTGGTGAAAATGCTTTTGCTCATGAAGCCGGCATTCATCAGCACGGCGTCCTGCAGAACGCTGAAACATACGAGATTATGAAGCCGGAAGACATCGGCATCAGTAACAACAGTCTCGTACTCGGCAAGCACAGTGGCAAGCACGCGTTCCGCGACAAAGTTCAGGCGCTGGGGTTTGAGCCGTCCGACGAAGAACTCGTGCGTGCGTTTGAAGAGTTCAAAAAACTCGCCGATCGCAAGAAAGAACTTTTTGACGCCGATATCGAGGCCATCATCATGAACACCGGTGGGCAACAGCCGGGCCCGTGGTCACTTGAAGACCTCAGCTTCTCATCCGGCCGCAATGCGCAGGCCAAGGCCGAAGTCACGTTGACTCACAATGACGGGCGCAGCGTGAGCCAGTCTGCCGACGGTGACGGACCGGTAGCTGCTGTGTTCACGGCTCTTGAGCAAGCAACCGGCGTTGAACTCGAACTGAAGAAGTTTCAGGTGAACAGCGTGACCGTTGGTGAAGACGCTCAGGG
>CAYLLI010000261.1:0-2420 GCA_964384295.1 uncultured Chromatiaceae bacterium
AACTGGAACCCGAAACAGGAACCATCAAGCTGGGCACGAACCTGGAAACCGGCTACTTCGATCAGCTCAGGCAGGATCTGGATCCGGAAAAAAGCGTTGTGGCGAACATTAATGACAAGAGCGACTATGTCACCATCAATGGCAAGCAACGCCACATTGTCGGTTATCTGAAAGGCTTTCTGTTCAGCCCGAAACGCTCGCAATCGCCGGTAAAAGCGCTGTCCGGCGGCGAGAGGAACCGGTTAATTCTCGCAAAACTCTTCACACGTCCGACCAACCTGCTTGTGCTTGATGAGCCTACCAACGACCTCGATGTTGAAACGCTGGATGTACTCGAGGACCGGCTTACCGAGTATCAGGGCACGCTGATTGTGGTGAGCCATGACCGGCAGTTTCTCGACAATACGGTAACCAGCATTCTGGTGTTTGAAGACGGCAGCAAGATTCGTCAGTACGTGGGCGGCTACAGCGACTGGGCGCGCCAGGGTCACCGGCTAACTGAAACCGACACAGTCGAGAACGGTAAGAAAACAGCGGCGGCGCCGACACGCAGCGAACAAACTGCTGCGACTAAATTAAGCTACAAGGAACAAACCGAACTCAAGCAACTGCCGGATGCTATCGAGAAGCTTGAAGGCATCGTTGCCGATCTGCAGGCGGAAACCGCAGCACCCGGTTTTTACTCGCAGGAGTACGCGGCCATCGAAGTGGTCACCAACAAACTGGCCGAACAAACAGCAAAGCTTGAGCAACTCACCGAACGCTGGCTGGAACTGGAGGAAAAAGAAGTACGCTACCAGCAGAGCAGGCAGCGCTAAGCGGACTAATAGTGCGGCGGCGGTTCATCGTCATTAGTGCCGCCACCGGAAGCGTCGGAAAAGTTTTTAAACCGCTCCGACAACTCCTTGACCATCAGCTGCAAAGTATCGAGTTGCTGTTGTTGCTGAAACACTTCGTCGTTCAACACGGCAATCGTATGTTCCTGATGCGCAATGCGCTCTTCCAGTTTCTGCACTCTGTCATCCATTCGTTTGCCTCCACAGCAACATGCGATTGTTCGCGGGCATCGCGACGTCATCAATTAACTGCAAATCCCGGGCCGCTGCCAGTTCAGCAATGTATTCAAAATCCCGAATACCGCTCAACGGGTCACGTAGCCTGAGTGACTGATCAAACGCTGCGTTACTGTCACTCGAGTATGCACCGCTGTAGTTAAAAGGCCCGTAGACAAACAGCCAGCTGCGCTCATGCAATACGCCCTCAAGCCCCGCAAAAAACGCCTCGACCTGCTGAACAGACATGATATGAAAGGTATTGGCCGTGAACACCAGATCATAGGTGCACGAAGGCCAGTCGGAAGTAACATCAAGCTCCAAAGGCGATTGGATGTTGGGCAGCCTGTGATGCTCTAAGTTGGCCCTGAGTGTGGCCATGTAACCAGCCTGGTCGCTCGGCTGCCAGCTAAGCCCCGGCAATGCATCAGCAAACGCCACAGCATGCTGACCGGTGCAGCTGCCCACCTCCAGTGCCGACTCGTTTCCGGCAAGCGTGGACGCCAAAACTTCGATTATCGGTAACGTATTGCGCACACACGCAGGTGAAAACCCGCCGGGCCAGCCAGCCTCATTGTCCCAATCAGAGATCATTGGAGCAGCGGAACGAGCATTCGGTTTAGCGCCAGGGAAAACCGCTGCCAAACGCCCGGCTCACCGCCACAAGCATGATTAATTTCAATGGCGAGAACACCTTCCTGCACATCGAAATCGGGAGCTTCCCGCTCGCGGGTAATGATGCCAGTGCCGGTTTTATATACATCAAAGATTCGGGTTTCATCGATCGCCTGAAAGGTTGAACTGCCGTAGGCTGCATCAGCCAGCACGTTCATCGAACCGAGCTGCGACGAAAAACCGGCAATATCCAGAACGGTCGGTTCGCTGAGCTGGTGAGACATTCCGTCACTCAGGTTCTGCCGTTTGATATCGGAGTAGCGACCCTCTAGACGATCAAGGCGATAGTGGGAGTCAAGCCCCAACGCCTGCGCCCAATACTTCCACTTCAGAAAACTGGCATCCAGACGCCATTGATCGCCTTCAACGACGTAGCTGCGCACATCGCAGAAGTCGCCGGTGGCAATATTGACGAGGTATTCATCCTCGCTGAGTTGCTTGAAACTCACCTCCGCAATCAGCGTTTCATCGGTCAGATTGGAATAGCCGAACAAGCTGGCGGACAGCAAACCGAGAAACGGCACCAATACCAATATTGGCAACAGCAGAAATCTTAGAAAACCGGGAAGTCGCATACAGTCAGGTTACACTTTCAGACGATGCCTCTATAGTATTCGGCAAAGCCTCTGCTGTCTTGTCATCGGCTGATCGGTTTCGAGCCGACCGGAATCAAGAACCCACTTCAGGAACGGC
>CAYLLI010000262.1:0-2415 GCA_964384295.1 uncultured Chromatiaceae bacterium
TCTAAGAACCGCTTGCCGGAAGCCCGCCAGTTCACCGGGTTGTGGCCCGGCATGATGGCCATCTTCCACGGCTTGGCGTCATACTTCGGCATCCAGTACTTGGTAACCGCTTCCTGATACTGCTCATCGATGTGCTGCGCCATCTCAGCACCATAGGCGGTAGTGTTCAGCTGCTTGCCGTCAGCATGGGCGTAATCCCAGACCGCCAGCGACGCGATACGAATTCGGGGACCGATGCCGTCAAACACGAGCTTAAACATACCGTCGGCTTTGGGCAGGTTGGTGGTTTGCAGACCGCCGCCTTCGCGACCGGTATTGCCGGTTAATGCGCACATCAGCAACCAGGCGCGGTTCACAAGGTCACCGTGCAGCCATTTGTTGGCGCGATAGCCGGCGTAGATCATGCCGGGGCCGTTGTTGGCAAACGCATTGGCAACGTCACGGATCACATCGGCATTGATACCGACAGTTTCAGCAACGGCTTCCGGTGAATACTCCGCAGCGGTGTTACGCGCCAACTCGAACACGGTGGTGACTTCGACCGGACCTTCTTTGGTCTCAACCGTCCAGGTGCCTTCCAGAGCGGGCTTGATATCGCCGAGCAGCAGTGATGCTTGAGTCGGCACGAACTGCGGGTCGTAACGCTCGTTGAACTCTTCGGAAGTGGCAGGCGCCTGCACGATGCTGTCGGTCGCTTCGTCCCAGAAATAGAAGCCGTGCTCGCCACCGTCGACCAGATCTTCGGCACGCAGGAAACGCTGGTTATCGGTGCGCACCAAAAACGGCATGTCGGTCTGCTCGCAGATGTAATCGCGATTGATCGCCGAGGTGTTTTCAAAGATCACATTGACCATTGCCATGGCCAACGCAGAATCGGTTCCGGGTTTAATGTTCAGCCACTTCGATGCGTGAATCGCACTGGCGTTGAAGTCGGGCGAAATCACAACGACTTCAGTACCGTTGTACTTCGCTTCCCAGAAGAAGTGGGCATCCGGAATACGGGTGGCTGCCGGGTTACAGGCCCAGACCAGACAAGTCTTCGACTTATAAACGGCTGCCATGTTGTCGCCGGGCAGCGGATGCCCGATGGTCATCTGAGCACCGAGCGGCAAATCACCCACACCCGCAAACGTCTCAGGAATCACAAGGCCGGTGATGTTGGCAAAGCGGAACAAACCGGTGAAGGCGGTACGTTTCAGGATCATCGCCGTACCCATCGCCATCGTAATGGATTCCGGACCTTCTTCTACCGCGTAATCAACAAACTTGTTGCAAATGTCGTCGAGGGCTTCGTCCCAGCTGATGCGTTCCCACTTGCCTTCACCACGCTCGCCGACCCTTTTCATCGGGTACAGCACACGCTGCTTGCCGTACATGTGTTTGTGCTGACGCAGACCTTTCTGACAACCGCGCGGACCGTAATCCGGAGTGTCTTCGCCGGAGCGGCCATACTCGCCCTGCTGCTCTTCGCGCCAGACAATGCCGTTGCGAACGTAAATATTGAAAGCGCAATGGCCTGTGCAATTCACACCACGACTGCCGCGGACCACACGATCCCAGGTCCATTTATTCCGCTGAACATCTTCCCAGCGGCGATAAGCTGTGTGTCCGTCTGCCAAAGCAGAAGACACGGCGCCGTACTTCAGCCCCAGTGCCGTTGCACCGGTGCCAAATAAAAATTTACGACGATCGGTTGTTAAGCCTTGCATAAAACATGGTCTCCGGAGCGCATACCCAAGTGTTCCCTCAATCGGGTCAGACTATACCGAAGTTTGCGCTCAAGCTACATCGGGCAAACGCCCGGAGCGGCTGGAACTGAAAGGCAAAAGCGCCTAGATAAGACCCAGCTTTGTGAGTCGCTCCAGCTGCTTCTCCTGACGCTCGCGGAACCAGTCGCGATCGCGCGGCGGCTGCACAACGCCGTCCTCGATCAGACCGTCGCCTGTGCGGCGTTCGGCAGCAGCATACACTTGGGTATAGATGTCGCAGGGTTGACGGGCCAACAGATTGGCCATGCCAACACGACGGCGCTGCTCGCGCAGAGCGTCAATATGAATGACAGCATGTGCCAGCATTGATTCACCCGCCTGACTGACTGTAGCGAGTGTGTTGGCGCGATAGTCGACAACCTTAGACATGGCGCTGCATGTATAGGCAGGAATCGGAATATCGTCGATAGACGAGGTGTTTGCCGAGATAATGTAGATGGCGTTCTCGATAGCACGCGCTTTACGGCAAATTTCACGATCGGTATCCATCGTGCTGCCCGGCTCACTGGTCGGGTGAATCAGAATTTCAGCACCCTGCAGCACGTTGGCACGCACGAGCTCCGGCCACATGATTTCCTCCGACGCGATACAACCCAGGTTGCCGATCTCGGTCTTTGCCACCGGGAACACGCCCTCAAGGCCATAC
>CAYLLI010000263.1:0-2414 GCA_964384295.1 uncultured Chromatiaceae bacterium
GAAACACAGTGTCTGAAAGCCGCCGGCCTGGAAACCGGTTGAGATCGAGCCGTACGCCATGATCGTATCGGTGAAGTCATACTGCACCAGGAGACGCGGCGTGAACTCCGACCAGTTTTCGCTCAGGTCTGATGTCCAGTTTGTCGGAGTGCCGTTGACGTCGGCGCAGACCGGGAACGGAGCGAAACCGATCGAAGTCTGCACGCAGTTAAGCGTGAAGTCTTTTTCGTCCCGCGTGTAGCGACCGCCGAGGGTGGCTGACAGCTTGTCGGTAAACGCCCAGGTACCTTCCAGGAAGACCGCATAGCTGTTGGTTTTGGTTTTGATGTTCTCGGCAATCTCGGTGCCGGCCAGTGCCGGCGCGTAGACCTGCTTGCCTTCCTCGTTCAAGTAGTACACCCCGGCAATCCAACCGAGTTGATCATCAAACGAATTACCGCTGAGCGTAAATTCCTGACTGATCGACTTGTTGTTTGAGTCAGAGTTAACCAGCACGCCCTGTGTGCCCACGTTGAACACTGGTGGCGGAGCAAAGTTAGCGGGTGCGCCGCCGTTTAAGTCGAACCGGAACGTGTCATCAATGTCGGTGTAACCGGTGATGGACTTCAGTGTGACAGAGCCGATGTCGAAAGTGAGGTCCAGAGCGACGTTCAGTTGTTCCGTTTCACCAAGACCAATGCTTTCGTCCGGTACCAGTGAGTCGTAGAAACCCTGCAGAGGCTGGCCCGGCGAGCTGTTGGGCAGCGGACCATAGGGAATGCCGTTAAAGCCGTCGTTCTTCGCTTTCACGTAGCCTGCTGAGAGTGTGGCGTTGAAGTTTTCAGTGCCGAACCAGTTCAGCTTGCCGCGGACGGCTTTGTTGTCGTACTCGCCAAGTTTGCGACCACCGACCGTGCCACGTTTGATCCAGCCTTCATCGCGCTTATGAATGAGACCCGATACGGAGCCACCGAGACCGTCGACAATCGGGCCGCCGACAGAGGCGGTCACTTTGGTGGTTTCGAAGTTGCCGTAACCGACAGAGCCGTTTAACCAGAGTTCGTCTTCCGGTGTGCGGGTGATGATTTTTGCCGCGCCGGCAATCGAGTTCCGTCCGTACAGTGTGCCCTGCGGACCACGCAGAACTTCAATGCGTTCAATATCGGTCAGGTCGAGGTTGGCGGTCGCGAGCCGGGTCCGGATAACATCATCTACGTAGAGGCCCACCGGTGATTCCGATGCGATAAAGCCGGGGTTCTGAATGCCGGCACCGCGCATAAAGACCTGCATGGCCGACTCGTTGGACGTCACCTGATAGGTCTGCAGGTTCGGTACTGCCGCGCCGATGTCGAGACCCATGTTGATGTTCAATCGGGCAAGGTCCTCGGTGCCCAGTGCTGTTACCGCGATGGGTGTTTCCTGCAAACTGGTATCGCGCCTTTGCGCTGTAACGGTGATTTCCTCGAGTGCCGCCTGTGCGGCCGGTATGGCGCTTAATGTGGCTATCGCCACAAGTGCGCCGCTGATCGTGCGCTGTCGCATGGTCATGGTGCTCCCTCCCTTCGGACAAACCATTGTGTTAGTCGTGCCCCTCAGGCCATACATACGGCTTCAAACTGAGAAGCTAAGTGCATTTGCCGTGACCCAATACTTGCACACTCGGCGGCTATTGCCAAAGCGGGCGAGTGGGGTACTCTTGAGCAGTGGCAACGTCAGCTGTGCCACGGGGTGGAGACACAGCATGAGTGACAAGAACCCTGCGCCTGAGCAGGTCGACGAATGGTTGGCTGAAGAGCAGTGGCATCGTGAGAATGCCACTGTGGATATGTCGGTTCTGATGCAGCCGCTGACAGCCGGCGCCGACGTTCCCGCGGTCGCGCTGTATGATGCAACCGGAGCCTCCTTCCGCTTGAGTTCGCTGTGGTCTGAAAAGCCGGCGTTGTTGATTACCGGCTCACTGACCTGTCCGCCATCGCGACGCCTTTGTGCGGTCGCCAACGAACTGCAGGCTGCGCATCCGGAGCTTAACGTTGCGATCATCTATGTGATTGACGCTCACCCAACCGGTTCTCCGTGTCCCTATACCGGAACCGATTGGCCGGGCAGAGACAATCTTGCCGAAGGCGTTTGTTATCCGCAGCCGGCCACGCTGCCTGACAGACTCGGGCTTGCCGCGCAGTTTGTTGAGACGCTGGAAATTACCGTTCCTGTTTTCATCGACAATATGGAGAACGAGACCTGGCACGCCCTCGGCCGTGCGCCGAATGCAGCGGTTCTGGTGGGCACGGATGGATGCTGTCTGGCAGGCCAGGTGTGGTTTCGTCCTGATGATATTGGAACTTTAATCTCAGCGGTGCTCGCGTCGGATTAACACGGTTCTCGTGCCCGGCGGGACCGGGGACTGCGAGACCGGGGAGAGAATGATGTTCACAAAC
>CAYLLI010000264.1:0-2395 GCA_964384295.1 uncultured Chromatiaceae bacterium
GATCTTAAAGGTCTTCATCAGAACCGGCTTAGGTTCATCTTCTTTACGAATGATTTTGATGACTTTGTCGATATTCAGAAACGCCACCAAAAGCCCGTCGAGAATATGCAGTCGCTCTTCGACTTTCTGCAGCCGGTACTCAAGTCGGCGAGTCACCGTGTTGGTGCGATAGACCAACCACTCTTGCAACAAATCCAGCAACCCGCGAACCATCGGGCGACCGTCAAGCCCGATCACGTTCATGTTCACGCGCATGCTTTTCTCAAGGTCGGTCGTCGCGAACAGATGGTTCATCAGAGCATCGACATCCACCCGATTCGAGCGCGGCACAATGACAAGCCGGATCGGATTTTCGTGATCCGATTCGTCACGCAAATCTTCAACCATCGGCAGTTTCTTTGCCCGCATCTGCGCGGCAATCTGTTCGAGGATTTTGCTCCCGGACACCTGATACGGCAGCTCATTAATGACGATGCCCGCCCCGTCCTTCTCCCAGGTGGCGCGAACCCGCAACGTGCCATTGCCGGTTTTGTACATTGCCGCCAGCTCACTGCGTGGCGTAATAATTTCACCACCGGTCGGATAATCAGGGCCTTTCACATGCTTCAGCAATGCAGCGGGTGTCGCCTTCGGGTCTTCCAGCAGATGCACCAGTGCACTAACGACTTCGCGCAGATTATGCGGCGGCACGTCCGTGGACATGCCAACGGCAATGCCCGTAGTGCCGTTCAACAGCAGGTTCGGCAGACGCGCCGGCAACAGCGCAGGCTCCGACAGAGTGCCGTCAAAATTCGGCACCCAGTCAGTCGTGCCCTGGCCGAGCTCACTCAACAGCACATTGGCATAGGGTGTCAGGCGCGCTTCGGTGTAGCGCATCGCCGCAAACGACTTAGGATCATCGGTTGAGCCCCAGTTACCATGACCGTCGACAATCGGATACCGGTACGAAAACGGCTGGGCCATATGCACCATCGCTTCGTAACACGCCGAATCGCCATGGGGGTGAAACTTACCGAGCACGTCACCAATTGTTCGGGCCGATTTCTTCGGTTTCGCCGTCGACTTCAGACCGAGCTCGCTCATCGCATAGGCAATGCGTCGCTGCACCGGCTTTAAGCCATCCGCAATGTGCGGCAGCGCACGATCGAGGATGACGTACATCGAGTAATTCAGATAGGCACGCTCGGTGTAATTGGCGAGCGACTCCTGCTCGATGCCCTCAAAATCCAGTTGGTTCTGACCTGTCATAGTTTCAACCTGAGAATGGTCCGCCCGACAACAACACCACAGTTGCTGCCGGACTCGTAAAGCTTATACCTCGGCAAGATTGCCTTTTTCTTCGAGCCAGGCACGCCGGTCTTTGGCGCGCTTCTTAGCGAGCAACATATCCAGCGAACGCTCGGTGTTGTCCTCGCCGCTCACCGTGAGCTGAACCAGACGGCGGGTCTCCGGTGCCATCGTGGTTTCGCGCAGCTGCGACGGGCTCATCTCGCCGAGGCCTTTAAAGCGGGTCACATTGACGTTGCCACGGAGTTTTTCGGCTTCCACACGGTCCATCACGCCACGTCGCTCGTCTTCATCGAGCGCATAAAACACCTGCTTGCCCACATCAATCCGGTAAAGAGGTGGCATTGCGACATACACATGCCCCGCTCTGACCAGCTCGGGAAAATGCCGCGCAAACAGCGCACAAATCAACGTGGCAATGTGCAGGCCGTCGGAGTCAGCGTCGGCCAGAATGCAGATCTTGTGATAGCGCAGCTTCGACAGGTCGTCGTCGCCGGGGTCCATACCAATCGCCAGACTGATGTTATGCACTTCCTGCGAACCCAGCAGCTCGCCCCGATCCACTTCCCACGTGTTCAGAATCTTGCCGCGCAAAGGCATGACCGCTTGAAACTCGCGGTTGCGGGCCTGCTTCGCAGAGCCGCCCGCCGAATCACCTTCCACCAGAAAAAGCTCGCAACGCTCGGGCTCACTGACTGAACAATCCGCCAGTTTCCCGGGTAACGCAGGACCTGAAACAATCTTTTTACGCGTGACTTGTTTGCTGGCCTTCAACCGACGCTGCGCGGCGGTAATGACCTTATTGGCAATCTGATCACCCGTTTCCGGATGCTGATTCAACCAAAGCCCAAATGCGTCTTTCACCGCACCGGTAATAAACGCCGTGCACTGACGCGATGACAAACGTTCTTTTGTCTGACCGGAAAACTGCGGATCTTCCATTTTGGATGACAGCACGAATGCTACGCCGTCCCAGACGTCTTCCGGCGCAAGCTTAATGCCCCGTGGCAACAGACTGCGGGCATCTCAGTACTCGCTCATCGCTTCCGTCAATCCGCCGCGAAAGCCGTTGACGTGCGTCCCGCCCTGAGCGGTCGGAAACAGATTG
>CAYLLI010000265.1:0-2395 GCA_964384295.1 uncultured Chromatiaceae bacterium
GGCGTTTCCGGACAGTAGTCTGCGAGGCAATGCGCAGTACTGGATGGGTGAGACGTACTACGTAACGCAAAAGTACGATGAGGCACTGGAAGCGTTTGCGCTGGTGCTGAGTGATTACCCGTCGTCCCGCAAAATTCCCGACGCGCTGTTGAAAATCGGCTTTGCGAATTATGAGAAGAAAAATTTCTCGCAGGCGCGAAAGGCACTGAATAAAGTGTTGAACACCTATCCGGAGTCAACCGCAGCCCGTCTGGCTGCTGAGCGTTTGGCAAAGATGGACCAGTCGGGTTTGTAGCGCTGTTACGATGAGCACCTCTCCAGTGAGTCGCGACGCTTTGCCGAAGACAGAGCGTTTGCGGATCAACGAAATCTTTTACTCCATTCAGGGGGAATCGCGGCCGAGCGGTTTTCCGACGGTCTTTGTGCGTCTGACCGGCTGCCCTTTGCGCTGCACCTATTGCGATACAGAGTACGCATTTTATGAAGGCGATTGGATGGGGTTCGCAGACATCGCTGCTCAGGTTGCCGGCTACGAGGCTAAGTACGTCTGCGTGACGGGTGGCGAGCCGCTGGCTCAACCCAATTGCAAAGGTTTGTTGAAGGTGCTGTGCGATGCGGGTTACGAAGTCTCTTTAGAAACGGCCGGAGCCATGGACATTGGCGGGATTGATCCTCGCGTGACCGTCGTTATGGATATCAAGACACCGGCCTCAGGGGAAGCATCGCGCAACCTTCTCGGGAATCTGCCGCTGTTACGTGCCGATGATCAACTGAAGTTTGTTATCTGCGATCGCAAGGACTATGACTGGTCTGTTGCGTTCCTGCAGGAGCACAAGCTGCTCGATCAATGCTGCGTGCTGTTTTCTCCGGGGCTCGGCATGCTGGAGCCCCGTGAACTGGCTGAATGGGTACTGGCTGATCATTTGCCTGTGAGGTTTCAGTTGCAGCTGCATAAATACGTTTGGGGCGATGAGCCGGGCCATTAGCGCCCGTTCGTCGATAGGAAGGCTTTATTAATGAGTCGTAGCGTGGTTTTGGTTTCCGGCGGTATGGATTCTGCGACGGTGCTTGCCATTGCAGGCAGCGCGGGCGAAGCCTGTTATGCGCTGAGTTTTGACTATGGGCAACGTCACGATGCTGAACTCAACGCTGCCCGGGTCATAGCGGCTGCGGCCAATGTCGTTCAGCATCGGGTTATTCGCATCGACATCGGTCAACTGGGCGGGTCAGCCTTAACCGATGCGGCCATTGATGTTCCGGACGAAGCGACGGACGGTATTCCGGTCACCTACGTGCCCGCACGAAATACGATCTTTCTCTCTTATGCACTGGCTTATGCCGAGGTTGTGAATGCCGATCGCATCTACACCGGCGTCAATGCTGTCGATTACTCGGGCTATCCGGACTGTCGCCCCGAATACATCGATGGCTTCCAACGCATGGCGAATCTGGCAACAAAGCGCGGTGTCGAGGGCAACCCGATCATTATTGAATCGCCGCTACTTAATCTCAGCAAACGGCAGATCGTTGAGCAGGGCTTGGCGTTGGGCGTTGATTTTGCGGCCACCGTTTCCTGTTACAGCGCGGACTCTGAAGGTCGGGCGTGTGGCGTCTGCGATGCTTGCCGATTGCGGAAGGAGGGTTTTGCGGCGGCGGGTGTGAGTGACCCGACACGCTATGTTGTTTAAGCGCTGTTTTAAGGTCTAAAAACACCCGGAATGGGTTGTTATTCGGCGTCGATTGAGTATGATGCGCATCTTCGATTCAGTCGGTAGCGCCTTCTCTGCGCTATTATCAACACTGACAAATATAAGAGTCGTTCAGTTTTCGGGCCGTTAGCTCAGTTGGTAGAGCAGTTGGCTTTTAACCAATTGGTCGCTGGTTCGAGTCCAGCACGGCCCACCATCTCTGAAACCCCGCTGCCAGCGGGGTTTTTTGATTTCTGTCCGATGATTTAATCGACTTTTTTGACTCGGACTAAACCAGCATTCGCTGAGCTGGCCCTGACAAAAATCCTGAAGTTCGAATCCGGACTATTCCCGTTTGTATAACTTCTATTAGAACCCGATATTGCCGACAGGTGGTTAGGCAAAATTATGCTATACACGACGCGGGCATCAGCATTATAGTAGGATCAAGCTTGTATGTTTCTTTGGTGGGAGACCTGGTGCACATCGTCGTGCACTTCACAAGTCAGTAACTTGTCGTTTTGACCTTCTGTGGGTCCGTGTCGTTGAGCAGCGATTGGAGCTCGTTGTTCAACGTTGTCAGTTCTACTAAAGCTGACGCGGTTCGCTGACGGGCAGAGCGGCAGCTGTTAGTTCCCGGCGATGCGTCTTTGCGCAGTACCGGGATCGTTAAAAAATGAAGTAGGGGGAGCCATCTTCATGACGAG
>CAYLLI010000266.1:0-2390 GCA_964384295.1 uncultured Chromatiaceae bacterium
CTCGCATGCCTGTTTGCCCAGTATCGGCAAAAATTCATCCCAACGGTTCTCGCAGGTCGAGATCGGCTTTTTGCCCGTTTCATAGGGAATGTTGGTAACGGGGTTTTCGCGCTCGGTGGCGGCATCGTACTCCTGAGAGAGCACAGCCTGTGCGAGCAGCACACCGGCAATCACGATGAAAGACTTAAGCATTTTGACCCCCCGATTCGTTCAGCTTTGAGCATAGCCTAATGCTAAACAGAATGCCGGTAGCAATTAGTCCTGAGAGGTAGCGAGCACGCCGCGGACATCATCAATAGATTGGGCCACCTGAGCAATCGTCGGCCCGTCAAACAAACGCCGCAACGGCAGGCCCACCGACACCGACTCCGCCGTGCGCGCCATCAACTGCATCGCCAGCAGCGAATGCCCGCCCAGCTCAAAAAAGTCGTCATGAATACCGACCTGCTCCACACCCAACACGTCAGCCCAGATCGAAGCAAGCTGCGTTTCAAGGTCGGTTCTGGGCGCCACGTAGGCAATGTCCTCGTTGCGCCCCCACTTGGGTGCCGGCAACGCGCGCCGGTCAACTTTGCCATTGATCGTCAAAGGCAGATTGTCGAGCACCAGAATCACGGAAGGCATCATGTATCTCGGCAGCCGTCGCTGCAGGTGTTCACGCAGCTCGCCGGGCTCAACCTCGGTGCGTTTTTTGGCAACGACCCACGCCACCAGCCGTGGATTGTTTTGCTGATCGGTGCGCAGGGCAACCACCGCGCGATCGACCCGCTCATGCAGGCACAGCTGGGCTTCAATCTCCGCAGGCTCAATGCGATGGCCGCGCAGTTTAATCTGCTCATCAACGCGACCGGCAAATGCCAGCGCACCATCCGGCAAGTAACGGCCGCGGTCCCCGGTGCGATACCAGCGCCTGCCATCCAAATCGATAAACGCCGCCTCCGTCAGTTCCGGCTGCTGCCAATACCCCGGCGTGATGCGTTCACTCGACAACAGAATCTCACCGGCAACACCGGAGGAGGTATCACCCTCACCCAGCAGCATCAGATCAACGCCTTGCACCGGGCGCCCGACAGGCACCAGCGAGCCTGGCAAGCGCGTGTTTTGGTCTGCGAACCACTGCACCGCCAACGTGCATTCAGACGGTCCTAAGCCGTTAACGAATATCGTGTGCGGCTTGAAGTTGCTGCGGAAAAACTCGAAGTCGCCGGCGTTCGCTGCCTCTCCACCTAGCACCACAGCGCGCACTTCCGTCACGTCATGCCGGCAGATTTTGTGCCGCATCAGGTACCGATAAACGGTGGGTGTTGCGTGTAGCAGCGTAATCCCGCTGGCGGCAATCTGCTCGATCACAGCACCGAGATACGCCTCGTTCTTCATATCAAACGGACACAAACACGCGCCGCTGAGCAAACTGGCGTAAATGTCCATGACTGCTGCATCAAAACCGAACGGCGACAGCAACGACAACCGGTCATCAGGCCGAATGCCCAGTGCACGCTGATAGGTTTGCGCATGCGCCAGCAGGTTGCCGTGCGTTTGCATGACGCCCTTCGGCGTGCCGGTCGTGCCGGAAGTAAACAAAATATAGGCGAGATCATCCGGCTGAATATCGACCGTCGGTGCACCCGGGTCATCACCGAGACCATCGCCTACGAGAAGCACTGTATTGTCAGGAGCGACCGTCCGCGCCAGCGGCTCATGTGCATCCGCTGCGACCACGGCTTTGATTCCAGCGCTTGCCGCAATCTGTTGCAGCCGTTCAGCCGGCGCGTCCGGATCCAGCGGCACATAGACGCAACCGGACTTCAGCACGCCGAGCAAGCCCGCCACCATCTGCGCATCGTGGCCGAGCATAACCCCGACCCGGTCACCACCTGCCAAACGCTGCGCCAGCAGTTCTCCGGACAGCACGTTCGCCGCCGTTGTCAGCCTGCCGAAGGACCAGTTGTGCTCGCCCACCTGCACGGCAGGTCGCTCGCGGTACTCGCTGTGGCGGGCATCCAACGCTGCGATCAGCGTATTAACACCCTGCAAAGGTTCGACCTGCGGCATTTCAACAGGCGAGCTGTGCGACTGCCAGTGCAACTCGCTTAAACGACGACTGCTGTCCGCCGTCATCTGCAGCAGGATTGATTCAAGGTTCTCAAGCAACGCGTCGATGGTGTCTGCGACAAACAAATCGGTGCTGTATTCCAGCGCCAGCAACAGCCCCTCGCCGCCTTCAGCAACGGCAAGGTTCAAATCAAACTTGGCGGCACCACGATCAAGATGAAAGGTGTATGACTCATCGGCCAGTTGCAGACTGCGGTCAAACTCGTTGTGCAGGTTAAACATGACCTGCACTAACGGCGGTGTCGACAAACTGCGGGCCGGCTGCAGTGCCTCAAGCA
>CAYLLI010000267.1:0-2362 GCA_964384295.1 uncultured Chromatiaceae bacterium
AACCGTAAACACATGCGGCAGGATCTCGCGACTATCGGGTAGTCGAATCCGGTTTGCAGCGGTGGCATTGATCCACTGCGGCATTACCTTGGCATTACGATAGTCGTATTCGTTGTCACTCAGCACCGCAATACTTCGCGCCGCCCCGTCGAACACAACCCAATGCATCAAATCCTTAACGGGCAGCGGCTTGCCGTCGGGGTCAACGAGCATCGCCGAATCGGTGACCAGGCGATTGTTCTTTTTTGCAAACCACTGAATCATGTCTTCCGTATTTTCGATGAAGACCGTGCCGAACTGAGCGGCATCGTCCAGTTGCAGCAGACTCGATACCGGGGTCAACCCGCAGTTAGTTAACTTCAAAAACCCGTTGTCGCGGGCATTGTGACGACGGATGCCGGGAATATTGGTCATGCTGTTGAGCTGAACATTTTCAAGCACCACCGGCCCGATGCAGTCGACCTCAGGGTCACCGGTACTACTGCCCAGCACGATCTGCCCGTCCATCGACGGGTTGACGCGCCCCTGATTCGGCGCCGACCATGATCCCCCGCGCGCATAGAACATGCCGGTGTCGCGCTGGTCATCCACTTTCAAGAAAGCTCCGTCCGATGCACGCACGTTGCAGGTCAGGTTGTTCTCGAACCACGGGTTTAACAACTCGGCACGGCGAATGCCGGAGCGAAACCGCATGCCATCGCCGCAGAACAGAGCCTGACAATCCACCAGCCTCAGCGCATCGACCGTGCGACGGTTTTTCACGCTGGCGGCCCGGGGCAACCCCATGTCAAAGCCGATCCGGCCACCCCGGCAGGTAATGTGCTCAAGCTCCAGAAGCCCGGCGCCGCGGTCCGTCGTATCAAGAAATACACAGCGGGATGTACCGAACGTTTCCGCAGTGTCACGGCCGTGCTTAAACTTCGGATGATGCCCGTAGATATTGGCGCGCCGGACCACGCTTTCCCAGACACCATGCAAGTACAGCGTCACGCCGTTCTCGTGTTCGTTGTAAAAGGACACGCCCTCAATCAGGGTTGAAGGACAAATATCGGCATGCACGAGGCCGCGGCCTCGCTTTGCAAAATCCACGTCGCCGGTAACCACCAGATCTTTAATCGTGGTCGCGCCACCCGACGTCGTAATGGCCCGGTCCGACAAGCGCAAGCTGCGACCGGGCGCGAAGTCCAGTTGCGACAGCTGCGAATAGTCTCCGCCGAACGCGTTGACGAGCAATCCGCCACCGCCTCCTTGAACGATGATGCGGCTGTTGGACTGCTTATCGGGATTCCAGCCGGGGTTCTGTTTCGGGTCGCGGTACAGCAGCAGGTCGGCACCCAGCATGTACAAACCCTTCGGAATAACCAGTTGAGTGCAGAGACCGTCATTCTCATGACTCACGACGTTGGCTGCACTCTGAATGGCAAACCAACTATCCCCTTCGCCATCAGGGTCCGCACCGTAACGAAGCACATTGCCATAGGCCATATCCCCTCTGACAATATCGCCCGCCTTAAGCCCTGCCTTCTGTTCCGCCTCTGACAGCGGGAGTTGCGACGTTGACATAACTTCTCCGGTTGCACCAAAAGGACCCAACTGCAAGGGTGACACTATGCCATACGGGCAGTGCGCGGGTTGCCGGAGCGGAACTAAATGCGGTTAGACGTGCCTACTGTTTGTACAAAATGGTACTAGCAGCGCGGGTGGTGCGAGGCGCAGGCAGGGGCCGGTGCCGGAAAGAGCATCACTAACAGGGACACGCTATGAAACAGCCTTTGGCAGTTCTTTTGATTGTCGCGGGACTTTATCTGCCCTCATCTCCTGTGTTGGCAGTCGATATCTATGAATCAGCAGGGTATCTCGGTGGTGCAGTCAGCATTACCAGAGACAACAACGACAGCCTTGAGAACATCGCAAAAGAGTTCGGCATAACACGCGACGACAGTGACACAGGGCTGCAACTCTTCGCCGGCTACCGGTTCAATCGTTACTTCGCCGTGGAAGCCAAGTTTGCCGGCCTCGGCGAATACGCCGTCAGCAACTGCTGCGACAAAATCGAAGTCGAAGCCCGCGCATTCAGCCTCGATGCTGCATTCATTATTCCTTTCGGCGAATACCCGTTTGATCTGCAGGCGCAGGCAGGCGTCGCAATCGGTGACGTCAAGATCTCATCAAACTTTGGTATCAACGAAAGCAGCTCCGATTTCGGCGGTCACGCCGGTCTTGCACTGCGCTGGCATGCCTCACAAAAAGTCACGATGCGTGCGGCGGCAGAGACCTGGGTGTTTGATACGAACGACATTACCGACATTACCGTGAACGCTTTGAGTGTGGGGGCGCAGGTGAATTTTCGGTAGGGCTCGCT
>CAYLLI010000268.1:0-2358 GCA_964384295.1 uncultured Chromatiaceae bacterium
TAGGCTTTCGCTGGACCCCGGTTGATGCCATCAGCCTGTCTGCCGGCATTGACGGCTTCGCGGCTGATGTTGAAGGCCGGGAGTTTTCAATGGTCACCGGTACGCTGGGCGTTCAGTACAACTTCTGATGTTCGCGGCCTGCCCACTAGGTAAGCGCAGCAACGTTTTTCCTGCTTTGCCGGGTGCCCTCTGATACTGTCAGCAAACCTACCTAATTCATGGATCAATTGGAGAGTGTGATGAATCGAGTGATTGCCGTAGCCGCCGCTGCAATGATGCTGGCCAGTGCTGCCAATGCCGTCGAAGTAAAGTCAAACGGGGCTTACATTGGTGCTGCTCTGGGTGCCTCAAGAGTCAGCGACGACGGACTGGATGCGCTCAAGGATATCGGCTACAGCGTCGACGAGAAGGGTGTTGGCTATCAGCTTTGGGGCGGTTACAAGTTCTTCAAATGGCTGGCTGTTGAAGCGCGTTATACGGACCTCGGTCGTGCATCGGCACAAGGTTTTGAAACGGATGGCGTCACCACGATTTTCGGCGAAGGCACGGTCGATGCCAGAGCACTCACGGCAAACGCGCTGTTTATTCTGCCGTTCGGCGAGACGGGTCTCGATATCTACGGCCAGGTGGGTGCCGGTATCGCAAAATACAGTCGTGAAGGCCGGATCATCGGGATGATGGGGCCGGAAGGCTTCAAGAACGACGATACCGACTTCGTCGCCACTGTCGGTGGCGGCGTGCGCTGGACGCCATTGCCTGTTGTCACCTTTTCGCTGGCGTTGGATGCCTATAGCACCAGCAACAGCAATGATGGGCAAAGTCTGGACAATCTGACCTTGCTGCCGCGTTTCGGTCTGCAGGCCAACTTCTGATCCAACTTGATACCAGGGCGTCTGCACAGCAATGAACGAATCCGCCACGCAGCCTCAGGAACCCGAAGAGTTGCAAGAGGCATCGGCTGACCGGCCGGTGCCTCTTCACGATACCTGTGTCGTTCGCGATGCAATTATCGATCGCTACGGCATGACCGAGCTGCTCGATGATGAAGGCGGCCCGTTTATTCGCTTAAAGCTCCGGTTTCCGCCTCACAATGAGGCTGGTTACATGCGCATCTGGGAAACGCCTGAGGGCTGTGTCATCGACCGGCTGTATCACATCTACGTTGAGGGTGGCGGCAACGACGTGAACCTCATGTACGCAATGACCCGCGCCGATTCGCCGGTGCCGCATTTATTCCTTCACTACAACGTGAACCCGCCGGCCATCTGGAGCTATCACATTGATCTGCCGGGCAAAGTCGACGGCGTCATGTATCCCGATTACTGGGAGCAGGCGTTCAGTCCGCTGAGCAAGATCAGCGAAAAGAAAAAATTCAAAGCCATTCCGACGCGCAAGATTCAGTCGGACCGGCGTCAGTACCTGTCGACCTGGGGCTTCTACGGCAAAGAGATCGATGAAGCCGAATACCGTCTGATTCGTGACGAGGTTGGCCCCGTCTATCTGCAGCACTTCTTTGATCTCGTCGACAACTTTCAGTACGACACAGTCGACCGGGCCTATCTGGTCGAGCGGGGTCGCAAGCAGATGGATATTCTGCTGAAGCGGGAAATGGATTTAAGCGGTTGGGGTCGTCTCGAATCGCTGTTCGGTCGCGAAACCGGCGACCAGCTGCGTTACGAGTGCCGCCGCGAACACCAT
The DNA here is from genome assembly GCA_964384295.1 of uncultured Chromatiaceae bacterium. GTDB lineage: Bacteria > Pseudomonadota > Gammaproteobacteria > Steroidobacterales > JABIQA01. Next base: position 1,699 of record CAYLLI010000268.1, read on the forward strand.
CCTATTGAACTCTGATCAAGCTGGCTCAGGCACTGCCTCTCCGCTAGACTCAACCTGTCTCAACTCCGGAGTTTCTATTTTGAAACACGTCGTGTGCTGTCTTGCCGGCTTAATCCTCACCGTGCCGGTGCTTGCCGAAGAGCCCTTAGTCACCGATCGCCCCACAGAAGGCGTTTCAACGTTAGTCGTGCCGAAAGGCTCGTTTCAGTTTGAAGCGGGTTATAAGTACAGCCGCTTGAACACGCCCACCGGTGCCGATGATCTGCAAACCTTTCCTGATTTCCTGTTTCGTTACGGGCTTGGCGAGCGCTTCGAAGCACGGCTGTTCGCAGCCGGCTGGAACGTCCGTGAAATCGACGGCGATACTGAGCTGAATTTTTCCGACATCACTGTCGGCACGAAAATCGAATTGGTGCAGGCGCGCGGCAACTGGGCCAACCACAGTCTGTTGGTTGATGTCAGTTTGCCGACGGGCGCGTCTGAGGAAACCAGCGATTACGTGATTCCGAGAATACTGTACGTCGGCGGCTACAACTTTTCCGACACCTGGAGCGTTACCTATAACGCAGGTCCGGGTATTATATCGTTTAAAGAAAACGGCAAGCTCGAGCAGCGCTGGGATTTCAACTACACACTCGGAGCCGCCGCTGCGGTGAATTC
>CAYLLI010000269.1:0-2342 GCA_964384295.1 uncultured Chromatiaceae bacterium
CAATTGACGGGCTATCAGGCACCGAACTCGATGGCGATACCGTCTTTAAACTGTACGACACCTACGGTTTTCCGGCTGATCTGACAGCCGATATCGCCCGTGCCAGGAATCTGACGATTGATCAGGCAGGCTTTGCAGCGGCAATGGAAGCGCAGCGTCAGCGCGCGCGCTCTGCGAATAAGTTTGCTGCGGAACATGGCGGCATTCAGCTTGATGGCAATACGCAGTTTACCGGTTACGAACACCGCGATGATCGCGGCAATATCACTGCATTAGTGAAAGATAACGCACAGGTTGAAACGCTGGCCGAGGGAGAAACGGGTCAGGTCGTGCTTGATCAAACACCGTTCTACGCAGAAAGCGGCGGTCAGGCCGGTGACACCGGTGTGCTGCATGCCGACGGTTGTGTGTTTCGTGTCAGTGATACGCAAAAGAACGGCGCTGCATTTGTGCACATCGGAACGGTAGAGAGCGGATCGTTATCGGTCGGTGATGCCGTCTCGGCGCAGGTCAACGAGCCTGCGCGCCAGGCAACCGCACTGAATCACACGGCGACGCATCTGTTGCATGCGGCGTTGCGTGAGCAGCTGGGTGACCATGTCACGCAGAAAGGGTCTTTGGTGGATGCCGAACGACTGCGGTTCGATTTCTCGCATTACGAAGCCGTGAGCCCCGCCGAGCTTGCCGCAATCGAAGATCGCGTGAATGAGCAAGTTCGGCTGAACAGTCCGGTAGAAACCCGCATCATGTCGCCGGAAGCGGCAACAGAAGCGGGTGCGATGGCGCTGTTTGGTGAGAAGTATGGCGACGAAGTCCGTGTTCTTGAGATCGGTGATTTCTCGCTGGAGCTCTGCGGCGGGACGCACGCCGGCCGGGCAGGTGACATTGGTCTCTTCAAGATTGTGTCGGAATCCGGGATTGCATCCGGTGTTCGTCGCATCGAAGCGTTGACAGGGAGTACCGCATTAGCGGCGGTACGTGATTCTGAGAGCACGTTGTCGAGAATCGGTGACCTGCTGAAGACCACTGCGGTCGATGCAGAGTCAAAAGTCACTGCTGCATTGAGCCGCAACCGCGAGCTCGAGAAAGAGCTTAAAGCCCTGCGGGCCCAGTTGGCTGCCGGCGGCAGTAGCGATTCCGTTGAAGCGGTTGAGATTGATGGCGTTAAGGTGCTGGCGCAGCAGCTGGCAGACGATATTGACGCCGATACGTTGCGCCAATCGGTCGACCGAATGAAAGACAAGCTGGGCACGGCCGCGATCGTGCTTGCAACGGTGACCTCAGACGGCAAAGTCCGGCTTGCCGCGGGTGTGAGCAAAGACTCTGTCGGCCGCATTCGTGCCGGAGATCTGGTGAATCAGGTGGCCCATCAGGTGGGTGGCAAAGGCGGGGGTCGCCCCGATTTTGCGCAAGCAGGCGGCTCTGACGCCGCAAATCTTGCCGCTGCACTGGACTCTGTGCCCGGCTGGGTCGAAGCACAGCTAAGCGGCTGATACTCAGTCATACAAACGCCTGCAGGCGTTCTTAGGCAATTGATTCCCAACGTTTTTTGACTTGTATTGAATGCATTTTTTTGCACTGCGCTTCAATGCAGTAGACGCAACCTGCGTTATGTGAGATGTTAAATTCACTGTCGACGACGAACTCGAATAAAAAGCGTCTGCAGTCAATCCTTTAGCTCATCTGTCGTTGGCGCGGCGCAGGGCGTTTAGGTAAAGGGAACGGGCGAAGAGGGACGCAACAACAAAGCCCGTCAATAAAAATAAAAACTAAGGACAGGGGTTAAGACCATGCTGATTCTAACTCGCAGAATTGGTGAGACCGTCGTCATCGGTGAAGAAATTGATGTCACGGTTCTGGGTGTAAAGGGCAGTCAGGTGCGATTGGGAGTAAAAGCACCGATGGATGTGTCAGTGCATCGCGAAGAGATTTTTCAGCGAATTAGTCAGGAACGTGCGGCAGCAGGGGGCAGTGCAAACCGTATGCCCCACGCGGCAGCCAAATAACGATCTTGTCTGAGCGACCGTAAGGTCGCCAAATTCGCACCCTACCGGCCTTCCGGCCGGTATTTGCCCGCGGGCATTTTGCCGGCGAGCTTTTTCATGTATGGTATGCGCCCTTGCAGGCTTCCTGCAGCTGGGCGACCTGCGCGGTCGCCGGCAATCGCTTAGAATAAGCACACATTCCGGAGAGTTGGCTGAGTGGTCGAAAGCGCTCCCCTGCTAAGGGAGTATACGTTAAGAGCGTATCGGGGGTTCGAATCCCCCACTCTCCGCCATTAACGAAAAAAGCCCCCTTTATGGGGGCTTTTTTCGTTAACCGCCGAAGGCGGATTGGTATCA
>CAYLLI010000270.1:0-2248 GCA_964384295.1 uncultured Chromatiaceae bacterium
GTGGTTCCGGCTGACGGGTTTCCGCTTGAGTTGGTCCGGGTTGCCGGCCTGCGGCGTAAAGGACTGCTGAGTTGGTTAAAGGCGCCTTTCAAACTGGGTGTTGCTGTATGGGATGCACTAAAGTTGGTGCGGCGACATCAGCCGAAGGTGGTGTTGGGCATGGGTGGTTTTGCCTCCGGTCCCGGCGGGTTTGCCGCCTGGCTGTTGCGTCGTCCGCTGGTCATTCATGAACAGAATGCCGCGGCCGGTTTGACGAACCGAATCTCCGCACGGTTTGCCACAACAGTATTGCAAGCGTTTCCGAATGCGTTTTCAGCCGGCGTTGCCGCACGCACGATTGGTAATCCGGTGCGCACCGATATTTTCTCCATTGCTTCGCCCAAGGAACGTATTAATTCTGCGGCGGATACACCGCTTCGGGTTCTGGTGCTCGGTGGCAGTCAGGGGGCATTGGCTTTAAATCGCACCGTACCGGCAGCGCTGGGTATGCTCGCGGAACATCAGATTGCTTTTGAGGTTTGGCATCAGTGTGGCAAGGCCACAGCCGAGGCTGCTGAAGCTGCGTACCGGGAAGCCGGTGTTGACGGGCGCATTGAAGCGTTTATCGACGATATGAAGGCGGCGTATAGCTGGGCGGATATTGTGGTCTGTCGTGCCGGTGCGTTGACGATTGCCGAGCTTGCTGCGGCCGGGGTGGGTTCGGTGTTGGTGCCGTATCCGTCAGCCGTTGACGATCATCAAACGCGCAACGCGCAGTTCATGGTTGATGCCGGGGCTGCTGTGCTCATGCCTCAGTCCGGGTTGTCGGCAACCCAACTGGCCGAACGGTTGCAAGGCTTTGCCAGCGATCGTCAGCAGCTGGTTTCCATGGCGGTGAATGCACGCGGGCAGGCCCGACCGGATGCAACCCGGGATTTGATGCAGGCTTGTCTGAGTGTCGCAGTCCCTGGGGAGGTGATTGCGTCATGAGAGATCGCATGCGCAAAATTTCCCGGATTCATCTCGTCGGTATCGGCGGTGTCGGCATGGGTGGGATTGCCGAAGTGCTGTTGAATCTTGGTTACAGCGTGCAGGGCAGTGACCTTAAAGAATCAAAAGTCACCCGCCGGCTTGCGAAACAGGGCGCCACCATTTTCACCGGTCATGATGCTGCCAACATTAGTGGTGCAGATGTCGTTGTCGTCTCGACCGCGATTGGGGAAACCAACCCTGAAGCACAGCATGCGCGCGAGCTGCGTATTCCGGTGGTCCGGCGCGCGGAAATGCTGGCTGAGTTAATGCGCTTCCGCTACGGCATTGCCGTTTCCGGAACGCACGGCAAGACCACAACGACCAGCCTGATCGCCAGTGTATTGGCGCAGGCAGGCGAAGACCCGACCTTTGTGATTGGCGGCCGGCTTGTCAGCGCCGGTGCCAATGCAAAGCTCGGCGAAGGCCGCTACCTGGTGGCTGAAGCGGATGAGAGCGATGCGTCGTTTACGCATTTGCAACCGATGATTTCTGTTGTGACGAATGTTGACCAGGATCATATGGAAACGTACGACGGCGATCCGGAACGCTTGCGGACGACCTTTGTTGAGTTTTTGCACAACCTGCCGTTCTACGGGTTGGCTGTGGTCTGCATCGATGACGCCGGAGTTCAGGATGTATTGCCGCGCGTCAAGCGTGCGCTTTTGACCTACGGGTTCTCGGAAGAGGCCGACATTCGCGCTGTTGATGTTCGCGGCGATGGTTTTCAATCGGTGGTGAGTGTTGCGCGCCCGGATACCGATGAGTTGCTCGAAGTCACGGTCAATCTGCCCGGCAAACACAACGTGCTGAATGCACTTGCCGCCGTTGCGGTTGCCCATGAACTCGAGTTGCCGGACAGCGCGGTGCAAACCGCTTTGGCGTCTTTTGAAGGCGTGGACCGGCGCCTGCAGGTTTATGGTGAGCATCAGTTGCCCGCTGGCCGTGTCATGTTTGTTGACGATTACGGACATCACCCGACGGAGATTGCGGCAACACTCGATGCGGTCCGCCAGGGCTGGCCGGAGCGCCGTGTTGTGGTCGTGTTCCAGCCGCATCGCTATTCCCGCACCCGCGATCTGCTCGACGATTTTGCGCAGGTGCTGGCAGGAGCTGATCAGCTGGTCGTTAGTGAAGTGTATCCGGCGGGTGAAGAGCCGATTGCCGGAGCTGATGGACGCGCGATTTGTGCCGCCGTTCGTGCACGCGGCAAGGTCGAGCCGGTGTTTGTCAGCGAGCT
>CAYLLI010000271.1:0-2248 GCA_964384295.1 uncultured Chromatiaceae bacterium
GAAGGAGGAGCTGGAGCACTTTGACGAGGCGTATCAGCTCATGCGCAGCAGAGGTCTGGAGCTTGGGAAAGACGAACAGGATCCGTACGTCAATGAACTGCTGCAACATGCCCGCCATGGTCGTCACGAGCGCTTTATTGACCGCATGCTTATTGCCTCAGTCGTGGAATCCCGCGGTGCCGAACGGTTCGGGCTGGTAGCTCAGGCACATCCCGAGGCCGAGATTCGCAGCTTTTACGATCGTCTGTACAAGGCTGAGCTGAAACATGCTCACGTGTTCGCCAAGATGTTGCTGGAATACGTTGACGAAGACACTGTGTATAGCCGGCTTGAGGCGATCAACGCCATTGAGGCGGAGATTGTGCAGCGCCTTCCGTGGCGTGCGGCACTGCATTAGCCCGCCAGGATTTTAACGCTGCAGTGTCAGGAGGGCCGTTCGATCCCCAGCGTGCGAATCCGGTCGGCAAGAGTAGTGGGCTTTAAACCCAACAATGCGGCAGCACCGTCCTTGCCTGACACCTTCCAGCCCGCATATTCCAGTGCGCGCTGAATATTCAGCTTCTGGCGCTCCTTCATCTCTGCCTCGGTAACAAAGTTTCGCTCTGACGTCGTATCCGAAACTGATACCGGTGCCGCATCGACTACCTCAGGACTTTGAAAGGCCAGATCGAGCCGCAAGTGGTCACCGGTCGACAAAATGACTGCCCGCTCCATGACGTTTTTCAGTTCGCGAACGTTACCCGGCCAGCTATAGCTCTGTAGCGCATTGACCTGAGCCTGAGTAAGTTGCGGCACCTTGCGACCGAACTCACGGCAGGTCGCTTCAAGGAAATGTACCGCAAGCTGAATAACATCATCGCCGCGCTTCCGCAGCGGCGGAACGTTAATGGGAAATACGCCGAGACGATAGTAAAGATCTTCGCGAAAACGGCCCGCCTCGACTTCTCTACTAAGATCTTTGTTGGTCGCCGCAATCACACGAACGTCAACGCGACGGGTAACGTCGTCACCCACCCGTTCAAACTCACGCTCTTGCAGCACACGCAGCAGCTTGCCCTGCAATGACAGCGGTATCTCGCCGACTTCATCGAGAAAAATCGTGCCACCGTCAGCGAGTTGAAAGCGGCCGATCCGGTCGCGGTAGGCGCCGGTAAAAGCACCTTTAATGTGCCCGAAAAACTCTGACTCAAACAGCTCGGCGGGAATGGATGCGCAGTTAACCTTGACCAACGGCGCATCGGCCCTGCGACTCCTTGCGTGGATTGCGTGCGCCACCAACTCTTTACCGCTGCCCGTTTCCCCAATGATCAAAGCGCTTGCGGGGGTGTCTGCCACCGCTTCAATGCCGGCGAGCATGGATGCCAATGCAGGACTTTGCCCGATAATCCGGCCATAGTTCATCGACACACTAACTTCTTCGCGCAGATAGTCGCGCTCGTTTTGCAGTTCGTCTTTCAGCCGCGCGATCTCTCCGTAGGCTTCACGCAGTTTTGACTCGGCCCGGTTCCTCTCGGTCACATCCTTACTGGCAACCAGGACGCTGAGAATGTTCTGCTGCATATCGCGCTCGGTGGTAGCAGACATAAGGACATCAAGCACTTCGCCACTGCGCGTTACCATCTGGCGGGGCACGTTCTTCGCATCGCCCGCGTTAATGAGATTGCTAAGTCCGTCATCGAGCACGGACTCCTGCGAAGCCGGTGTCATGAAATCAATGATCGAACGACCGATCACTTCTTCACGTTCATAGCCAAGCTTCTCGAGCCACCAGTCGCTGACGTTCTTAATGCAACCTTCAGCATCAATCGTGTGCAGCATTGCCGGCGTCGATTGATACAAATCGCGATAACGTCGTTCTGCCCGACTGCGGTTTGCCATCTCGACAAAGATAAACACGGAGTAGCGGTAGCGATTGTCATCACCAAAGTACGCGTTGGCGCGTGTCAGCAACTCGATAGCGGACCCGTCTTTGCGCTGAAACTCGACCACAGCAAGATCCAGCTGACCGGTACGGCGAAACGCCGGCAGATGCTCCTTGGCGATGGTTTCGGCCGTCTCACGAGTCGCAATATCTTCCGGAGACTTGCCCCGCATTTCATCCCGGGTGTAGCCAAGACGTCGCACCCATTCGTCACTGACATCCAGAAAGCGTCCGTCGGAATCGAATAGGGCTGCGATCACCGGCAAGCTGTGAAATAAGGAAATATCGTTAGTTTCTGTGCTCATTTCGCTATTTTACACGAAATTC
>CAYLLI010000272.1:0-2227 GCA_964384295.1 uncultured Chromatiaceae bacterium
CGACTAAGGCTTAGCCACAGCGTTAAAATGCCGGGCATCTGTGCGCAGATGTCCGGTTTTTTTTTGCGTCGTTACTTGGAGAACACAGTGAAGGTAATTGTTGATCTATGCGTTGTGCCGCTCGGCGTCGGTGTATCGGTGTCCGAATACATCGTCGAGTGCGAGAAAGTGATTCAGGCTGCGGGGCTTGCACATACGTTGCATGCTTATGGAACTAACATCGAAGGTGACTGGGATGATGTGTTTGCTGTCGTTAAAGCCTGCCACGAGAAGGTCCACGAAATGGGAGCACCCCGCATCACGACGACGTTAAAGGTCGGCACGCGCACGGACCGTGTTCAGTCCATGCAGGATAAAGTCGACAGCGTCGCGTCGCGATTGTGAGTGTGCGGTCAGTCGTCGTCGTGACGTTCGACTTTAATCGTCAGCGCGTAGAAGCTCAGAATAATAAACAGGCCCGCTGACACCAGCATCGGCATGTTCGGCTGAATCTCAAACAACGCCGGTGCAATCAACGGCCCGAGCACCGCACCCGAGGTATTGGCTGCTGCCAGATAGCCGCTGGCAGTCCCTTGCTCGTTGGGTTTCATCGCAAGGCTTGCGGCACCGTTGATACCCGGTGTTGCAAAGGCAAACGCCAGACCCAGCACGGCGTAGCCGAAACACAGCACCAGCACGTTGGGCGAAAACGCAATAATCAGAAACGCCAGTGCGTAGATGGGTGCGAAGATTTTCACCAACAGTGTGGGTGATGGCTTCAACACCTGAAACACCAGCCCCTGCGCCACGGTGATCACGACAGCCAGTGTCAGCAATGCTTTACCGGCTGTCGCTGCGACTTCGGCGGGATCCGTGATGCCGAACTTGGCAGTGATGTAAAACGCCGTGATCACGTTCAGCCCGATAAACACAAGAAAGAACAACGACCACAGAATCATGAACGGCCGCAAACGCGGATCGGTGAACTTCAGGTTGTTGGGTGTCGTGTCTTTCTCAACGTGCGTGTTGGGTTCTTTCAAAAAGAAGTAAGCAATCACGGCACCGCTTAAAGTAATCAGCCCGATGATGTACATCGGTGCCAGCAGGCTGAGGGCGGCAAGACTACCGCCGATCAGCGGGCCGAGAATCGAGCCCATGCTGTTGGCACCACCGATCAGCGCCATTCCCTGAGCCCGTTTGGAACGCGGTGTGACGTCTGCCATGTACGCTGTTGAAGACGGGTAGATGGCCGAGCCGGTCGCGGAGTAATAGCCGCGGGCGAGGCCAAAGAACAAGCCGATCCACGCCACCGGATACCAACCGCTGATCGCACCCTGTAACGAGAACGCCACCAGCAACGTGCCGGTGCCGCTGCCAAGCAGGCCCAGAATAAACACCGGCTTGCGACCGATGATGTCACTGCGCTTGCCCCACCACGGGGCTGCGATCAGAAGCGGAATGTTGGAGATACCGAGAATGATGCCGAAGGTTTGCGCCGACATGCCGATTTCCTGCGCCAGCGGTGCTACCACAATAAACAGCAGCGACTGTCCGATGGCGAACAGTGTCATGCCAAGCGCCAGAATCAGCTTGCCGCGGGTTTTCTCTTTTTCTGTATCCATAGGAAGGTCTGAAGCCTGTGTTATGCCGCAATGCCGGTCCTGCCGTGCCGCGGGTCATTTCGAGTCCAGCGAGTGTCGTCTTGTTGTCGCGCTCCTGCATCGACATATTCGGCTTTGCCCGCTGTTTGGATGTCTTTGAGTACGTGGCTCAGTCGTCGGTCTTTAGCCGGTAGGTGTCGCCGTCGTGCACGATGTGACCGGCGGCAGGTGTGGCGAAGTGCGAGCCGATGACCAACGTGTCGCTGTCGACGTATTCGCTTAGAAAGTGCTCGCGGGTGGCCTGCGCCTTATCGCCGTCAAAGTCGAACGGGCTGCGCCATTCCGGATGCGCCAGTTGGCAGGGGTGATGCATCATGTCGCCGGTGACGAACGCAGAGGCGCCTTCTGAGCGGATCGATACGCCAATGTGTCCGGGCGAGTGGCCGGGTGTTGAGACCAGAGTCACTTCGTCGGTGACAGCATGATCGGGCGTGTACAGCTCGGCAAGACCGGCTTCGAAGATTGGCCGGACCGAGTCGCCGGCGTAGTCGCCCAATGCGGTGACCGGTGCGTTGTCGAGCCAGTCCCAGTCTGCCTGGCTGAAAAAGTAGCGGGCGTTGGGAAACGTGGGTACCCATTCGCCGTCG
>CAYLLI010000273.1:0-2203 GCA_964384295.1 uncultured Chromatiaceae bacterium
GCCGGTAAGTAAGGATTGTAGCCTGCCCCACGGCTAAATGCTCTCACCCATTTAGGGAATGTTTGCCGTTAGTGGTTTTTCTTACTGCCTCTCGGCATCAACGACGCCGTGAAAGTAGCCGTAGATTTTTTCAGCCAGCGGCGCGCTGATACCATCCACTGCCTGCAGGTCTTCCTTTGCCGCGCTCTTCACGCCCTGCAATCCGCCGAAGTGCTGCAGCAGCGCTTTGCGACGTTTCGGGCCAAGCCCTGCAATCGACTCCAGCGGTGAGGCTTTACGGGCTTTGTTGCGCGACGCTCTGTGCCCTGCGACCGCAAACCGATGGGCCTCATCGCGGACCTGCTGTATCAAATGCATCGCGCCTGAGTTACCGGCAATCGGCACGGGCTTCGTGCCGCCGGGCACCCAGATCTGCTCATCGCCCGGGCGACGGTCCGGTCCTTTCGACACGCCTGCAATCGTCATGCCTTCCATGCCGATCGCTTCCAGCGCTTCCACCGCGCTCGACAACTGGCCCTTGCCGCCATCAATCAGCACCAGATCCGGCACGGGGCTCTCACCCGCCTTCACCCGTTTGTAGCGTCTGGTTACGGCCTGCTGAATGGCGGCGTAGTCGTCCCCTGCCGCAATGTCTTTAATATTGAAGCGGCGATACGACTGCTTCATTGCACCGTCCACCCCAAACACCACGCAGGATGCGACGGTTGCTTCACCCGAGGTGTGGCTGATGTCGAAGCATTCGATACGCGCGGGCGGTTCATCCAATCCGAAGGCTTCCGCCAGTTCGGTGCGCTGCTTCAGCATGCTGGCATTGCTCGCCAGCTTCATCATCAGACCTTCTTCGGCATTGGTGGTGGCCATCTCAAGCCAGCCTTTGCGGCGACCGCGCACGCGATGTTTGATCTGCACTTTGCGGTCGGCATGTGAACTGAGGCCGGCGTTCAACAGATCAATATCCGGAATTTCAATGTTCAATAGAATTTCCGGTGGCACCTCGTGCGAAAAGTAATGCTGGCCAATGAAGCCCGACATGACTTCCTCTGGCGACGTGCCTTTGGCCGTTCGGGGATAAAACTTGCGACTGCCCAGCACCCGGCCGCCGCGAATCATGATGCAGCAGATCGCAAACTGCCCCGCTTGCTCGACCACGGCCACCGCATCCGCACTGGTCTTTAATCCGCCGGCCACCAGTTGACGACTTTGGAGCTGCTTGATAGCGGCCACCTGATCCCGGTACTGCGCCGCTACTTCGTACTGCTGATTGGCTGCCGCGTCATCCATTTTGGCGCGAAGTTTGTTGATCACGGTGTCACTGCGGCCTTCGAGGAACAGCACGGCGTTCTTTACGTCTTCGGCGTAGTCTTCTTTGCTGATCTCATTCGTGCACGGACCCGAACAACGCTTAATCTGATACTGCAGACACGGGCGGCTGCGGTTCTTAAAAAATGCATCCTCGCATTGGCGTAAACCAAACAGCTTCTGAATCAGCAGCAAGGTTTCCCGTACGGCCCACGAGTTTGGATACGGCCCAAAGAACCGGCCGGTTTTCTTGCGGGCACCGCGATAGAACAGCAAGCGCGGAAAATCGTGGTTGCCGGTCAGCTGAATGTACGGGTAGCTCTTGTCATCGCGCAGCAGCACGTTGAAGCGCGGCTGATGCAGTTTGATCAGGTTGTATTCGAGTATCAGCGCTTCGAGTTCGGTGCGGGTTACCGTGAAGTCGACACGATCGGTCACATTCATCAACGCCTGGGTCTTCGGGTGAAACGCTTTGCTGCCGAAGTAACTCGAAACACGGTTTTTCAGGTCTTTGGCTTTACCCACATACAGCACATCGCCGTCTGCGTTCAGCATGCGATAGCAACCGGGACGGTGCGTCAGGGTCTTTAAAAACGCTTTGCTGTCGAACGCTTCAGTCATTGGCTTTGAGCTTCTCCCGGGCACTGGCAAACACCGCATGAAACATCTCGGGTGTCAGCCGCCGGGTTTGTGTGTTGTAGCGGCTGCAGTGGTACGAACTTAGTAGGTTAAGCCCGTTGGGAAGTTCATACTCGGTAGCGTGCCCGAACGGATAGTCTGCCTGCCGTAACCCCAGCGCCTTAATCACGGCCTTATGAGCGATGCCGCCCAGTGACACCATCATTCCGCCTTCGGGCACCATGGCAAGCTCCTCGGCCAGATACGGATTGCAGGTATTCACCTC
>CAYLLI010000274.1:0-2193 GCA_964384295.1 uncultured Chromatiaceae bacterium
GAGTCCTGCATCTCTTGTTTGACGTTCCCGGTAGGCACGCACGTCTTCCAGAAACAGATCGCCGAATGCCATGTGGGTGAACCCCAGTTCTGCTGAGGCTTTCGTGACTTCCGCCAACACAATCCGCTCGTAGGTTTCGTTGTCGCACGGAAACGGCAGGTTGGCAGCAACTAGAGGCAGTCCGGCGGCGTCAGCTTGCCGTTCGAGCAGCTCACGGCGCACGGCGTGCATCGCGACCCGGTCGGCGGATTTGTTCAGCGTGGTAAATAGCCCCACAACTTCAATGTCGTCGCGTTTTTGCAGCGCGTACAACGTCCAGGCAGAGTCTTTGCCGCTACTCCAGGACAAAAGGACTTTGGTCTTGTGTGCGGCTAAACCCACGGATACCTCGCAATAGAAAGTCGCGCTGATAGAGCTACGAATGAAACGGCGATACTAGTGTTGGCGATTTTTACAGTCCAGCATTCCTTGCACCAGCGTCACAAACTAAACAAACCGGCTCATTGTCAGACTACCGTTGCGATGATTGATCTGATGTCGGTCGAAGGCAGCGAGCATCATCACCGACCCGTTTTTTGTGGCCGTCCGATCATTGGATTGCCGGCAGAATAATCCCCAGATTGGCTACGCTGTACAAAAATTGCGCCAGTCGCTTGCCTCTCTCTCTATAATTTCCAGTACCGTCCGGGGACGTGCCCGGTTGGATTGGCGGATCAATCTGAGAGCAGGAATTCGTAATGCGTAAGTTCTTTATCTTTATCAGCCTGACGGCCGTTGTCGTGGTTGCCGGTGCCAGCATTTACCTATGGGGGTTCCTGCCCCGTTACCGGTCTGCACCGGTGATGAACATTGAATACACTCCGGAGCTGGTCGAGAAGGGCGAGTATCTCGTTAACGAGGTGTTGCTGTGTTTCGACTGTCATTCGCCGCGTGACTGGACGATGTACAGCGGCCCTGCCATTGCACCGCTCGGTGCCGGACGTCCGTGCATTGATGAGAATACGAAGCCTGTTGGCGTGAAGTTTGGTGATGGCGGGTTCCCGGGCAAGCTGTGCGTTCGCAACATCACGATGGATAAGGAAACCGGTATTGGTGACTGGACCGACGGGGAAATTGCCCGCGCGATTCGTGAAGGTGTCAGTCGCGATGGCGCATCGCTGTTCCCGATCATGCCGTGGTTTATGTACACCGAGATGACGGACGAAGACGTGTCCGCCGTCATCGCCTACCTGCGAACCATTCCCCCGGTGAAGTCATTCCGTCCGGAACGCACGCTCGACTTTCCGCTAAACATTCTGACCCGCTTGTATCCGAAACCGCTCGACGGTCCGATCCCGCCGATCGACCGCGCCGATACGGTTGCGACCGGGCGTTATCTCACGAAGATCGCGCGCTGCGAGTTTTGCCACACGCAGCGTATCTACCGCAGCGTCGACCCAGTGCCGGGGCGGTTTATGGCGGGTGGCGTGCCGTTCTTCATGGGCAAAGAACTGCATTACTCTGCGAACCTGACGCCGCACGAAGACGGCATGGGCTTGTGGACGAAGGAGATGTTTATTCAGCGGTTCCGGGTTGCGACTGAGCCGTTCCCTGTGGCCGAGGAAGAAAACTCGGAGATGAACTGGGTGGAGTTTTCGGGCATGAGCGACGAAGACTTAGGCGCTATCTGGGATTACCTGCAAACGCTGGAACCCAAGCCGACGGTGCTGCTGGATAACGCTGAGTAGCAGTTTGCCTTTATCCCCAAGGTTTTTGGGCGTCTCAGGCAGGCTGCTTTGGTCAGGTCAATCTGTGTTACGGTATTCGTGACAAACGGATTTGTCGCCTTTGCAAACAACAAGAACAAGAAACGCTTAAGGGGCAAAATCATGAAGTTCAGTTTCAGGTCTTTGGCAGCCGCCGTCTGCTTTCTTTTGATGGCCGCGACGAGTCAGGCGAGCACCACAACGCTTGAGGTTGATCAGGTCGGCGCTACGCTCAGAAGCGGCGGGTACACCGGCGGTCAGGTTTTTCAGTCGTTTACGCCTTCCCGCAGTAACATTGCCGGCATCGATGTGGGTTTATACAGTTTTTCCGGCGCGCAGGAGCTTACTCTCACCCTTTGGAGTGACGACCCCCAAACCGGCACTGTGCTGGTGAGTTCGACGGTGGAAGTACCCTTTGCCTGTCCAACGACAGACCTCGCCTGCGCAG
>CAYLLI010000275.1:0-1273 GCA_964384295.1 uncultured Chromatiaceae bacterium
CCGGTGTTTGCGTTCCTCAATGCGGGTATCGTCTTGCCCGGAAGTCTTGATCAGCTCAGCGGCTCAGTCGTCGCCCTGGGGATCGCAACGGCGCTGTTTCTCGGCAAGACGATGGGCATCTGTCTTTTCGCCTGGCTGGGTCTGAGCGCAGGATTTGCCAGCCTCCCAAAGGCGCTCAGCTTTCGGCACGTATTCGGTCTGGCAGCGCTCGCCGGGATTGGATTTACAATGTCTCTGTTCGTCAGCGTGCTGGCGTTCGGGGACACGCCGACGCTGATGGAGGAAGCAAAGCTCGGCATCCTGAGTGGCTCGTTGGTTGCCGCGATCACCGGAACAGGCATTCTTCTTTGGGCAAGCGCGCGCGGCAAGCGGGCGCAGGTTAGAGCAGCTTAAAATCAAAGGCATGGAAAATCCCGTGGACACAGAATACAAGACACCATCTGACGACAAGCTGCCGGCCTCGTCCGTTGAGGAAACAGCGGCCGCATCCGACAAAACCGATGTTTCCCTGCCCCGGAAGGTGCTTCAAACGCTTAAGGGAATCCTGGGCATCTTTCAGCGCGCTACCCGGTATTGGCTGGACAGCCATGCCTTTGCGAATGCCGGGTCGCTGGCGTTTTTCACGCTCTTTTCCATCGCGCCAATGCTCATTGTCATCGTCTCGATCATCGGGATCTTCTACGGGCAGGATGCCGCTCAGGGACAGGTGTCGGCCCAGCTTGAGGAGATTGTCGGCGCAAATGCGGCGCAGACCGTGGAGGATGCGATTGAGCGCTCACGCCTGAGCAATGACGGGCTCATCGCAACGCTCACCGGCCTGGCTGCCATGCTCGTCGGCGCAACCACCGTATTCGGTCAGATGCAGGATTCGCTGAACGCGATCTTCGGCGTTGCGCCGAAGCCCTCGGGCAATGGGATCTGGCTGCTTCTGCGCAAACGTCTGACCTCGCTAACGCTGATACTCGCCGTGGGCTTTGTGATGCTCGTGTCTTTATCGCTGGGTGTTGCTCTGCGCCTGCTGCTGCAGACCGTGAAGGGTTGGCTCCCCTTTTATGACGTCGCCTTCAGCCTCGCCGAGTCCTTACTTTCTATCCTGCTGACCTCGTGCCTGTTTGCGATGATCTTCCGGGCGTTGCCCGACGTGCGCCTGAGCTGGCGCGATGTGGCACTGGGTTCGGTGCTCACAGCCATTATGTTTACCGTCGGGCGCATCCTCATCGCGCTGCTTTTTCTGGGCGGCGCCTTGGCTGCTTTCTTGGGCGCAGCCTTCTTG
>CAYLLI010000275.1:1283-2162 GCA_964384295.1 uncultured Chromatiaceae bacterium
CACCGCCACAGCCTCTGCTTACGGTGCGGCTGGCTCTCTGGTCCTGCTCCTTCTGTGGGTCAACTACTCTTCGTTGATATTGCTATATGGTGCCGCGTTTGTGCGCGCTCACATGGATTATCGCGATGTGGCCTTGCGGCCCGAGAGTATCGCCGTGAGGGTTCGACGCGAAATTATTGAAGATTGAGTCGCTTCATGAACCTGATTTGAGGGATGCCGTTTCGGCGCTTTCACTCGAATCCGCGATCAAGTTGGCTCCGGACGCTTCCGGTACGCGTGCTGTAGCAGCCTGCAATAGTATCTCTTGAGATTCTGAGGCGAGGTCGCCCTCTGATTCGTTTGCGTTGCTTTCATCGTCGTCCAGCGATGAACTCGCCACGTCGCTATGGGGCTTATCTTCCTGGCGCTGAGCCCGCGTGAACTCCTCCAAGCCCTCATCCCCACGAGCCACGTCGATCGGCAATCCATCGGGGAATACAACCTCGCGCGCCTCGTCGGGCATCGACACGCCGGCCTTATCGAAGGCTAGTTTAGTTAAGCGAATCACCGCCGATAACACGCGTATCTGGCTGTATTGGGTAACGTCAATCCAGAAGAAGATGGATAGATTAACAGTGGAAGCGCCGAGGGAGTCAACTAGAACCAGGGGCTCTGGATCGCTGACAACAGCCGGGTGATCACGGAGCACCTCAAGCGCAGTTGCCTGCGCAAGCTTCACGGAGTCATCATAGCCAATGCCCACGGAGAAGTTAGCGCGGGACTTTGGGTTGGCGGTGTAATTGATGATTGTGCCTTTGTAGACTGCTGAATTGGGTATCTGCACGTGATTCCCTTCCAGGGTCATCAGCAATGTCGATCGTGTATTTACGCGCTGCACGA
>CAYLLI010000276.1:0-2149 GCA_964384295.1 uncultured Chromatiaceae bacterium
AGGCAAGGTCTCAAGCACGGCTGACGATGCGGCCATGCCGGAAGCAAACGCGAGCGCTTTGGTACCGGCTTCAAGTTCCGCAACGCAGCTTTCCAGCGCGGCGCGGGTCGGATTCGCATTGCGCGAGTAGGCGTAGTCACCCCAGACACCAAACGCTTCCTGCTTGTAGGTTGAGCTGGGATAAATAGCAGGCATAACCGCCCCGGTCTGAGGGTCGATGGTGTTGCCCGCATGAATGCATTGGGTCTCGGGATGTTGTTTGTCGTTTGTCATAACTGACGTTCCACTCTATGTGCGCTAAGCCTTACTATAGAGGCTGCATCAAAAACTCTAAAGCCCTCGGCCATCGCTCACTCGACATGCAAATCGGAGAACTGATCAGACTCGCCAGCCAACGACTGCAAGACAGCAGCGATAGCCCGCGGCTGGATGCCGAGCTAATGCTCGGCCTCGTACTCCGCAAGTCACGCGCCCAGCTTTACACCTACAGTGACTCGGTGGTCGGCACAGACGATCAGGCGCTGTTTGCCGAGCTGCTGCGGAAACGGCTGGAACACACGCCGATTGCCCACATTACCGGTTTACGTGATTTCTGGACGCTAACGTTAAAAGTCACGCCGGATACGCTGGTGCCGCGGCCGGAAACCGAAATACTGGTCGAGCAAGCTCTGGCCAAACTGCCTGCCAATGAAACTTGCAGTGTCCTCGACTTAGGCACCGGAAGTGGCGCAGTAGTTCTGTCCATTGGCAGCGAACGTCCGCATGCGATCCTGCACGCAACCGACCTGAGCAGCGATGCGCTTGAGGTGGCGGCGCAAAACAGCGACTGCTGCGAACAACAGGTGACCTGGCATCAGGGCGATTGGTTTGATGCGCTCGATACAACAACTGCTACTATGCGTTTCGACATGATTGTGTCGAATCCGCCCTATATCGGCCTGGATGAAACCGGGCTGACCGACCCTGAACTGATGTTCGAGCCGGACATCGCTTTGTACAGCGGTGCCGACGGACTGGATGCCATTCGCGTGATTGTGGATGGAGCAGGCGCACATCTCGTCCCCGGCGGCTGGTTACTGCTTGAACACGGCCTGCTGCAGGGGCAAGCTATTCGTGAATTGCTGGCAATTCACAACTTCACCGAGATTACGACAGTGTTCGACCTGTCGGGCTTGCCGAGAGTCACATCAGGAAGGCTGCCGCAACTCACCCACTAGGCCATCGACCGCAAGGGAAATACCCGAACAACCATGACGAGTCAGGACCACAACGCACTGCGCTACGCGCGCCACCACAGCTTGCCGGCGATCGGACCGAAAGGTCAGGAAAAGCTGGGCAACGGCAGCGTGCTGATTGTCGGCGCCGGCGGACTGGGCGCGACGGCGGCGCTGTACCTGACGACCGCTGGAGTCGGCAAACTCTTTATCAACGATTTCGACACCGTCGACGCAACCAACCTGCCGCGACAGGTTCTGTTCCGGCCCGATGACGTCGGTCACCATAAAGCCGAAGCCGCCGTGCAAAACCTGCGCGAATGGAATCCCGCCGCAAACCTTGTTGCTTTGCCCGAGCGGTTGTCGCGTCACGGACTGGAACAAGTCGTTGCTGAAGTCGATGTCGTGGTCGACTGCAGCGACAACTTCGGCACGCGCTGGCTGCTGAATGAAGTCTGTTTTGCCGCTAAACGGGCTCTGGTGAGCGGGGCTGCCATTCGCATGGAAGGACAGGTCTCAGTCTTCCGGCACGATCAAAAAACCGATCACGGTTGCTACCGCTGCCTCTACTCGGAAGACGATGAAACGCTCGAAGACTGCGCCGGTCAGGGAATACTCGCCCCGGTAGCTGGCACCATCGGCTGCATGCTGGCCACAGAAACCATCAAAGTACTGACACAACTCGACAGCGAACTGGCTGGCAAACTGTGGGTGTACGATGCGGCCGCAGGCTCCGGCCGCAGCATGAAAATCGCGAAAAACCCGCAGTGTCCGGTATGCTCAGTGCAGCCTCAGGGCCCCCATATTGTTCGCTGAACCGGTACGACTTTGCTCTCTTCCAATCTGACAACCAGACCTTTCGCAATGATGCTCGCAAGCCTGATGATTGCAGGGCTTAGCAGCACCGTAATGGCGCAGGAAGATATCAAAGAGGT
>CAYLLI010000277.1:0-2122 GCA_964384295.1 uncultured Chromatiaceae bacterium
CACCTTGATCAGCATGGCAGCATGGAGAGCTACCGTGCGGCAAAACTGCGCATCTTCGAGCGCTGTGACATTGCTGTGGTTAATCGCGCCGAGCCGTTGGCTCAGGCTCCGGCCGGCAGCAACGTTGTCAGCTTCGGACTCGATGTGCCCGATGCCGGGCAGTGGGGAATTGTTGAGGGTCGAATCGCATTTGGCACGACCCCTGTTGTGGCTGTAGACGAGGTGCCCCTGCAGGGTCAGCACAACGTGCAGAATGCGTTAGCCGCGTTTGCAATGGCGCACAGCTGCGGCGTGAGACTTGAGGCTCTGGCCGATGGCGTAAAAAGTTTTCTGCCGTTGCCGCATCGAATGCAGGCCGTCCCTACGGATGATGGTACTCGCTGGATTAATGACTCGAAGGCGACGAACGATGCAGCGGCTGCTGCCAGTGTTTCTTCAGTGACGGGCGATTTGGTGTTGATTGCCGGTGGTGATGGCAAAGGCAGCGATTTCGCCGAGCTCGCCGAAGCACTGGCCGGGCGTGATGCGCAGGTGCTGGTGTTTGGTCAGGATGCTGAGGTATTGCAAGAGGCATTGTCCGCAGTCTGCCCGGTGACGCGGGTAGCCGATCTCGAGAGCGCGGTGGCTGCGGCACGCGCGAAAGCAAAACCGGGGACTACGGTGCTGCTGGCACCGGCATGCGCGAGTCTCGATATGTTTGCCAACTATGCAGATCGTGGCGAGCGCTTCATGAACCTGGTCAAGGAGGGCGCACAATGAGCCCTCGCGCTTCGAACGTTCAGTCTCCGGTAATGCCGGACGGCACATTGATGTTTGTGTGCATCGTTTTGTTGTGCGGCGGGCTGGTGATGCTGACGTCCGCATCGGTCTCCCTGGCTGAGAACGCGACCGGTCAGCCGTTTTACTATTTGAAGCAGCAGCTGTTGGCCGTTGTTGTCGGCCTTATTGCCGGTGCCGTCATGCTGCAGGTGCCAACGGACGTCTGGGAGCGTACCGGCTTCGCGCTAGTGCTGATGGCGTTTTTGTTGTTATTGATTGTGTTGGTGCCCGGTCTCGGACGCACTGTTAACGGTGCTACCCGCTGGGTGAGTGCCGCCGGTATCAATATTCAGGTGTCCGAGCCGGCACGGCTCTTGTTGCTGATGTGGCTGGCCGGCTATGCAGTGCGACAACAGAAAGAACTTCAGACGAATCTGAACGGCTTTGTTAAGCCGATGGCCGTAATTGCCGGTGCCGGTTTCCTGTTGTTGCAGCAGCCCGACTTTGGGGCCACCACGGTGTTGTTGGCAATCAGTCTCGGCGTGCTGTTCGTTGCCGGAGCACGGCTCAAATACTTTATTGCCTGTTGCGCCGGGGTGGTCGCATTGCTTGTTGCTTTGGCCGTGTTCTCCCCGTACCGGCTGAAGCGGGTTACCGGATTTCTGGATCCGTGGGCCGATCCGTTTGACAGTGGTTTTCAGCTAACGCAGTCGCTCATTGCGATTGGCAGCGGCGACATTTTCGGCTTGGGCCTCGGTAACAGCGTACAGAAACTCTTTTACCTGCCGGAAGCGCATACCGACTTTATCTTCGCGGTGATTGCGGAAGAGTTCGGTTTGATCGGCAGTCTGTTGGTGATTGTGCTGTTCGCGTTACTGGTATGGCGCACGGTGTTGGTGGCGCGTGATTCCGCCGGTATGCAGCGGATGTATCAGGCGTATCTCGCGTTTGGTATTGCGATCTGGCTGGGTGTGCAGTCGCTGATCAACATTGGCGTGAACATGGGCGTGTTTCCGACGAAAGGTCTGACGCTGCCGCTGATCAGCTACGGACGTAGCAGCCTGATCATCACGATGATGGCTTTGGGCTTGCTGATCCGCATCGATCTGGAAAACCGTCGCGCGTTGCGCGGCACCCGTAAAACGGTCACCCGCAGGAGGTCACGCGCATGAGCACGGCACCTGTACTGATTATGGCGGGCGGTACCGGCGGGCACGTGTTCCCGGCGTTGGCTGTGGCGCGCGCCCTGCGCGAGCGCAATGAGCAGGTGGTCTGGCTCGGGACATCTCAGGGGCTTGAGTCCAGCGTCGTTCCTGCTGACGGGTTTCCGCTTGAGTTGGTCCGGGTTGCCGGCCTGCGGCGC
>CAYLLI010000278.1:0-2080 GCA_964384295.1 uncultured Chromatiaceae bacterium
ATCCTCGCCGTAGCCATGTTCTTCGTCTCGCTGGGCTTAAAGCGCAACAAGCCGGTTCAGTCGGAAGCGGAAGCCGACGCAGCGTAAGCAGTCGCTGGTTGCGGCTTGTTCACAGGCACCCGGAACATCAGCGCGTACAGCACCGGCACAACACCCAGCGTCAGCATCGTGGAGAACAGCAGCCCGAAAATGATGGCTATTGCCATCGGCTCCCACATCGGGCCACCGCCGAACCACAGCGGCAACAGGCCGCCAATGGTCGTGGCGGTGGTAAGCAGAATCGGCCGCAACCGCTGCTGAGCGGCTTCGACAATCGCATCGGCTGGCGCCAGACCGTTGTCGTCAATTTCAATACGAATCCGGTCGAGCAGCACGATGGCGTTGTTAATTACGATTCCGGCCAGCGAAATAATGCCGAGGAACGTCATAAACCCGATGTAAGAGCGCATCACAAACAAGCCGATGAATACGCCGATCAGGGCTAGCGGAATCGTCGCCATAATAATCACCGGCCGGCGCAGCGAGTCGAACTGCGCTACCAGCAACAGCACAATAATCAGGAGCGCGATGGGCAACTTATCACCGATCGCGGAATTGGCCTTGCCGGACGTTTCCGCTTCACCGCCGAACTCCCAGCCGTAACCAAACGGCCAACTCTTCGACTCTTCATCCAGCCACTCGGCCATCACGGCGTTAATCTCCGCCGCTGTCACTCCGGGCAACAGCAACGACTCTACCGTCACCGTCCGCAGCCGGTTGCGGCGCTCAACCACCCCGGGCTGCCACTTCAACTGCGGCGCCGCCACCTGGCTCAGCGGCACAGCCTGACCTGTCGTCGATGAATACACGTTGATCGTTGCGAGCCGGTCTGCCTGCAACCGTTGCTCTTTACGCGAACGCACGACCACCGGAATCAATTCGTCGTCTTCACGGTAGCGGGTCGCTTCCAGACCCGACAAAAAGGTCTGCATCGAGATCGCAATGTCCTGATTCGAGACACCGGCTAATCGTGCGCGCCGGTCATCAATATCAATCACCACCTTCTTGCTGCGCGGGCCCCAATTGTCACTAATCTGCAACGTACCGGGAACCGTAGCAAGCTGCTGCTTTACCCGATCGGCAAGCTCAAAAATCTGATCGGTATCACGACCGTATACCCGGATTGCTACAGGCGGCCAGGCTGGGGCACCGAGCGGCAAGGCACGTGCGGTGATGTTGGCGTCGGGAAAGTTGCTGGCGGCGTATTCACGAATCGATGCAAACAGCTCACCCTGCTGCAGCAGGCTAAATGAGGTCGCATTGCCGATAATGTAGCCATAGTTCGGGGCATTCAGTTCAGGCTGGTACGGCAGCACGTAACGGGGCGCACCCTGACCGATAAACGTTGACCAGTTCACGACGCCGGCATCGCGCTGGTCATTAATCAGCCACTGCTCCTGCATAAACGCGCCGATACCGGCCGCCACTTTCTCTGACCTGCTGATCGGCGACCCGACCGGCAGTTCAACATCCACCGTAAACGTGGCCCGGTCATTCGCCGGGAAAAACAATGCGGGAATAAACCGCGCCAGCTGCAACGTCAGAACGAATACCACAGCAACCGCACCCAGCGTCTGCCAGCGATTTGCCAGCACCCAATGCAGAATGTCGCGGTAGCGCTGATACACGGTGCCGCTGAAATCTTGTTCCGCAGCGTTCTGCTTCACCCGCATAAACAGAACGCACAACGCGGGAATCAACGTGATCGCCATGACCCACGAACACAGCAGCGTAATCGTCACGACCTCAAACAACGGCCGCGTGTATTCGCCCGTTTGAGATTGCGCGAGGTAGATTGGCAAAAACGCGGCAGCGGTCGTCAACGATGAGGTCAACAACGGACCGCGAAGTTCAGACACCGATGCCAGTGCTGCAGATCGCGCCGGCTCGCCGCGCTCCATCCGGACCATAATGGATTCCGACATCACGATGGCGTTATCCACCAGCATACCCAGCGCGATAATCAGTGCCGAAAGCGACACCTGATTCAGCCCCATGTCCAATACCGACATCACCAAAAAGCTGGTCAGAATCGCCGCCG
>CAYLLI010000279.1:0-2072 GCA_964384295.1 uncultured Chromatiaceae bacterium
GCGTTTGTGCGCCCGGCCATGGACACCAGCTGAGATAATAAGAACCATGTCGTTGAACTTGAAAACTGTCGATCTGGGCGCTGCCTCATCCACCGCCGATGTCATCTTCGACGCCCTGCGCGAAGCCATCGTGGAAGGCACGCTGAAGGATGGTGACCTGCTGCGCCAAGACCAGATCGCGGCCATGTTCAACGTCAGCCGCATCCCCGTGCGTGAGGCCTTGGCGCGCTTGGAAGAACAGGGCCTCATCACCAACCAGCGCTACAAAGGCGCGGTTGTGAGCTCGCTGTCGCTCAATGAGATTTCTGAGATGTTCGAGTTTCGCGCCCTGTTAGAGGGTGAGGTGATCCGCCAGGCGGTCGACCAGATCACCGACCGAACGTTGGACGAGGCGAAGACCTTCGCTCAGGAGTTCGCGCGCGAAACCGATAGCAGCCGTTGGGGTAGTCTGAACCGGCAGTTCCATTACACGCTCTACAAAGACTGCAAGCGGCCTTACCATCTGCAAATCATCGCCAATGCCCTGGATAATGTCAGCCGGTATCTGCGTGCGCAGCTTGTGCTGACGTCAGGTATTGAACGGGCACGCCGCGAACATGCGGGCATTCTGAATGCTGCCATCAACCGCGACAGCGCGGAAGCCGCAGCACTCACCCGTGCCCATATTCTTGGCGCCAGCCGGTCGCTTATCGAGTTTTTAGAAAAAGACCGGCAGAACGGATAGCTACCGAGAACGCGAGAATGCGATGCCAGCGCTATGTAAGCGGAGTATCGATCCATTCTCGAGAGTGGTGCACTTTGAATTTTCAGGGGCCGCTCGGTATCTGCCCAGCAAACGCCTGCCGCTCTCTCCGCACTCAGCATTGGCAAAGCGCTATCGCGCTCCCGTTCGAACCTTGTTCGAACTCATTAGATCAGACGGCGATTTTAGGTCTCCCTGAAAGCATGTTGCAGGGAGTCAGAAATCGGCTTCAGCAGATATTCAAAGAAGGTGCGGCCTTCGATCGGTATGACAACTTCCGTAGGCATGCCGGGATAGAGCCCACCTGTATCCATCTGGATTGGCAGTGTGTCTGTAATCGCAATCCGGGCGGCGAAGTAGTCCTGCCCGGTAACATCGTCACGCAGTCTATCGGCGGAAATGAAATCAACAGTCGCCGTAACCTGCGGTGTCAAGCGCATGTTTAGCGCCACCAATCGCAACTCAGCATCCTGGCCTTCGTAGACGACGTCCACATCACTGGGTTCCAATCGTGTTTCGACAATCAAGTCCGAGTTCGTGGGCAAAAGTTCTGCAACAACAATTCCTGCACCGAAGACATTGCCAGCCGATGCGTGTGGAAGCCGCAAAACGACACCGTCAACAGGCGCTGTGATGACCAAGCGCTCGATCCTATGCTGCTCGGCTATGATATGCTCCTCCAGACGCGCCTGCTCAATGCTGAGATTGCTCAGTTCTGCTGTGATCTGGGTCAGGCGATCTATCTCCGGACGGACAAGCTCTTCTTGCGCCTCGATAATGCCCAGACGAGCCCGTTCGATAGAGGCGTTAAGCGAGCCGATCTCCCCGACCAACTCAGCCAGCGTGCGCATCAGTGCCGTGTATTCGCTGCGGGTCGCAAGACCTTGGGTTAAAAGACCATGTTTGCGTTCTGCTTCGTCGGCAATCAGATCTCTTTGGGCAGACAGCGCCTCCAACTGGCTTTCGTAGCCAACCAAGCTCTGCTGGATAGCGGCAACCCGTTGCTCCAGGATAGCTTTGTCCGTTTCATGGACTGACAGTTCGGCATCAAACTCGTCGCGCTGCTCATGTAACAGATGGACCAAACCATAGTTTTCCGCCTGGGTTTGAAGCTCATCATCAAAGACAACGTCGCTGCGGCGATCACGGTGCGCCGTCAGGCGCGCCCGACGGGCCAAAAGCCCAATCCACTGATTGATATGGGAGTTCAGTCTTGCGCGAGCGGCAGTACCGTCCAGCGTCAGAAGCGACGTGCCAGCAAGAACGGCATCTCCTTCGGCCACATGCACGACGTCAACAAGACCGCCTTCAAGATGCTGGATCTCAACAT
>CAYLLI010000280.1:0-2044 GCA_964384295.1 uncultured Chromatiaceae bacterium
TCAAACCGCAGACGCGCTGTCGCCGCTGTGTTCTGCTCTAGAGTCGATAAGTCAAAGGTGGTACCGCCATCGTCCGGCGAACGGATCTCGTTGCGGGTGGTTTTCAACGGGCCGAATTCGAACAGGAAACGATACCGGGCTTTAAAGTTTGACGGATCGCGCGGCTGGCGGTTGCCGCCAAAGAAGTTCTTGAATGACACGCTCAGTTCGTTGGACGTGAAACTCGGCAGCAACTGGCCTGCCTCGGGATACGGCGACGTGGCATACCAGTTGGACATCAACGCTACCATCGTGCCGCCCAGCAGATCATCGTCAAAGTGTTTGTCGGAGCAGTAGCGGCTGTAACCGGTAAAAGCAGCCAGCATGTAAGCCGGAATACCCCAGCCCTTGCCGTAACGGGTGTAGATAAAGGCAGCGCCTGAAGCAGCCGATGACATGTGACCGGAAACGAAGGACTGCTCGCTGGTGCCGGCATCCGGACGGTGCTTACCGCCCACCACTTTAAAGAAGCCGGTTGCAGCGCCCGTATAGGCCAGGGTTTTGGTGTACTGCCAGGCGCCCTGACCATCCTGATAACCGAGAGAGAGTCCGTAGGCCGCAGCCGGCAGTGCGTAGCGCAGCACATCGCCGATGTCGCGCGCGTCCTGACAACTTAACGCCCGCGCCGGTGTTGACGCCAAAATAAGTAGAAGCCCTGCAATACCTGTTCGCTGTAACAGCCGCAGGAACGAGCAGCTATATTCTTGAAAACACATGGTTGGTCTGACCATCTGACTAATAGAAACAACCGAACCCAACCAACTCACGACTGAACGAATTGCTCTGGCACGATCAACACCCCGACGTCGTCAGTATAGACAAAAAATCAGAGTGTTGCAGAACATCCTAGAAAAAAGGCGAAGCACTCGCTGGCCATTACAATAAAGAAAAGGAAAAGGAAAAGGAAACAGAGAAAGCTGAAGAAAACTCGACAGGACTTCCACAAAAAAGCCCCGCTAAGCGGGGCTTTTTTGTTCTTAGTTGGTCAGATAAATCTAGGCTTTTCTGCGACGAGTCCATCCCAGCATGCCCAGTGCTGAACCGAACAGCCATACTGCAGCAGGCACCGGAATCACCGCAGTGTCGTAGAACGTGATGTGAGACAGCTCTTTGTTATCAGGCGTAGACCAAGAAGCTGCGTCAACCACCAGCGCCGCATCCAGGCAATCCAGCGCGTATACATCTGCTACGTCACAAGCACCGCCTGAAGCAATGGCAGCGTCATCCACTTCCCAGAACAACAGGAAGTTAGAGCCGGCCTTAGTAGCCCAGTATCGAACACCCGGATCATCCGCACCCTGCGTATAGGTCCAGTCGCCGGTTTTGTTTTCGGCGGTTGTGTTAGCAAAACCAAACTCCGACCCGTCAACACTCGGGAAGATGGTGTCGTTCGTTTCGCTCAACACCAGATCGCCGCCGAATTTGGCGATGACCGGCGACAGTTCAATACGCTCATCGTTGTCGTTGACAAAAATGGTGCAGGAATCAAAGCCGGTACCAAAGTACCCCGAGCAATCGTTACCGCTGAACTCACGGCTGATCGTAGCTGCACTTGCTGAGAAGGAAACCAAAGCAAGAGCCACCACTACGGATCTTAAAATGAAAGTATTCATGAACTTCCCCTGTTGCCCCATAACGGACGCGATTAATTATTTTTATCTAGCCTGAGCAGCGCACTGCCCTGTTTGTTGAGAACACTATATGCCGAGTGCTGCAAAAATGTGACACCCATCACAAAAAATTTCTACAACGCAGCATAGCCAATCAAAAAAAACCTTTAAAATTAATAATTTATGAAAAACCTATACAGAAAAGGCTATTTTACATAATTTTCATCGGATAAACATAAGTCATTGAATCTGCGCAAAATCATCCAAATGGATGACATCTAAAAAGGCCCATAAATCTGGCAATCAGAAAATCAGAACCCCTGGCCCGAAGACAAGGCGCGACGTTTCGCAGTCAACTTAGACACCCAGGAATCGAGTTTAGAGCACCTGCCGCT
>CAYLLI010000281.1:0-2044 GCA_964384295.1 uncultured Chromatiaceae bacterium
AGCGATAGTGCGAAAACGCCTTGTTGGCTTCTGCCATGCGATGCGTGTCTTCGCGCTTCTTAACTGCAGTACCACGGTTGTCAGAGGCGTCGAGCAATTCGTTTGCCAGACGCTGCGCCATTGTTTTTTCGCTGCGGGCACGCGACGCATCAATGACCCAGCGCATAGCCAGCGTTTCACGACGTGCAGGACGCACTTCAACAGGGACTTGATACGTAGCGCCACCGACACGGCGAGACTTAACCTCAACGGCTGGCTTCACGTTATCCAGCGCAGCACCCAGAGTTTCCACAGCTTCCAGTTCGGTAATGCTGTTGCGCTCGGCAATCTGCTCAATCGCGTCATAGACGATCTTTTCGGCCACAGACTTTTTGCCGCTCTTCATCAGCATGTTGATGAATTTAGCCAGTCGCTGACTGCCGTGTTTAGGATCCGGCAACAGAATACGTTTGGGTGCCTGAGTTCTTCTGGACATGTTAAGCCTCTAAAATTCTTTACTGCGTATGGACGCGATTAACTTACTTAGGACGCTTGGCGCCATACTTACTGCGGCCCTGGCGACGATCAGAAACGCCTGCACAGTCGAGCGTGCCGCGAACCGTGTGATAACGAACACCCGGCAAATCCTTAACACGACCGCCGCGAATGAGCACCACAGAGTGTTCCTGAAGATTATGGCCTTCACCACCGATGTAGCTGGTTACTTCGAACCCATTGGTCAAACGCACACGAGCCACTTTACGCAGAGCCGAGTTCGGCTTCTTAGGCGTAGTCGTGTAAACCCTGGTGCAAACGCCACGCTTCTGCGGGCCTGCCTGCAACGCAGGAACATTGGATTTAACGGTTTTGCTTTTACGCTGACCGCGAACGAGCTGGTTTACTGTTGCCATAACAAACAAATCTCTTTGGCCCGAACACCGGTTCGGACGCTTATTCACTCAAAACCTACATTGACCGCCGTCTCACAGCGGAAGCAGGACTATCCTTCAGCAGCCTTAAGTAAAGGCTTGAAAATGCGGAAAGCCTGACAATCTGCGCCCCAGTCAAAAGGGGCGCAAATTGTAGGTAGGCACCGCAACCCTGTCAAGCAGCGAAATACGCTGCCGGAAGGGCTTTATGCCGCTGTCCCTTCGCTTTCGGGCACTTCAGGCTCTGCGGGCGACTCGGAGTCACCTTCAGTCTGGGCTGCCTGCTCCAATCCCTGAAGTTCCGCCGCCAGCAGCTGATCACGGTCGCGATTGCGGCGCTGCTCAGCGTGATACGCATAGCCGGTACCGGCAGGAATCAGACGACCGACGATAACGTTCTCTTTCAGACCGCGCAGTTCATCCCGCAGACCTTTAACCGCAGCTTCGGTAAGCACACGGGTGGTCTCCTGGAAGGACGCGGCAGAAATGAACGACTCGGTTGCCAGCGACGCTTTCGTGATACCCAACAGCAGCGGGCTGAACTCGGCAGGAGTCTTACCCTGACGCTCAGCAGCCTCGTTAGTCTCCAACAGACGCGCGTAATCCAGCTGTTCGCCGCGCAGCAGCGATGTTTCGCCGGCCTCAGTGACTTCAACTTTCCGCAGCATCTGGCGAATGATCACCTCGATGTGCTTATCGTTGATTTTCACACCCTGCAAGCGGTAGACGTCCTGAATCTCACGAACAACGTAATCCGCCAGAGGCTCGACACCTTTCAGGCGCAGAATGTCATGCGGATTAGGCTCGCCATCGGCCACTTCTTCACCGCGCTCGACCTGCTCACCTTCAAACACAGTCAGATGGCGCCATTTCGGAATCAGGCTCTCAAAGCTTTCGCCCGTCTCATCGGTAATAACCAGACGGCGCTTGCCTTTAGTTTCTTTACCGAAGCTCACGGTACCGGTGTGCTCTGCAAGGATCGCAGGCTCTTTCGGCTTACGCGCTTCAAACAGGTCAGCAACACGCGGCAGACCACCCGTAATGTCGCGGGTCTTCGAGCTTTCCTGCGGAATGCGGGCAATAACGTCACCCACTTCCACTTTATCGCCATTCTTCATGTTGACAATGGCGCCGGA
>CAYLLI010000282.1:0-2040 GCA_964384295.1 uncultured Chromatiaceae bacterium
GCCCTGCATTCGTCGCAATGGGTTCTTGCCGCTGTCCTGACTGCTTTGCTGACCGAGGTGATAGCGTTCAATGAAATCGGCGCGACTCATGTTCAGGCCGGTGAGTCCTGCGGTGTACTCTTTGATGACTGCCCCTGCCTGATCGAGGATATCTTCCGCCGCGCGACCGGATAGTTGCTGTGCATCCATGCCGGCAGCTTTCAATAGCAGGTTAGCAGCCTCACTCAGAGCGGCGTCCCGATCAGCACCGGGGCTGACTGCGGATGTTTGACCGGACTGACCGGGATCGGCAATCTTCAGATGATCAGCCAGCGTCATATCGCTCAGGTTGTCTTCGGAAAGCAGCGGCATTTCCATCGAGACGTCTTCATCCACGAGCTGTGCCCGCACGATCGAATCGCGCATGCCGTCATCATTGCTGATGCGTTCGTCGATGGTGATCTCGGCAAGAAATTCATAGTCGCCCATGCGAATGCGGTCGCCATCCTGCAGCTTGACCGGGTTGCCCTTGCCGAGCGGTGCGTCAGAGCCGTTGACAAAAACGCCGTTGCGGCTCGTGTCGATCAGGTAGAACGTCGCACCCTGGCAATCGATCATGGCGTGCCGCGCCGACAGATAGCGATGCGAGTCCGGCAGTGGCCAGTCGTTCTCGAGGCTTCTGCCGATGGTGCCGCCACAGCCAATAAACTCACGCGAGGCAATGTTGCCGAGAGAGTCCTTGTGGTGGCTGACAATGTTGAGTCGCAGAGGCATTTACAGTCCTGAGAGCCGAAATCGATGCAAAAAACGTAACCGTTCCGCAGAGTTGTTACTGCGGACTTCCGATTTTGCGGCCTCAGGCTGCAGAAAAAGGGGGCGTAGGTCACAAATCATTGCAGCGATTCAATGCTTTAAGGGCATGCCGTAGCATGGATTTAGCGGGTATAATCGCGCTCCAAACCCGCAACCGGCAGCTCCCGGAGCGAGCGGGGTCGCATAGCACTAATAAACGCAAGGCTTTCAGGCTTTCCGCAACGCAGCGGGGTGCCTGCTAACACGGCTTTTGAGCAACTGATGACTGAAGAACAGCTTTACAAGATTATTTTCATGAACCAGGGCAAGGTTTACGAGATTTACGCCCGCAGTGTTGGTGAGGGCGCAATGTACGGTTTTATCGACGTTGAGGAGCTGGTTTTTGGCGAGCGGAGCTCTCTGGTTGTCGATCCTGCCGAAGAAAAGCTCAAGACCGAGTTCGATTCGGTTATACGCACCTATATTCCGATGCACGCCATTATTCGCATTGATGAAGTGGAAAAGCGGGGCACTGCAAAAATCAGCTCGTTTGACGGCAGTAATGTGACTCCGTTTCCGATGTCATCCTTCGGCCCCGATAAGGGTGAGCCGGGTTCATGAGCCGTCAGCAATATTGCGAATCTCAGTTTAACTCCGGGCTTTGTCCCGTTTTTGTCCCTTTATTCATCCACCGAGTAGAACAGTAAACAATGCCCGTGTTGCAACTTCAGGGGCCCCCGGCCCTGTCTTCGTTCCGTCAGGAAACTCTTCTTCGGGCTCTGCAGCAGATCGCGCCGGACGTAACCAAGGTCGGTGCCCGCTTTATTCATTTTGCGGAGTTGGCCGCGGAACTGTCGGCTGACGAACAGCAGGTGCTCTCGGCACTGCTCAGCTACGGGCCGCGCCTGCCGGACGCGCCGAAAGGCGGGCGCACGATTACCGTAGTGCCGCGCATCGGCACCATCTCGCCGTGGTCGAGCAAGGCAACGGATATCGCGCAGAATTGCGGATTGAGCAACGTAGCCCGGTTGGAGCGCGGGATTGAATACCACGTCGAGGCATCACAAGCGCTGACCGATGAACAGATGCTGGCGTTGCAGAAGCACCTGCACGACCGCATGACCGAAGCCGCCTTTGTCGACGAGTTTGATGCGGGCGGGTTGTTTGCACAACACGAACCGGGCCTGCTCGAGCGTGTGCCGCTGCAAGCCGAGGGCCGTGCGGCACTGGAAACCGCAAATACAGCACTCGGGCTCGCGTTGTCGGATG
>CAYLLI010000283.1:0-2001 GCA_964384295.1 uncultured Chromatiaceae bacterium
CCGTATCCGCAACCCACCAGGAGCGATGAACCTGTAGCCCGATCTCATCGGGCAAATGATCCAGAGCACTGCCAAAACGCTGCAGCACCATGCTGCTGCCATTGCGATGATGCACGCGTACGTAGTGTTCCTGTGCCTCGACCGCCATCAGCTCACCAAAATCAGACAAACCCGCCCGCCGCAAAAAATCCGGCAGCAACAGTTCGGGCGCTGCGGCTTCGTCAATGACCGCGAAGGACTCACGCCGACCCAGCAACAACCCAATCAAGAAGTAAGCGGGTAGCAAGAGCGAGAGGACCGTCAGGAATTCGCCAAAGTAGGCCAGTACTGCTTCGATGGGACCGTGGTACTCGTCGAAGTACTCCGGACGCACCGGGAAGTAAGCCTCCAGCCAGAGATCAATCAGTGCAAAGGGAGCGGCGGCAACCAGCGCCAGCACCACAAGCTGCTTGATCCAACTCCCGGCTTCTTTGGACCAGCCACTGACCGCCACGAGAACATACTCGGCCAGTAGCAAACTCGAGAACAACACGAGAAACCGGCCAAATCCATAAATGAGCTCATCGTTAAGTGACGCTCCGACTAGCGGTTCCTTGATTTGGTTCATAGCGGTGAACAGCAGCAGTACCGCAAATACACGAATACATCGTTCGTCCTGCAGCAAAGGCCTGACCGACTGCAGACGATTCATTAATGGCATGGGACGACTCACGAAATAACCGACGAATTGGCGAAGTTTAGACAGCGAAGCGGGAGAAAGTTCGTCAGCCTGCGCTCAAAACGGGTCCTGAATACGGCTGGAACCAAACCCATGACGCCAACGCCGCAGCTAGTGCGACACCTGATGGCCCTGCGCCGCTACGGCACCGCCGGGCTGGTCGGTACCTCGACTCATTACGTGATGATGTGGGGGCTACTCGATCGTTACTCAGCCCCCGTCGCGACCACTATCGGTGCAGCCGTTGGCGCAGGGGTGAACTTCCTGCTGGTGCGTCGTTACGCCTTCCTTACGACGGAGGCCTGGCCACCACAGGCGGTCAAATTCGGTGTGGTTGCGCTTGTCAGCCTCGCCGTGAACGCGGGTGTGGTTTCAGTGCTTCTTGGCTATCTACCGCTGATCGCCAATCAGTTTCTGGCCACCAGCACGGCCTTTGCGGCCGGCTACGCTCTGAATTGGATGTGGACATTTAATCATGCACGACTCCCCGACTAACCCTGAGCTGCTAAGCATCGTTGTCCCCTGCTACAACGAGGCAGATGGCCTGATGGCGTTCTATGCTCGGCTTTCCTCTGTTCTCACCAAAGACTTTTGCGATGCTGAGATTATCTTCGTTAACGATGGCAGTACCGACAACACCCTGAGCCTGATCAAGTGGCTTGCCCGCGCGGACCGACGGGTAGGCTGTATCGATCTGAGCCGAAATTTCGGCAAGGAAGCTGCGTTGTCCGCGGGCATCGACCACGCTCGTGGTGGCGCAGCAATATTTCTAGACGCA
This sequence comes from uncultured Chromatiaceae bacterium, assembly GCA_964384295.1. Classification (GTDB taxonomy): domain Bacteria; phylum Pseudomonadota; class Gammaproteobacteria; order Steroidobacterales; genus JABIQA01. Next base: position 1,497 of record CAYLLI010000283.1, read on the forward strand.
GATCTGCAAGACCCACCGGAGTGTATTCCCGACATGGTCCGTGCTTGGCGGACAGGTTACGACGTCGTGGCCATGAAGCGCGCCCAGCGGGATGGGGACAGCCCAACGCGACGGTGGTTGGCACGCGCGTTCTACAGACTACTTGGCGCATTGAGTGACATCGAGATTCCCAGCGATGTTGGCGATTTCCGGTTGCTGTCTCGACGTGCACTCAATGCGATCAAGGCAATGCCCGAGCGCAACCGATACAACAAAGGTCTGTTTGCGTGGATTGGCTTTCGAACTATCGCACTTGAGTATGATCGACCCGCCAGGCACACGGGACATTCCAAATGGCCCTGGCTCAAGCTCATCGGACTCGCCTGCGACGGCATCACCTCCTTCAGCATCGCCCCCCTGCGCATCGCCAGCGTCGCCGGCGCAATAACCGCGCTCTTTGCGGTGGGGTATGGGGGATTCGTGCTGCTCAGAACCCTGCTGTTCGGTGACTCGGTTGCGGGTTTCC
>CAYLLI010000284.1:0-1991 GCA_964384295.1 uncultured Chromatiaceae bacterium
CCCGGTTGATCACCCGCATGGTGGTGGTGAAGGTCGTACTTCAGGTGGCCGCCATCCGGTGTCGCCGTGGGGTACCCCGACTAAGGGTAAGAAAACCCGTAACAACAAACGTACTGACGGAATGATTGTTCGCCGTCGTAACAGGAAGTAATCGCCAGAATAGGCGGAGAGCGTAAACGTGCCAAGATCAATTAAAAAAGGTCCTTTTATCGATAGCTCGTTGCTGAAGAAAGTCAGAGCAGCGGCTGAGGCAAACAACCGTCGTCCGATCAAAACGTGGTCGCGGCGTTCAATGATTGTTCCCGAAATGATCGGTTTCACTTTGGCCGTTCATAACGGTCGGGACCACATTCCGGTTTTGGTCTCTGAAGACATGGTTGGTCACAAGCTCGGTGAGTTTGCGGCAACCAGAACTTACAAAGGCCACGTCGCCGACCGTAAGGCTAAATAGAGAGTAGCAGCATGCGAGTTTCAGCAAAATTACGTTATGCAGGAATGTCTGCGCAGAAGGTTCGCCTGATTGCCGACATGGTTCGCGGCAAGCCTGTTGCCCGCGCTTTGCAAGATTTGAGCTTTATGCCCAAGAAGAGCGCAGCCATGGTGAAGAAGGTACTTGAGTCTGCGATTGCAAATGCAGAGCACAATCATGGTGCCGACATTGACGAATTGAAGATCGCCAGCATTTATGTTGACGAAGGTCCGGGTTTGCGCCGCTTCCGCGCTCGTGCGAAAGGTCGCGGTACCCGCATTATCAAACGCAACAGTCACATTACTGTTCAAGTAGCTGACGAGTAGGAATTCGGAATGGGTCAGAAAGTACATCCAATTGGCATTCGTCTGGGTATCACTAAGGACTGGACTTCACGCTGGTACGCCAACAGCAAGGTCTACCCTGAATTTATTTACTCCGATTTCCAGATTCGCGAGTTTTTGAAAGAGAAGCTGAAGGACGCTTCTGTTGCAAAGATTCAGATTGAACGCCCGGTTAACAAGATTCAGGTCACGATTCACACGGCACGGCCTGGTGTGGTGATTGGCAAGAAGGGTGAAGACATTGAGAAGCTGCGCGCTGCTGTGTCTGAGCTGACCGGTACTCCGGTGAATGATGTTCGCATCAACATTAACGAAATTCGTAAGCCCGAGCTCGATGCTCAGTTGGTTGCTGAAGGTATTGCTCAGCAACTGGAGCGTCGCGTGATGTTCCGCCGTGCAATGAAGCGCTCGGTGACCAATGCAATGCGTTTGGGCGCTGGCGGCATCAAAGTGAAAGTGGGCGGTCGCTTGAACGGCGCTGAGATTGCCCGTTCGGAATGGTATCGCGAAGGTCGTGTGCCGCTGCACACCCTGCGCGCCGATATTGACTACGGTTTTGCTGAGGCCTCAACGACCTACGGCATTATCGGTGTGAAAGTGTGGATCTTTAAAGGTGAGGTTCTGGAGCGGTTTCCCGTTGCAGCAGCACCTGAAGCCGGCGACAGCCAGCGCGCACGCTAAGGACCCAATTAAGGACTAGGTAAGTAAGATGCTTCAGCCTAAGAGAACAAAATTTAGAAAACAGATGAAGGGCCGCAATCGCGGACTTGCCCAGCGCGGCAGTTCTGTGTCTTTCGGTGAGTTTGGACTGAAGGCAACCGGTCGGGGCCGTATTACGGCTCGTCAGATCGAGGCTGCTCGTCGTGCCATGACCCGCTCAATCAAGCGTGGCGGCAAAATCTGGATTCGGATTTTTCCGGACAAGCCGATTACCAAGAAGCCGCTCGAGGTTCGTCAGGGTAAAGGTAAAGGTAACGTTGAATACTGGGTTGCCCAGATTCAGCCCGGCCGCATGCTCTATGAAATGGAAGGCGTTTCTGAAGAAGTGGCGCGTGAGGCATTTCGTCTTGCTGCTGCAAAACTGCCTATTGCAACCACAGTAGTTAGCCGCCAGGTGATCTCATGAAGGCCGCAGAGTTAAGAGATAAAAGCAAGGAAGAGTTGCTGAATACGCTGAT
>CAYLLI010000285.1:0-1972 GCA_964384295.1 uncultured Chromatiaceae bacterium
GATCCGCACTTTCCTGCGGCTGGAATTTTTGTACAAGCAGTTGCGGCACAATCAGGCGGTAGAGTCGTCCTGGGGTAGTCGCGCCTGCATTGCTGCACTTCAGGATGTGGTTGCCATTCTGGCACGCGGGGATGTTCGCGGGGACGTGCTGAAGGAGCTGGAGCGCCAAGTGTTTCTGCTCGAACGCTACCAAAGCGTGCAGGAGGTCGACAACACCAGACTGCAGGAGACGATCGAGAAACTGCAGGCACGGCGCAACGAACTGAACCAGATCGGTCCGCAATATCTGCAACCACTTCGCGACAATGAGTTTTTAAATTCAATCCGGCATCGCAGTGCGATTCCGGGCGGGACCTGCGCCTTCGACCTGCCCGACTACACTCACTGGTTACGAAAAGACTTTGCCACGCGCAGCACAACTATCGATGGCTGGGTCGCTGCCGTTAAACCACTCTGCGACAGTGTGTGTGATTTGCTCTGGCTACTCCGCAACAGCAATCCGTCGGAACAGTGCCAGGCCAAAGGCGGGGTGTATCAGCATTCGTTGGAGCGCGGTAACTCGACGACGTTAGTTCGCATCGCTATCGAACAATCGCTGGATGTATACCCTGAAATCAGCGGCAGTCATCACCGCTTCACCGTCCGCTTTATGCAGTGGGCACCGGAACAAGGTCGCCCGGTTCAGACTAACGACGATATCGATTTCATTCTGACGGTCTGCTAACCGAACCTTTCAATCAAGCGATCGGCAATCGGCTGATCTGCAGGCAAAACCCCTGATTTCATTAGGTTTTCAGGCGTAACCCAGCGCAGGGACTGGCCCTCTGCGCCACGCCCGGCGAGGCTCGCGCCAGACCATTCCGTCACCAGCATCACATGCAGATCAACAATCCGGTCGGAGTATTCATGACGATGTGTCATCAGGTCTGAGGCCTCAAGCACCTGAATGCTTAACTCTTCGTTGAGTTCCCGCATCAGTGCTTCCAGAACCGATTCCGTAGCTTCGATCTTTCCGCCGGGAAACTCCCAGGCACCGCCCATGTGCTTGTCAGCAGGTCGCTGCGCAATGAGCACCTCATCGCGTTGGTTAATCAGAACGCCAACGGCAACACCGAGGACGGGTTTAGCGGTTGCACCCATTAAAGACGTCGGTCAGGACAACTTACCGTGGCACTGCTTGTACTTTTTCCCCGAGCCACACGGGCAAGGCGCATTGCGTCCCACTTTAGGCTGCTCACGAACGAAAGGCTCGTCCGCGGCTTTGGCTGTTTCAGCCGGGCGGTTGGTCTGCAGTGGTTGCTGCTGAGGCGCTGACGCCTGCGGCAAACCGGGGAGCCCCGCCTGACCTGCCTGCCGGGCATCAGCATGCTGTGCCCGCATGGTTCCCTGTGCCGGCGCCTGACCCTGCACAGCGGCAACATCTTCTTCGCCGCGAATCCGCAGCTTCGACAGGAAGCTGATGACCTGATACTTCACCTGATCAAGCATCATGCCAAACATTTCGAAGGCTTCGCGCTTGTACTCCTGTTTCGGATTCTTCTGCGCATAGCCACGCAGATGAATGCCCTGTCGCAAGTAGTCGAGCGCCGCCAGATGTTCACGCCAATGCGAATCAAGCTGACGCAGCATGATCTCTTTTTCCACCTGACGCATGATCGGTTCGCCCACCTGCTTCGCCTTGTCGTCAGCGGCCTGTTGGGCTGTCTGGATGATCTTGTCTGCCAGCGCGTCGCGGCTGATCTCCGGATCAGCATCGATCAACGCCTGAACATCGATGGCTTCGCCAAACTCAAGCTCCAGCACCTGCGACAGCGCGGCAACGTCCCAGCTGGATGCCGGTGTTTCCGGCGGCAAATGCTCGTCGACGACATCACCGATGACTTCTTCGCGAATACCGGCAATGGCATCGCCGATGTCCTCGGCTTCCATCAGCTCGTTACGCTGCTGGTAGATCACGGTGCGCTGATCATTC
>CAYLLI010000286.1:0-1957 GCA_964384295.1 uncultured Chromatiaceae bacterium
CTTGTTCGCCACTCCGGGGCGTTCCATCAGTGCATCGAGGTCGGTGATCTGCCGTGGTGCTACCCGTGGCTCGAACCACGGAAACAGCTGATCGATGAAAGTTTCAGTCGGGTATACCTCCAGCCTGTTTTTTCCCGAACTGACTTTATCGGCAACACAGTCGACAAACTTCAGTTCCGTCTCATTGCCGGTGAGGTGACTGCGCGGCATGATCAGAACGGTTTCTTTGGCGTTGATTCCGGTGCGCGCATCCTTCGTATTATCAACCCGTGCCGAGATGCACCCGGAGACACATAAGCTGATGACGACCGTTATCAGCAATCTACTCATCGTCGGCATCCTCAGTTTCTGTCACTGCTGGTTCAGGAGCGTTAAGCAGCTGCCTCAGAGCGGGCTGATTTTCAAAATTAAGGATGATATTGGTGGCAGCATCGCGCATTGCCATTACAGCAGCGGCACGCACAGGGCCGGCGGCTGTCAGGCTGTTTTTACCCACCTGACCAAATCCGGTAATGGGCCACGCTGCAAGGGCAGCTCCATCCGGTGAGTAGACGTTTAAGGTGTATTTCATCCAAACACCATAGAGTTCTGTTCCCGATTGCGCAGGGAGCGAGACTTCCAGGTCTTCGAGTACCGGCTCGATCACGGCATCCAGCCCTTCGGTGTCGAGTGATGCGATGTCAAAGGCAATGCGCTGGGCCGGCGCTGCTTCGTCAGTCTCTAATTCGCTCGATAACTGCGGCTCGAAGAAACGGACTTCGGTGAACATGCTACCGAACAGGCTATTGAACAGGCGCATGTTGGTGTTGCCGAGCGTGATCTCCCAGTCGGAAGCCGCGGGTGATTCTTCCACTTCCACGTAGTCGGCCAAAATTTCAGGGTAGCTGATCCCAATCGCAAGATCATAAGGTTCCACCAACGGGGGCGGAAAGTCGGCGTCAACGGTCACAGCAGGCAGGCAGCCTTCCAACAGGCTTACTGTCGCGGCGGCGACAATGTATCTGATCAGTTGCGTTCTATATGACATCAAACGGGTCGCGCTCTTCGGCTACGCCGACCGGATCCGGGTGGACGATAATCTCGCAATTAATAAACTCGTTACGCACATTGTCTTCGACCTCATCCAGAATCCGGTGGGTTTCTTCCAGAGTTAAAGTCGGCTCCAGCTCAAGATGAAACTGCACAAATGTCACCGTGCCGGCCGAACGGGTTCTCAGATCATGGAACCCTCGAACGTCAGGGTGCTTTTGTGCAATCTCGCGAATCCTCACGCGCTTTTCCTCTGACACTTCTTTGTCGAGCAGAATTTCCAAAGACCGGCTTGCAATGCTCCAGGTGCCGAACAAAATGTAGCCGGCGATTAGCAGTCCGACCAGCGGATCGAGCAAGGCAATTCCGGTGGTCGCAGCCAAGGGCAGGGCGACTGCAACACTCAGGTTAACGGCGAGATCCGTTTTGTAGTGCATTGCGTCCGCGGCTATCGCAACGGATCCGGTGCGGGTAACCACGTAACGCTGAAACCCCACCAGCCCTAGAGTCATCAGGATGGAAAAGACCATTACGCTGATACCGATAGAGACATCTGCGACGGGTGTGGGTTCAAGAAAGCGCAGAATGGCTTCCGAGCAGACAAATACGCCGGAAACGGCGATAACGAGAGATTGAAGGAGTGCTGCAAGTCCCTCGGCTTTGCCGTGGCCAAACCGGTGCTCTCCGTCTGCCGGCGCCAGCGCGTAGGCGACGGCCACGAACGTAATGCCTGACGCGATGACATCGAGCGCTGAATCGACCAGAGAGCTCAGCACTGCCACCGAGTCGGTGGAGAGCCAGGCCCAGATTTTGGCAGACAACAAGGTCAGCGCCACCATGAGCGAGGCATAGCTGGCCAGTCGGGTCAGACTTTTCCGTTCCTCTGATGAGTTAGGGGAAGACATCGTAAAAGCATGATAGCGAATCG
>CAYLLI010000287.1:0-1957 GCA_964384295.1 uncultured Chromatiaceae bacterium
ACCCATCCTGCGTATACACCTCAGCCCGCGACAAACCACGCGCACCGGAAGAGCTCGGGCTGTCGTAGCTGAACAGCAACCATTCATCGACACGACACGGATGATGGAACCACACCGCATGATCAAGGCTCGCCATGATCACGTTGTCGTGCATGTAGGCAATGCCGTGCGGCAACGTCGAGGTGCCGAGCAAGCCGTAGTCGGTAATGTAAGCGAGCAGTTGCTGATGCATCACGGGATCATCCGGCAACGGATCGATCGCTTTCATCCAAACCTGTTTTTTCGGCGGCTGTTTCTCAGGGTTCGCAAAGTTCGGCATCTGCACAGGCCGGACATAGAACGGCCGTTCATACGTAATGAATCGCTTCATTCGCCGCGGCGCTTCATTGAGTGCATCGCGACTTACCTCTTCCAGATCTTGCAATTCATCAGGACCCGGAACTTCAGGCGGTTCAAACTGATGCTCCACACCCGGCTCGGGCTCCTGAAACGAGACCGTCATGTTGAAGATTTGCAGGCCGTGCTGGATGGCGACAACCCGGCGGTTCGAGAAACTACTGCCATCGCGTGCACGGTCAACTTCAAAGACAATCGGCACGTCAGCATCACCGCGGCGCAGGAAGTAAGCGTGCAGCGAATGCGGAATACGGGCTTTATCCACGGTTTGGCAGGCCGCGCCCAATGCCTGGCTCAGCACCTGACCGCCGAATACCTGTGGAGTCCCGATGTCGCGGGACTGACCGCGAAAAATATTGTCTTCGATGCGCTCGAGGTTCAGCAGTTGCAGCAGGTCCTTCAGGACGGGATCCATAGTCATTCCTTGCCAGTAATTCGGGATAAATTGTAACCCTATTGGTTGCCGGGGTGACGGAAAGTTCCTCGCTTTCGTCATGCCGACGCTGATGTATACTCAAATTCCCGACAGAAGATTATTGCTCATAACAGGAGCCTGGCATGACAGACCTCGGTGAAACCAAAAACACCCCCGCAAAGCCCGTCCGTCAGAGTAAGCGCGCGCATTTTGTTGCGATTATCGGTTTAGCCCTGATCGCGTTAAGCGGCCCGCTCGCCAAAGCCGGTGTTTTCTCTCCCATGCTCGGCATGCTCGGCTACACGATCGCTTCGGTGTTGCTCATTATTGCGTTGGTCATTGCGCTGCGCGCCCTGCTGGGCAACCTGAAAGAGCCGGCACTGGAAAACACCGTTACTACCTGGATCATCGTCGCACTCGGTGTCGGCATTACCGGGCTTAACGCTTTAACCATTCAAGGCTCGGCAGGTGTTCCGCCGATTCATGACATTACGACGGATGTTCAGAACCCGCCGGCGTTCGTTGACATCGTGGCTCTGCGCGAAGGCGCGGGAGCGCCGAACCCGGCTCAGTACATGGATGACGGCACTGCGGAGCTGCAACTCGAAGCGTTTCCCGACGTAAAAACGCTGCGGATTGAAGGCGCTTATGATGATGTGTTCGCTGACGCGCTGAACGTTGCAGAGGACGATATGGAATGGCAGATCGTCGCTGCGAATCTGGCCGAAGGCAGAATTGAGGCGGTTGCCACAACCGGCTACGTCGGGTTCAAAGACGATGTGGTGATCAGAATTCGCGACGAAGGCGATGCAGTGGCAATCGATGTTCGTTCGAAGTCCCGAATGGGTAAAGGCGATATGGGTGCCAACGCAAAACGAATTCTTGCGTTTTTGGACGAGCTAGACGATTAATCGGGCCGGCTTCGACCCGCATAAAAGACGTCTAGATACCCGACATAAAGTAAAGACCGATTGTCTCGGCTTCACAAGCCGGGCGCTTCTGCCCTTCTACTTCTACGGTAATGTTCAGAATAAACTGCAGAGCGCCGGCACGCTTGCGCGCTGACTTGAGTGAGGCACGGACACGAACCCGACTATCCACCGGCACCATCGCTTTGAAGCGAACCTTGTTCATGCCGTAATTAAT
>CAYLLI010000288.1:0-1944 GCA_964384295.1 uncultured Chromatiaceae bacterium
GCTCTGCAAACCAGGGTGTCGGCTGCATCGTGATGCCGGACCAGCTGTAACTAAGCCCGGGGTCGGCATACCACTGATGCAATCGGGGGATTTTGTGACTGCGGCCATAGACAGTGATTGTGTCCTGGCGCCAGTCGACCTTTGCAATCAAAAGCTCAAGCAGTTCGGCGCTTTGCTTCTCGTCAACAAAACCCGGATGCAGAACAAAATCAGTTGAGCGCATCACCGATAATCGTTACGCGATGCATCTCACGCGGTTCATCGTAGTCACGGACAGCGTAGTGACAGGTACAGCGGTTGTCCCACATCGCAATCGAGTTGGGTTCCCAGTAGAACCGGCAATGCAGCTCTTTCCAGTCGAGATGCTCAAAGAGCATATTCAGAATCGCGTCGCTCTCGTTAGGATGCAAACCCTTGATCGATGTGGTCGTCAGCTGACTCAGGTACAGCATTTTCCGGCCCGTCTCAGGATGCACCTGGACCAGAGGCTGTTCAACCGGCGGTGACTTTTCATAGGTCGACGCATAGCGCTCGGCACCGGCTTTCGTGCGCATATCTTCCGGGCGGTAGGTTTTAGTCAGATCGTGATAGGCAACCAAATCGCTGACAATGTCTTTCATCGTGTCGGACAGCGTGTCGTAGGCCTTATAAAGATTCACCCACATCGTATCGCCGCCACGGCTCGGAATCGTCACACCGCGCAGGATTGCTCCCAATGGCGGATCATTGGTGTAGCTAAGATCCGGGTGCCAGGCATTGGATAAGCGCAGGTAGGGGTTGTCGCCTGACTCTGCCTTTAGCTGAATAATTTCGTCATGGCCCTCAAGCGACGGGATAAACGGATGAATATGCAGTTCGCCAAACCGGCGGCCGAATTCAATCTGCTGTTGCGGAGTGATGTCCTGATCGCGAAAGAAGATGACCAGGTTCTCAAGCAACGCTTGCTTGATCTCGACATACACCTCATCGGACAGCGGCTCGCGCAGGTCGACACCCTGTACGATGGCGCCTAAAGAACCCGCGATGGGTTGTAGTCTAATATGCTGATATTCCAAGACACACTCCTCGCTTAGCTTGACTCTAAGCTAGTCAGCCGGCAGGCGAAGGTCAATGCATCAGATTACTTGAGCCAGATGCTGTCCGGATAGCGGCGCGCCAGCGGCCGGTCGAAGCCGCACCAAAGGCCTGACTGCCAGCGCAGAAACACCAGATTCAGAATGAAGAAGGGCAACAATGACGCATCGTAGTAACCGCCGATCGCCAGGTTGAACAGAATAAAGAAACTGACGCCGGCAGCCCAGCGGGTGGTCAGCCCCAACAACAACCCGACGGCCGAATACAGTTCACCAATCGTCACCACCCATGCAACAGGCATGTACAGCGGAATCGCAAATGTTTGCAGATAGAAAACGGCGAACGCATCGGGCGGCATTTCGGTGAGCCGATCAAGAAAAATCTGTTTCAGAATATCGGTGTTTAACCAGCCCTTGCTGATTTTGTTGATGCCGGCAGCGAGCCAGAACAAGCCGAACAATGTACGAAACAGTATGTGAAGCACGATACCGAAAGTCTTCCACTTATTGTTGGCAATCCATTCACGCCGCCAGATATCAGGAACAGTAATGGCTGTCATTCTTCTGCCTCCCCGGCATTTGCCTGAATCGCATCAATCGACTCCCACAACGGCATGCGCTGGCAGTAGCCAATCGTGTTGCCATCCTGCTGCCAGGCGGCGGCCGTTCTCTCGATGGTCCGGTCAGCAAGCTCGATGACCCCGGGATCAAGAATCAACCTTCCTTCAATCACTGTCGGACCGGTCCAGTTGCCCCCTGCAACCTGATACTTCCAAACGGGTCGCGGATGGCCGCGCGCGGCCAGGGCGACTGCCCGCAACTGGGCGATAAACCAGGCCCAGATCCGGGAAAATTGCGACCAGCACGTCCG
>CAYLLI010000289.1:0-1898 GCA_964384295.1 uncultured Chromatiaceae bacterium
CGCCACAGCTGGCGTGTTGGGACATCTGCCAAGACGGCTGGAACCACTTTTTCAAAGGCAGTTTGAAGACATTTTTGGATGGCGGAGAGCCGAGCCCGCACAGTGTGCCGTGAGGCAATTGTGAATGTGGTGCGGACTTTCGCTCATGCCTAAACCCGCACCACGCCATCCGAGTGACCTTATCAAACCGCGCTAATTCAGCGGGATGCGCAGCTTGCCAGTTCCAGTGTAGGACAGGAAGTCGCCCGAGCCGATACCGCCCACATCGCCTGCCAGACTTAGAGACCAACCGTTGGAAAACACCCCGTCAATGCCTAAGCCGATGCGGGCGGAGAGTAGGCCGTTAAAATCAGGCAGCGTGGTTTCGGTTTGATCTTCCGATGAGAGGTCGTACTCGCCATGGGCTGAGAGGAAAGCCGACCAGTCTTCAGCCACCAAAAAGCGCAGGCGGGGGCCGAGCGAAAGGCGACCTGAATCGATGCTGTTGGCCGCCACATCCGTACCATCCGACAGCGTATAGGCATCCTGACGCTCATGGGCGTAATAGACGCGGGCGTTGGGTTCCAAAATCCATCCTTCGCCAAGAGCGTAACTGCCGGTGACGTTCATGGAGACCAACCAGCGTGATGCGTCCGTTGACCCGGTTGTTGTGCCTGACCGCGTGTCGTAATCGAGCCAAGAATGTGTGAGGAACGCATCGGCAACGATGTTCTGTGACACGCGCACGCCGATATACACGCCGGTGGTGAAGCCAGCGCCATCAAAGTCGCCATCGGTCGTGTCGAAGCTGAAATCGCCGCTTTCATAGCCGCCCAGAACGCCGATCAGGACGCTATCGGTGAGCAGATAGTCGAGCCCGGCAATCCCGTTCCAGGTGTCGCCGGAGAAACTGTCGCCATCATAATGGATGAACGTGCCGCGCGCCCAGGCATTGAGCCGCACCGAATCGGGTTGGGCGGTCGCAAAGGGCGTATCGAGCTGCACCACGTCCGTACCCAGCACATAAGGCGAAACATCATCACCACCATCATCTGCATCGGCGAAAGCGGCGTCGATCGCCGATAGAGCATCCGGCGCGTCATCGTACATGGCGATACGCCGTGCGCGCATGTCTCTGGCCGTCGCACCAATGCCATGCATGCTCACGTAGGCCGACAGGGACGAGCCATCGGGCGCAACGTTGAACGTGCTGCCGCCACCACCGGAGAAACGCTCACCGATGGCATTGCCGATGCCGGTAGAGATATTCTGCGACGCGCCCTGGAACAGGACGGTAGAACTGGTGGCAATCTGCGATGAGACTTGGGAGCCGGTGCCGGTTGTGGCGCTAGCCGTCGCGGGCGCTGCCGGACAGTCGGAGTCTAGCGCGTTCGCATCGAACTCGACACTTGCCCGGATTAAGGAAGAGTCAAAGTTTGCGGTGTTACCCACTGAAAAATCGGGCGTACTGTCGGTATCTTCGTAAATGACAATGGTGAATGGCCCGGCTGTAGGTGTATCCTGCGTACTGGAGATCACGAATACAGCTTGATTTGCTATATTAGTGAATCGATCAGCAGCATTTAAAACAATGTTGTTACCTTCAACAAGGTAAACAGTATAATGATCACTTCCGGATCCGTCAATTATATTTTGCGTTCTAGTATATGTAAGCCTAAAGGAAGTTGGTGATGACGCGTTGCAAGCACCGTCACTAAAAAGCGCGACTGTGCCAACATTTGAGATTTCGATAGCTTCAGCCGGAGCGACTGACATGACGGCCAAACAACCAAAGACCGCAATGCCGCTCGCTAGCCTTGAACGAACAGCATGTACCATCTGTCGATTTGTCAAACGCAATTGTTTTTACCGATCTCTACCATCTTTGGGATTGTTAAGTTCCAGCTATCATCATCATG
>CAYLLI010000290.1:0-1898 GCA_964384295.1 uncultured Chromatiaceae bacterium
CGTTAAAAGTATCGGCAACTGGACCGTTGGTGATGTAGCGCTTGGTGCCGTTGATGATGTAGTGGTCACCGTCTCGGACTGCGGTGGTTTTTACTGAGCCGGCGTCGGAGCCGACATCCGGTTCGGTCAGACAGAAACAGCCCACCCATTCGCCACTGGCGTATTTGGGCAGGAACTTCTGCTTCTGCTCTTCAGTGCCGTCGAAGACCACAGCCGCCGATCCGATGCCGTTGTTGGTGCCGAGGATGGAGCGGAAAGCCGGCGACGTGCGACCCAGCGCAAACGCGACATTGATCTCTTCTTCCATGGTCAGGCCGAGGCCGCCATATTCTTCAGGAATGGTCATGCCGAATAGTCCGAGGTCTTTCATTTCCTGAATGATCTCGTCGGGAACCTTATGGGTTTCTGCTACTTCCTGCTCAACGGGAATCAGCCGTTCCCGCACAAAACGTTCAACCATATCAACGAGTTGGTTGAGAATTTCCTGGTCTCGGATCATGCGTAACCTCAAATAGTAAAAGCGCTGTTTTTTATCGAACGAAAGTTCGACATAATACCCCGAACGAGCGTCCGAGTCGAACTGCACGGCTCCAAAAGCTTGTGCTACCATTGCGGCCCTGCCGATTCAGTATGTTATGGGGAACAAGAGAAGAATTCTATGAGTCAGTTACAAGAAGCCTATATATATGATGGTGCCCGCACGGCTTTTGGTCGTCATGGCGGCGCGCTCTCACCGATCCGCCCTGATGATCTGCTGTCGCACGTCATCCGCAGCGTTGTGGGGCGCAATGTGTTTGACCCGGCGGCCTATGAAGATGTCATCATGGGCAATACCAACCAGGCTGGGGAAGACTGTCGTAATGTAGGTCGGTTTGCCGCACTGCTGGCAGGTTTGCCAACGACGGTAGCTGGTCTGACTGTCAATCGCCTGTGTGGGTCAGGACTGGCTGCAGTACTTGACGCCAGCCGGGGTGTGAAAGCCGGCGAGGGTTCCCTGTTCCTGGCTGGTGGTGTCGAGTCGATGAGCCGGGCGCCACTGATTCTTTCCAAGGCCCAGTCGGCATTCGATCGCGGTCAGCAGATCGCTGACAGCACGCTGGGAGCGCGCTTCACCAATCCGCTGATCTCCAGGAACTTCGGCGATGACACCATGCCGCAGACGGCAGACAACATTGCCAAAGACCTGGATATCAGTCGTGAAGAAAGTGATGCGTTTGCCGCTGCGTCCCAGTCTAAATATGAAGCTGCACGTGCAGCGGGCTTTTTTCAGGAAGAGATCGTTCCGGTTGAAGTGCCTCAGGGACGCAAGAAGCCGCCACTGGTGGTTGACGCTGACGAGCATCCACGTCCTCAATCGACTCTTGACGTGCTGAGCGGGCTGCGAACACTGTTTGATGGTGGTGTAGTTACTGCAGGTAATGCATCAGGCATTAACGACGGCGCCGCGGCCTTGATCATCGGTGACGAGGCGATTGGACAGAAGTATGGCGTAAAACCACGCGCACGTATCATCTCGGGCGCTGTAGCGGGCGTCGAGCCGCGTGTGATGGGCCTGGGTCCGGTTTTTGCCATTCGCAAGGCGCTGCAGCGCGCCGGCCTCACTTTGAAAGACATGGACATCATTGAAATCAACGAGGCGTTTGCTACCCAGGTGCTGGGTTGTCTGAAGATGCTCGAGATCGATTTCAACGACAAGCGCGTAAACCCCAATGGTGGCGCTATCGCCGTGGGCCACCCGCTGGGTGCATCGGGCGCCCGGATCGCCATCACAACACTGCGTCAACTCGAACGCACGGGTGGTCGATATGCAGTGATCAGCCTTTGTATCGGTATCGGTCAGGGCGTCGCAGCCGTCATTGAGCGACTCGACTAATAAATCATTCACGTACAAGGAATTT
>CAYLLI010000291.1:0-1884 GCA_964384295.1 uncultured Chromatiaceae bacterium
CGGGTAATGAGGCGCTGCTGCAACGGGGCAACAACCCGTTGCATGGCCGTCTGCGCCGCAGCCTCGTGCCGCGCGTGCAAAAAGCACTGGAACAAACGCTGCCCGAGTACATGGTGCCGTCGGCATTCGTCGTACTCGAAAGCTTCCCGCTCACCGCAAGCGGCAAGATCGACCGCAAAGCGCTGCCGGCACCGCAGCGGATGCGCGACGATGAAGAGGCTTACGTCGCACCGCGCGATGGCGTCGAAACCATCCTGACGGAAATCTGGTCCGGCGTGCTCGGCATTGAACAGATCGGCATCAACGACAACTTCTTCTCGCTCGGCGGACACTCGTTGCTCGCCACGCAGATGATCTCGCGCGTACGTGAACAACTGAACGTGTCACTCGCGCTGGTTGAGATCTTTAACCACCCGACGATTGCCGGGCTTGCCGCCGTCATCAGCGAATCGAGCGGCGCCACCGACGACAACATCATTACGCCGGCCATTCGCGGCGAAAACATGCCGCTGTCGTTCTCGCAACAGCGCCTGTGGTTCATCAATCAGATGGATCCGCACAACACGGCTTATAACAGTCCGTGGCCGATTCGCCTTGACGGCAAACTGAATCTCGAAGCGCTGCAGTGCGCGGTGGACTTCGTGGTCATGCGCCATGAGATTCTGCGCACAACCTACGACTCGAAAGGCGGTAAACCGCAGCAGCTGATCGACACAAACGCCCGCATTCCGGTGCAGCTCGAGGAGATGCCCGGCGCGAATGAGGATGCTCTGCAGAAACGCATCAGTGAACTGGCGCACACGCCGTTCAGTTTGAAAGACGGTCCGTTGCTGCGCACGTATGTACTGCGCTACGCCGACGATGCACAAGTGCTCTTTATGGTGGCGCACCACATCACAACGGATGCCTGGTCAAACGCGATACTGCTGAAAGACTTAAGCACCGCCTACAACGCTTTCTTAAACAACGAGCAGCCGGACCTGCCGGAACTCACCATTCAGTACGCCGACTACGCCATCTGGCAACGCGACTGGATGAAAGGCGAGCAACGCCAGAAGCAGCTCGATTACTGGAAGCATCAGCTCTCCGGCGCACCGGATCAGCTCGGTCTTCCGACCGACAAGCCGCGTCCGGCGGTGCAGACGTACGCCGGTTCGTTTGAAAACCGCCTGTTCTCGAATGAACTGCTGAAAGACCTGAAGCGGATTGCCCTTGAGAACGAGACGACACTGTTTATGGTGCTGTTGGCCGCGTTCAACGTACTGCTGTCGGTGCAGGCACGGCAAGATGACGTGGTTATCGGTACACCGATCGCCGGTCGTCGCCATCCGGGCCTTGAGAACCTGATCGGCGTGTTCCTGAACATGCTGCCGATCCGCATTGATCTGTCGGGTCAGCCGAGCTTTATCGGACTGTTGAAGCAGGTGCGCGAAACCGCGCTGACCGCCTACAGTCACGAAGACCTGCCGTTTGAGATGCTGGTGGAAGAACTGCAGCCGTCGCGTGACATGAGTTACGCACCGATCTTCCAGGTCATGTTTGACGTGCAAACGCCGTCGCAGGACCGCAACGTGTTCGACGGCCTGTATCAGAGCGCGATGGAATCCGACCTCGCCGACGCGAAGGTCGACATGACGCTGACCGCGATCGTGTTGTCGGAAGGTTTGAAGGTTCGCCTCGACTACAACACCGACCTGTTTGAAGCATCCACCGCACAGCGCATGATGCAGAACTTCGAGTCGCTGCTGCAGGCGGTGATCGATAACCCGGACGTGTCCGTGACGCAGGTCGATCTGACCAGCGCTGCCGAACAAGCCGAGCTGCAGGCGCTGCTGAGCGGCGAAGCGCACGACTACTCGCGAACAGAGTGCCTGCACCAGCTGT
>CAYLLI010000292.1:0-1867 GCA_964384295.1 uncultured Chromatiaceae bacterium
ACTGGCATTTCGATTCGTGGCTTCCCTGAGACAGCGTTCGACCCGACGCTGATTCCCCCCGGCAGTGAAAACATTTGGTTCGAGCAGTTGGTAACGCCATTTCATCTGACAGCGATTGAAGCGGTTGTCACCCCGACGGCAGTGCCCGTGCCGGCTGCGCTCTGGCTGTTTGGCTCCGGCTTATTGGGAATGATGGGTTGGCGCAGACGGTAAGTCGGATTCCACTCGCGCGACGGTGTCTGATAAAAGCCGGGTTCTGAAGCCGGCTCAGTCCAAACAGGCTTGCTGCAAATCCAGGCGTTCACGCCAGTTTCCCGGCGTTACTTCCCGAAGATTCCCAGCCACAATAACCCCATGCTTCATCGATTCGGCGGCCTCATTGAGCTTCAGCCTCTGCATGCCGTCTGGCAGGGCAGTTGGCTGCTGGGACTGGCGGCGATCACAGGGGTGGTGATCGCCAAGGCAGATCTGTCTGCCTTGGAGCTTACTCTGGCTTTTGGAGTGCTCTTTGGCGTCCTGATTCGGGACGTAATGGTGATTCTCCGCTCGCCCGATCTGCTCCGTCGCATGCCCGACGGCACCTGGCAGGGCATCTGGGCGGTGGCTGCAGAGGATAAGACAGGTTTTATTAATAAATATATAAAACATATAGTTGCAGAGGTATTATTAAGTGAATTATTGGCATGGAAACGCCCCAATTCCACATCCAACCCGGCTGCATACCCACCTCCCAGCAACCCCACCCAAACCCCCACCACAAAAAATCTCACGCTCACACGGCACTTTCTCGTCGGGCGCTGGTCATTACTAATGTTGCTGAAAGACAACAAGGGCTTGACTTACAGGCTGTGGTTTTCCAGCAACGCTTGCCCAGACTCCCAATGGCGCCGGCTTCTTGTGCTGCTGCGTTGGCCGGATTCCAGCAAGGGTCAGGAATCGTTTAGTTCGGTTTGAACGAATTCCGGGTAAGCACAGCGCCAAATGCAGGTATTGCAGGGCGCGGACCAGACGCTCAGGAAAACGCTGTAGGTCCGGTATCAGCAATAGCTGCAGGTTAAACGCCTGAGCCCTTGCTCGTATTGGTAAACCGGCTCAAACGCGTCGCCAAATGGCGTAAACTGGTACAACGCAGCGGCTAAAGGACAAGACATGATTGGCCGCGTTTTTCACACTAAGCAGGCAGCTGTTAGCGACATAGCAGGTGCATCTGTCAGTCGCCGAACCGGAACCAAAGCCGGAGCAGCGAAAACGAAAGGGACGTCGACCGTCGCTAAAAAGCGAGCTGTCACTCCCCCCAGCGGCAAACCTATGAGCGACAGACAAAGTGATCAACTGCTGGTAGACCGCGTGAATGCGGGCGAAAAGCATGCGTACGATCTGTTGGTCGTGAAATACCAGCAACGGCTGGTCAATCTGATCATGCGTTACGTGCACGATCACTCCGAAGCGATGGATGTGGCGCAGGAGGCCTTTATCAAGGCCTACCGTGCGCTGCCCAATTTCCGGGGCGATAGCGCGTTTTACACCTGGCTGTATCGCATCGCGATCAACACAGCCAAAAACCATATGGTGGCAGCACGCCGCCGGCCACTGGCGTATTCCGAGGATATCGATGACCCGGATCGCTACGAGTGGCACAGCAGTTTGCAGGACACCGACTCGCCGGAACGTCAGGCGATGGGTGACGAGCTGCGTGAGACGGTCGAAACGGCCATCAGCAGTCTGCCCGACGACTTACGCACCGCCATCATGCTGCGTGAGCTCGACGGCTTAAGTTACGAAGAAATCGCTCAGGCGATGGATTGCCCGGTCGGCACCGTGCGGTCACGGATATTCCGGGCCCGTGAGGCGATTGATCACAGCATTC
>CAYLLI010000293.1:0-1860 GCA_964384295.1 uncultured Chromatiaceae bacterium
GCCAACGGTGAGCCGATTATTGTGCCGTCGCAGGACGTGGTATTGGGTCTGTATTACATGACCCGCGAAAAGATCAACGCCCGCGGTGAAGGCATGTTGTTCAGCGATCTGTCTGAAGTGCATCGTGCCCGCAACACGCGTGATGAGAACGGTGAGTTCCATGTGGATCTGCAGGCGCGTATTCGCGTCCGTATCCAGGACTCACACATCGACGACGACGGCAATCTGGTCGAGCGCAGCCACATCGTAAACACGACTGTTGGCCGTGCGCTGCTGTCTGAGATTTTGCCTGATGGCTTGCCGTTTGAAGTCATTAACCGGGATATGTCCAAAAAGGCGATCTCTGACTCAATCAACAAGTGCTACCGGAAAGTCGGCCTAAAGCAGACCGTGGTCTTTGCCGACCGTCTGATGTACACCGGTTTCGCCTACGCGACCCGCAGTGGTTCATCAGTGGGTATCGAAGACATGGTCATTCCGGAAGAGAAGCCGGGAATCATTGCTGAGGCTGAGAAAGAAGTTAAGGACATCCAGAACCAGTACGCTGACGGTTTGGTGACTGACGGCGAACGCTACAACAAAGTGGTTGATATCTGGTCGCGTACCAATGATCAGGTGGCGAAAGCCATGATGGACAAGCTCGGTGAAGAAGAAGTTACCGACGCTGAAGGTAACAAGGTTAAGCAACCTTCCTTCAACTCCATCTACATGATGGCTGACTCCGGCGCTCGTGGTAGTGCAGCGCAGATTCGTCAGCTGGCTGGTATGCGTGGTCTGATGGCGAAGCCGGACGGCTCCATTATTGAAACGCCGATTACTGCGAACTTCCGTGAAGGTCTGGACGTGCTGCAGTACTTTATCTCTACTCACGGTGCTCGTAAGGGTCTGGCCGATACGGCATTGAAGACCGCCAACTCAGGTTACCTGACCCGTCGTTTGGTTGACGTGGCGCAGGATCTGGTAGTCACCGAAGAAGACTGCGGTACTGAAGATGGCGTCATCCTGAACCCGATCGTTGAGGGTGCCGACGTGGTCGAGCCTCTGCGCGAGCGGGTCCTGGGTCGTGTGCTTGCCGATCCGATCATCAAGCCCGGAACCGAAGACGAGGTTCTGCTCGAACGCGGCACCTTCATGGACGAGGCGATGGCCGACGTGCTCGAAGAGTATGGCGTTGATCAGGTCAAGGTTCGTTCTGCGATTACCTGCGAAACCCGTCATGGCGTTTGCTCAATGTGTTACGGACGTGACCTCGCCCGCGGCCACCTGATTAATATCGGTGAGGCTGTTGGTGTGATCGCGGCGCAGTCGATTGGTGAGCCAGGCACCCAGCTGACCATGCGTACCTTCCACATTGGTGGTGCAGCATCGCGTGCTGCTGCTGAGAACAGCGTTGAAGTGAAACTCGGCGGTACCATCAAGCTGCACAATGTGAAGAGCGTTGTGAACAAGAAAGGTAATCTGGTTGCGGTTAGCCGTTCCGGTGAAATCGCTGTCATGGACGATCACGGTCGTGAGCGCGAAAGCTACAAGATTCCGTACGGTGCAGTGCTTTCCGTTAACGAGGGCGACGAAGCCGTTCGCGGTCAGATTGTTGCAACCTGGGATCCGCACACTCATCCGGTGGTATCAGAAGTGGAGGGTTACCTGCGCTTTGAAGACTTCATCGAGGGTACGACTGTTGCTGAGCAGACCGATGAAATTACCGGTCTGTCGAGCACCGTTGTCCTGGATCCGAAAGAGCGTGGTGGCTCAGGCAAAGACCTGCGTCCGATCGCTAAGCTGGTGGATGGCAAGGCGAAAACGGCCAAGGAAATTTTCTTCCCGAACACCGAGATTCCGGCGGTCTATACGCTGCAGTCC
>CAYLLI010000294.1:0-1850 GCA_964384295.1 uncultured Chromatiaceae bacterium
AAGACTTCCTCCACCACAGGGCTGAGCCGGTGAATCTCATCAACAAACAGTACGTCGTTCGGCTCGAGGCTCGTAAGAATTGCGGCAAGATCACCGGGGCGTTCCAACACCGGCCCGGATGTGTGCCGCAGGTTAACGTTGAGCTCCTTGGCGATAATGTTCGCCAGCGTGGTTTTACCCAATCCCGGCGGACCAAAAATCAGGGTGTGATCGAGCGCTTCCGAGCGCTTGCGCGCTGCCGAGATAAAGATGTTCATCTGCCGCTTGACGGCGGACTGCCCGATGTAATCGTCGAGCAGCTGCGGTCGTATTGCACGGTCGATTGCCTCTTCTTCCGGCAACTCCGCTGCGTCAATAAGGCGGTCTGCCGGATTATCCATGCCTGTGCACACTTACCCAACGCATTAACCTTTACCTCCGGGAGCGAC
Organism: uncultured Chromatiaceae bacterium; assembly: GCA_964384295.1. GTDB lineage: Bacteria > Pseudomonadota > Gammaproteobacteria > Steroidobacterales > JABIQA01. Next base: position 429 of record CAYLLI010000294.1, read on the forward strand.
AGCGCTCAGCGCCGCCTGCAGAATTTCTTCGGTGCTACCGAGCCCTTCAGGTAGCCGGTCCAGCATTTTGCGGGCTTCCGCCGGCTTGTAGCCGAGACTGACCAACGCATGGAACGCTTCATTACCACCAGCGGCGGAACCGTTTACGGTTGCGGGTGCTGTCGGCATGGCATCATCGATCTGTCCGAGCCGGTCGCGTAAATCCAGAATCAGACGCTCTGCGGTTTTCCGGCCAATACCGGGCACTTTGCACAAGGTCGCAGAGTCTTCTTCCTGCACACAGCGAGAAAACTCATCAACGCTGATGGCAGACAGAATGCCAAGCGCCATTTTGGCACCAACACCGTTAACCTTAATCAGCGCACGGAACAATGAACGCTCGGCGTCTGAAAGAAATCCATAGAGCGTGTGTTGATCTTCGCGAACGGCTAAATGGGTAAGCAGAGTAAGTTCAACACCGGTGTCGGGGAGCTTAAAAAACGTCGACATCGGCGCATCAATTTCATAACCCACACCCTGAACGTCCACCAGCACCTTCGGCGGAAACTTGCTCATCAGAACGCCGCGGATAAAGCCGATCATGCCGTACTCCCGGCAAGGAGACTGTTCAACGCCCGCGTGTTCGCATGACACAGCGCGAGACCCAACGCATCCGATTCGTCGAGGGTTAACGTGTCGTCAAACGACAACAGCACGCGGACCATGTGCTGAACCTGCTCTTTGTCCGCGCTGCCACGGCCGGTTAACGATTGCTTCATCAGCCGCGGCGCGTATTCGTGCACACTCATCGGCGTATCAAAGGTCGCGCAGATGGCTGCCGAACGCGCCTGCCCCAGCTTCAGGGCGCTGTCCGCGTTACGGGACACAAACACCCGCTCAATCGATAACTCATCCGGGCGGTAGGTTTCGATGACCTTCCGGAGTTCAGAAAAGATGTGCTTCAGACGCACTGCAGGCTCATTTGAGGTGTTGCGAATACTGCCATGCGCGACGTAGACGCTCTGCTGACCGTTAGTATCGATAAGCCCGTATCCGGTCACACGAAACCCCGGATCAACGCCTAGTATTCGAACGACTTCACTCAACGCGAAGGTGCCCCTTTACAGCCTGCGTCATTCGACATGACGCGTTTACTGCTCTTCCAACTGCGCCAACACCTCTTCAGAGATATCCGCGTTGGAATACACATTCTGAACATCGTCGAGGTCTTCGAGCACATCGAGCAGCTTCATCATTCGGGCTGCATCGTCAATCTCGAGCGACGTGGACAAATCCGCCCGCATCGTCACCTCGGCAAGCTCACTGGTAAACCCGGCGCCTTCAAGCGCCTCATTCACGGCGGTAAACTCGCCCGGGTCCGTCAACACATCGACCGAACCATCGTCATTGGTCACGATGTCTTCTGCACCGGCCTCAAGAGCC
>CAYLLI010000295.1:0-1834 GCA_964384295.1 uncultured Chromatiaceae bacterium
GAGGCTCGGCGCGATTTCCACCGCGCCGGAGAACTCCACGACGTCGGCTTCAATACCAGCGTTATTCAGGTACTCGGTGACGATACCCGGATAGCTGGTTGCAATGCATTTGCCGACGGCATCCTGAATCGATTTCATCGGGCCGTTTTCGGGATAAGCGAATGACAAACGGCACTGACCGTAGTCGAGGTCCATCAGCCGTTTGAACGGGTTGTCGTTGCCGCTGTTTTTAAATTCAATCCGGCGCTCTTCGAGTTCGTTCAGGCCGACAATGCCCAGGTCGCAGACGTCGTCTTTGACTAACCCTGGAATGTCGTCGTCGCGCACCAGCAGGAAATCCACGGGCATGTTTTCGCCGTAGCCGATCAGTTGATCGCGCCCGCGGGTGTACTTAAGCCCGACCTGCGACAGCAGCTCGAGTGAGTGTTCGGTGAGTCGCCCGGATTTCTGAATGGCAATCTTGATGCGACTGGCTTTATCTGCGTTCATTTCGTGGGTTGTCCCATGCGTTTAAGTACGGTTGCGTAACCGCCGGCACCTCCGTTCAAACAGCGTGCGACGCGTCCGATGGTGGTGATGCTGACTCCTGTCAGGTCGTGAATTTCACGGTAGGTTTTGTTTTCTCCGAGCAGTTCCACAACGACCCAGCGATCCTTCATCGCCTGAAGTTCAGCCGGCGTGCACAAATCGATAAAGAAATTACGGCACTCTTCAATGCTGTTTAGTGCCAGTACGGCGCCATACAGCGCCTCCTCAGCGGCTTGTTCCTGCTTTTCGGACAGAATTCGATGGTCTTTCATGGCGTGCTCACGATTTAATGTATTAACACGCTAATACATTAACAGGGTAAAAGAGGCTGTGCAAGAGTGTGAGTAACAAAAAAAGCCCCGTAATTCGGGGCTTTTTGGAACGATTCGACTTGCAGTAGCTATCAGGCGATTCGCTCCGCGACCGCATCGCCCATTTCGCGTGTGCCGACAATGGTTTCGCCGGCTTTGGCAATATCGCCGGTGCGGAAGCCATCCAGCAGTGCCTGATTCACCGCCGCTTCAATCGCATCGGCTTCGGCATGCAGGTCGAGTGAATAACGCAGCAACATCGCAGCGCTCATGATGGTGGCGCAGGGGTTCGCTTTGTTCTCGCCGGCGATATCGGGTGCCGAGCCATGAATAGGTTCATACAGACCAACTGAGCCATCGTTCAGCGACGCTGAAGGCAACATGCCCATTGAGCCCGCGAGCATCGATGCTTCATCTGTCAGAATGTCGCCGAACATATTCTCCGTAACGATCACGTCAAAGTCAGCAGGGCGGGACAACAGGTGCATCGCCGCCGCATCCACGAGCAAATGCTCGACAGTCACATCCGGAAATTCACGCGGCATTAACTCGTTAGTGACTTCACGCCACAGTCGCGAGGTTTCCAGAACGTTCGACTTATCGACCGAGGTGACTTTGCTGCCGCGCTTCTGCGCCATCTTGCCCGCGATACGCAGCACGCGTTCGATCTCTTCACGGGTGTAGGTGCAGACGTCCGTCGCGCTGTTTTCGCTGCGTTCTTTTTTACCGAAGTAGATGCCGCCGGTCAGTTCGCGGACCACGACCATGTCGACACCTTCCAGCAGATCGGCGCGAATCGGCGAGGCGCCAGCCAGGACCGAGTTCACGGCCACGGGGCGAATATTGGCAAACACATTGAGCTGCGCGCGCAATCGCAGTAAGCCGCGCTCCGGGCGTGATTCGGTCGGCACGTTGTCCCACTTGGGGCCGCCGACTGCACCCAGCAATACGGCTGCGGCATCTTCACAGATCGCGGCCGTGCTTGCCGGAAACGG
>CAYLLI010000296.1:0-1784 GCA_964384295.1 uncultured Chromatiaceae bacterium
CCCGTCTGGAGTGAGTGTTATCCGGACCCGTTGATTGGCAAAATCTGCTGCATCGCCGTAATAGCCGTACCATTGGCCGGATGTTGGTCGATTGCCGGAAATGACGGGCCCGGTGGGCTCGCTGACGGCGACCGAGGTGGACCCGGCCACACCAAGCGGTTCAGCAAATATGCTAGCACGCTCTGCGGCGTATGCGGTCAATCTCAGGAATTCCGGTAAGAATGGCACTGTGCCAGCCAAACTGTCGTCGAAGAAAACGTTGAACGTGATGACCTGATTTGTTGCCATGTTGTCAATGTCGAAACTTCGCGCGGGCGGGTTAACGCAGACGGCATTTTCATCGGTTTGGCAAATTAGCAGCGCGCTGTATTGATTGTACGAAGGTGCAGCCGCTGAATTCAGTTCACTGATATAGGTCGGAAAAATGGTGGTGAACGTAAGCGTTTCAGATACCCTGCCTATATTGACGGCAGCTCCCGCCGCAACACCGCGAACACCATTGCTATCAATCCGGATAACGCCATCTGTTGAGAGGGTTTGAAGGATCATAACGACATCCGGACCTATTCCGGTTCGCGTGACCCTGAGCGAAACATCACTCACGCCAGGTACACCTGATACACGCCCATTGTCGCAAACATATTCGAGCTGATAGTCGGATCCGGTTGTGCGACCGGTCGGACGTAGTGCTAACACAAGCGTTTGAGCCCCACCTGATGCTGGTATGTTGAAAGGGGTGTTGACGGCGCCGATCGGCTGATTGGACGCGTCGGTTCTTTGATAATCCATATCCTGACCAAGAGGATTGTCTGTCGCGGCCTCGACGCGACAGTTTACGGCTTCATCAGGGCCTGCATTCAACACTGTTGCGAAAAATGTTGCCGTTTGCCCCTCTTCAATGGAGCGGCCGTTGGGCGCGACGGCTGCAGCAAGACTTGCTTGCGCCAAACTGGTTGAAACGCCAACGAGCCAGACAATCAAAGCAAAAAAACAACGCATATCGAACCCTTATCCAGCAATGATGGCGGAGGGTAAGGATATATTGTGCGAATGCAAACGATAGTCCTGGCAAAGCGTAAGGGAGAGACGCTGCCTTGCAGTTATGACACGTGAATGGTTTGGCTCTTGCCCTTTTTGCACGGCTCGGATAGCAGAACGCCCATGAGCCGGGTTCTGGAATTTGAAGGTATTCGCAACTTCCGCCATTTTGGCGGTTATGCGACACGTGAGGGCGGTAAGGTCCGTTCCGGGCTTTACCGGTCAGGTCATTTTTCCAATGCAACCTTGGCAGACAAGACACGACTGAAAGAGCTAAATCTGACCGTGATTGCCGATTTGCGCCGTCCGGCTGAACGTGATCGCGAGCCATCGGATTGGGGTGAAAGCCTGCGGGTTCTGGAATCCAGCGTGGCTGGGCATAAGGAGCCGCCGCATCTGCGGTTCCTTCGCGAGGGGGATACCAGCCTGACAGGTGTCGGCGGGTTCATGCGGGCCACCTATCGTCGTCTCCCCAACGAAAAAGGCAATCAGGAAGTCTTCGCGGCTGGCCTGAAAGAGCTGGCAACTCATGGTCCCGATGAAGGCTTCGTTGTCCACTGTGCGGCGGGCAAAGACCGGACAGGCCTGTTTTGTGCTCTGGCGCTTTCCCTTGCAGGTGCCTCAAAAGACGACATTTACGATGATTATCTGATGACCAATCATGTGGTCGACTATGATGAGCTGACGCCCTTGGTCCAGAAGCGCATCAAGGATGAATATGGTCGTGATATCCCGACCGAGGCCAT
>CAYLLI010000297.1:0-1451 GCA_964384295.1 uncultured Chromatiaceae bacterium
GTTAGCAACGAGTGGAGTCGAACCGATTTTCTGATAAGTCGGTTCGACCCCTTTTACTCCGCTAACCCTACGGCGTGTGCCAAATCGGCGAACTGTAAGCCCGCTCCTGACCAAACATCGGCACTTCTTTGCCCATCTCAATCTGGAAACGTTGCGCTTCATAGGCCGTCCAGCGTGGCGTTGGAATCTCGAGCAGGCGCACGTAGTAAAACGCGCGTTGGCTGGCATCGAAATCCGGGTCTGTCCAAACCGCATTCAGTGATTCAGCACCAATCGAGTTGCGCCAGGTGGCCGTCACGATGTCCACGGTGTTGCCGACGCTTTCGGTACAGCGGCCGTCGGCATTAATGGTGCGACCATCCGACACCGCCACGTCATAGACGCGTTCCTGCGCGACACCATCCGCATCGAGCCAGCCCTTCACAATCTGCAGGCGATCGAGATTGCCACTCGCCTCATCCATTGTGGCCGCCACCAGGAAGGTCGGCGCACCTTCGCCTGCCGGCAAGTCGCCACCCATCGGCACGCCTTTGGCGTAACCGTCTGCCGCAAACAAATCGTCTGCCGATTCGCTGCCGTCAAAATTGTAGCCGCCAAAGAAACGCAGCTTCGGGCGCGACCCGGTGGTGGCATAAGTCTCGCGCCGCATCATCGCATCCCAGATTGCCTCGCGGGTGTTCTCTGTGGCCCAGACCGCCGCAAACCCGGAGGCCGCCATCTGCCAGCCGTAGATGTTTTCTTCCACACCGTTGATCACAATGTGTTCCCACCGCTCAGGCTCGGGTTCCACGCCGGAGTGTTTGCCGTAGAAATTGTCTTCTTCCACCGCAGGCAACGAGGTGTGCGAATCGGTGCTGCCGATCTGACCGAACTTGTAGGGGTTCACACCCAGCTGCTCGGCAAATTCCAGGCCGCGCTTCAACCCTGAACGGGCGTACTCGCCCGGCAACATCTCGGGGGTTTTCAGCTGGCTGTTGTCGAGATTACCCATGTCCCAGGTTTCGTAGTCGGCAAACTCATCGTCCGGCGACAGCAGCGGGTGCGCGTGCGTCTCACCATCCCCCTTAATCTGCGTGGTCTCGTACAGCGGCTCCCAGCGCTGCCGCTCTTCGGCATACGCTGTGGTCAACGGCTCACCCGACACAGTTTCCACATCAAACATCATGCCGTTCGACAAATTCCCGTTGTGCGGAATGGCCAGCACCTGCCCGCCTGTCTGTTCTTCATAGGCAGCCAGCTCTTCCCAAAGCTTTTCCGGATCGGGACTTTGCAGCATCGTGTAGGGCAAACGCTGCACCGCCTTGTCAGCGCCGTCGCGATAAATCACCACGCGATGCAGGTTGTTGCCTTTGATCAGCGAGGTCCATTCGTAGCCGATGAACGCAGTAAACTTGCCGGGCTCGTTGTACTTCTCCGCAGCATCAACCGTCGCCTGCCACACCGGAGTCGAG
>CAYLLI010000297.1:1461-1756 GCA_964384295.1 uncultured Chromatiaceae bacterium
CTCAGTGCGCTTGCCCTCATCGAGCATCGCCGCCCAACGCGCGGGCTGCTCGTACTTCATCAGACGGGGATCTTTCGATTCAATCATCTGATACACGCCCATGCCGTCGGAGTGATCTGCAATCACGACAAAATCGAGCGGCCGGCGCAGCTGCGCTTTTAAGCCGCCGGACGACTCAACCACCTCGCCACGGGTAAACCGATACGCCTCATCCAGGCCCAGCCGGTTACCGAACGTGCCGGCATCCATCGAGAGTGCCGTATGCAAATGGGTGTCACCGAAAAACACCTCAGTC
>CAYLLI010000298.1:0-1742 GCA_964384295.1 uncultured Chromatiaceae bacterium
GTACACGATTGAAGAGGCCTATGAGGTGGCTGAGGCCATTGACCAGGCCGATCTGAATGCACTGCGCGGCGAGCTCGGGGATTTACTGTTTCAGGTGGTGTTCTACGCCCAGATGGCCAGCGAGCAGGGCGCCTTTGAGTTTGCTGACGTGGTCGATGCGATCTCTGAGAAGCTGATACGGCGGCATCCGCACGTGTTCGGCGATGCCGAATACACCGACGAGGCCAGCCTGAAACGCGATTGGGAGGCCCACAAGCTCGCGGAGCAGCGGGATTCCGGTGAGAGCGACACGTCAATTCTGGCTGGCGTACCGGCTGCCATTCCGGCGTTAAAGCGCGGCACCAAGCTGGGCAAGCGAGCGGCATCGCAGGGGTTTGACTGGGACAACGCTGACGGCGTGCTGGCGAAGCTGGTGGAGGAGGCGGCCGAGATTGAGGCGGCGGCGAAAACCGGCGATAAACCAGAGATTCAGGCGGAATTTGGTGATCTGCTGCTGGCAATGACAAGCCTTGGCAGGCATCTGGGCGTGGACCCTGAAGAAGCGCTCAGGGGTGCTAACAACAAGTTTGAACGCCGGGTCCGGCGCATGGAGGCCCGAATGCGGGCCGAGGGCAAAGACTGGAGCGATTATGACGCCACCGGTCTTGATCAATTGTGGGAACTCTGCAAGTCCGGTGGCGACTAGTTTGTGCTAGAGTTCCGAGAATTGAGCCTTAATAATCGCATTAAAAATAGTAATTTAAGAGCATTTTCAAGAGATGGTCGAGACACGAAAAGACTGGACGCCTGACAGCTGGCAGAGCAAGCCTGCGTTGCAGCAGCCGACGTATCCGGATGCGGATGCTGTGGCTGCGGTGCTGGCTGACCTGAGTCAGCTGCCGCCTCTGGTAACCAGCTGGGAGGTTGAGGCACTAAAAGACCAGTTTGCCAAAGCCCAACGCGGCGAAGCGTTTGTGCTTCAAGGTGGCGACTGCGCCGAAACCTTTGCCGACTGCAATTCCGACATCATCGCCAACAAACTGAAGATTCTGCTGCAGATGAGTGTGCTGATGCTGCACGGGCTGAAAAAGCCGGTGATCCGCGTCGGACGCATCGCAGGGCAGTACGCGAAGCCCCGCTCAAGTGATACGGAGAGCGTCGACGGAGTCACGTTGCCTAGCTTTCGGGGCGATCTGGTCAACGCCGCCGAGTTTACCGAGGCAGCACGTGTGCCCGACCCGGCACTGATGCGGAAAGGCTACGAGCACGCCGCTCTGACATTGAATTTCGTAAGGTCACTGATCGACAGCGGTTTTGCCGATTTGCACCATCCGGAGAACTGGAACCTCGACTGGGTGCAACACTCGCCCATGGCGGAGCGCTACGATGCGATTGTCGCCGACATCGCCAACTCGCTGGATTTCTTTGAGAGCATCTCTGGGCGGCACATCAGCACGACCACCCGGGTGGACTTCTATAGCTCGCATGAGGGTTTGAACCTGCTGTACGAGCAGGCACAAACCCGCTGGCTCGACCACCGCCAGAAGTATTACAACCTGAGCGCCCATATGCCCTGGATCGGCGTGCGGACCGCCGGTCTGGATGGCGCGCACGTCGAATATTTCAAAGGGATTGCGAACCCGGTGGGTGTGAAGATTGGCCCGGAAATGGCCGGTGACTGGCTGGCTGGGCTTATTGAAACCCTGAACCCCGATAACGAACCGGGCAAGCTCACGCTGATTCATCGCTTTGGCGCCGGCAAC
>CAYLLI010000299.1:0-1730 GCA_964384295.1 uncultured Chromatiaceae bacterium
GCCTGCGATGGCGGATACGATGCCATTGAGCGAATCATTGCAGTGCGCTCTGCTTCTGTACCCTCAATGAGCAAGGGTGCAGACACCGATGGTTCTGCACCCGGCGTATTAACCGTTATGGATTCCGTTTGGTTGCCGGCACCAAATAGTCTGACGCGTGCGATTTGTCCGCCAGAATCTTCAGCGGAGCGTTCAAGCATTGTCGAGTATCCCCGGGTTAACCGCTTGATAGCGTCCTCGACAGGGACATCCTGAAGTTCGACGACGACGGTCCGGCTGGCTTTGCCGTAGACGATCAATTCGAAATCTTCACTGAGCGCAATCGCAGACATTATGTCGAGCAGATCTGCCCCGTCGGCGGTAAGCCAAAGCCGGCTCTCTTCGATTCGAAGATCAAAGTTGCTTTCGGCAGTTTCGATGTTCTCGTTGCAGTGCAATATCGGGCTGCAGCTCAACAGCGCCGCCCCAATCAGCCAGGCGCTGGCGCGCCGGCCCCTGGGGGATGGCTGGCGATTTCCGGTCTGTGCGATTCTGCCGCTGGTCATGATGCAATCATTTAGGCCCGTGTCTCAGGTTTTGGGCCTGCTGGCAATTTCTTTCTAACAGGCGTAGGGTGAACAGCGTATCAGGGAGACACAATAATGAATAACAAATTCCTCACTGGTTTTCGTCGCAGCTTGATCGCGTTCGCATTAACCTTATGCGCTGCGCAGGCGCAGGCGTTCATTCTTACCGCCAACTTCGATTTTCAGATTACCGTTAATGACCCGGCGGATGCGTTTGTCACCACCTACGGGCTGGCAACCGGCGATCTGGTGACCGGGTCTGCAGTGTTTAACAGCACTGGCGCGACAGGCGTCGGCTTCGAAACGTTCGAGATTATTAATCCGGAAGACTTCACTATCACCATCGGCTCACTGGTGCTTGATGGGGCGGATGACGTTGATTTTCTGTCGCCCGGGCTGCCGTCTATCGATTTTCTGGACGGGGAGTTTCTGCGGTTTCAGTTTCTTGCTGATGTTGATGTCGCAAGTGATCTGTACGAAGTCTCGCTTGAGGACTTCTTTGAAGTCGTTGATCCGGACGGGTCCATCGTTGTCGTTAATGCCGACAATCTGAATGTCAGCGTCATTCCGATACCGGCGGCTTTGCCACTGATGTTATCGGCTTTGGCAGGCCTCGGGGTTTGGCGCAGGCGCAGCATCGCCTGACGTTTTCTATCGCTGGTCATCGAGGACCAGTCGTTTTTTCTCACATGGATGTGCGGGTTGCAGACCTGTACGTAGCCGGCTGTAACCCACAAGCATACAGGTGCACTGCACCTGTATTGGTTCGGGTATCGCAGGAGTTAGCTCATGTTGAGTCGAAGAGGGTTTGTTTCAGCCGGAGGCACGGTTGCGCTGCTGGCAGGCAGCGGGTCAAGCGTTGCATCGATACCGGCAACCACCGATTTTAAGCAGCTGCCGCCGCTCAGTCGGCAGAATTTCGCCACGCTGATTGGTTGTTCGTTTTACGGAAAGGGTGATGCGGGCAGCGCGCAACTGATTCTGCGTGCCATCGACGATGGCCCCGACGTGGCCGGGCTTGAGCAGTTCTCACTGCGGTTTGAATCGCCCGGCAAAACCATCCCGGCCGGCAACTACCACCTTGCGCATCACATCGATGGTCGCCTGCACGGTCAGTTTCTGCAGTTGCAGCCCGACGACTCGAATGAACACGGTTATACCGCC
>CAYLLI010000300.1:0-1713 GCA_964384295.1 uncultured Chromatiaceae bacterium
GTACCTGCTGATTGGCGAGATGCTGCGCGGTGGCTATAACGTTGTCGAGACTCCCGGCGAGGATATTGTGTATCTGAGGGCGGGCCTCACCGAGCTGCAGGTTGAGAAAGTTGCCGGTGTCTCGGCTTACCTGCCTTTGTCTGAAACCGGGGAAGGCTCTGTAGCGGCTGTGCGCGCGCTAATGCGTTCGTTAAATGTTGTTGCGGTGAATGTTGAATTGGAACTGGTGGACAGCGTGACCGGGCAGGTCATCATCGCCGGTGTCGCTGCTGATACTTACGCTGAAGACTCCGCCGACCCGATTGGTTCATGGCGTTCTCTGGGCCAGCTGCTTGAAGCGTTGTCGGCAGGAATGAGTTGTCTGGTCAACAAAGCGAACATCCCGGCAAATGCCCGGCTGGACATCTGCCGGGCGTCCGGCGCAAAGCTTAATTAACTGGCTTAAAGCGTCTTGCGGGCCAGTTCAGCACCCGCACCCAGTGCTTTGACTTTTGCCAGCGAGACCTCGTAAGAGATTGGGGTCATGCCGCAGTTGGAGCAAGGCAGAATGCGTTCTTTGTCGGCATACTTCATGGCTTCTTTGATGGTCGCCAGGACTTCTTCCGGTGTCTCGATTTTGTCCGGCGTTACCGCAACACAGCCAACCATCAGCTCTTTGTCTTTCAGGTGCTTGATCAGCGAGATAGGCACATGTGAACTGGCGCATTCCAGCGAGACCTGATCGATGTTGCTGTTGTTCATCGCAGGGAAAATGGCGTCGTACTGCAGCCACTCATCGCCCAGCGTGTTCTTCCAGTCGATGTTTTCCTGAATGCCATAGCCGTAACAGACGTGCACAGCGGTTTTTGCATCAAGGCCTTCGATCGCCCGGTTCAGCGTGTCACAGCCCCACTCAACCACATCGTCGGTGAACACGTTGAATGCTGGCTCGTCGAACTGAATGACATCCACACCTGCTGCAACCAGTTCGCGGGCTTCGTCGTTCAGGAGTTCTGCAAAGGCCATTGCCATGTCCGGACGGCTGCCGTAGTGCGCATCGGCGATCGTGTCGCAGATGGTCATGGGGCCGGGCAGTGTGAATTTGATCGGATGGTCGGTGACAGAGCGAAGGTACTTAACGTCTTCCAGATGAATCGGTTTCGGGCGTGACAGCTTGCCGGTGACGGTCGGTACTTCGAGCTCGTAGCGATTGTCGCGAATGCCCATCGTCGTTTTGACATCCTGATCGATGCCTTCGATGCCCTCGAGGAACGTGTGCACGAAGTGCGTGCGGTAGACCTCGCCGTCGGTCACGGTATGAATGCCGGCTTCTTCCTGGTGACGCACCCACTCCAGACAGGCTTTGTTCTGGCCTTCGCGCAGCTCTTCGCCTTCGAGTTTCCAACCGCCCTTCAGTTTTTCGGGTTCAGCGAGCCAGTCGGGGCGCGGCAGACTGCCGGCAATCGTTGCATCAAACATGGGTATTCCTTTGCTGTTATTTGGGCTGTTATTGGGCTGTTATTGGGCTGTTATTGGGCTGTATTGGTGAGCGTGTCAGTCTGACCCGATCTTTATTCTGGGGCTAGACTACCAGTTTCGCAGCGGCTCACCAGTATTGGCAGCATGAGCGTGCCACCCAATGGAAGGCTGTCTTAGCGTCCGTAGTGACCCTGCCGGAGCAGCGGTGGTAAGATTGCGCCCCCTGCGGGCTTTCAGCCTGCCTTAACTCTAGAT
>CAYLLI010000301.1:0-1705 GCA_964384295.1 uncultured Chromatiaceae bacterium
CTCGGCATTCAGACGGATCGCTGGAGTGCAATGATCTACTCCACCAACCTGCTGGACAATGACAAGGCCAGCTGGGCGCAAGTCGGCAACGATTTCGTTAACGGCAACTATGCCGACGGCGGACCTCGTGATGACACGGCCTTTGGCATTCTGGCCATCCCCAGAATTGTCGGCGTACGCGCCAACTACAACTTCTAAGCAGAAGCACCAGCGTTGAGCATTACCCCTCATGCTCAATAGATAGGCGACTTCACGTGCCTATCGCAGGACAACAACTCCTGCAAACAGGCCCCGGACTCGCATGAGTCCGGGGCCTTTCTTTTGGCGAAACAGACGTTACTTCTGCAGCGTTTCGATGTAACCAACAATGCCGTCAAGAATCTTCAGCACGTTGGCTTCTTCGAAGTTGCCGGCATCACCGGCCGACCAGAACTCATAGCCCCAGACAGGCATCATCTTGGTGCCATGCGCTTCAATGTCCCAGCGGCCGTCGATGGTGGTGCGGACTTCACGGTACGGAAACACGCCGTCATTCTGCGCAGCCAGTTGCGTCAGATCAGGCACCGGCTTGTTCAGTGACGTCGATACCGGGCCATCGCCTTCAGCACCAGAGCCATGACACGCAGCACAGAACTGCTGAAAGTTCTCTTCACCGGTTTGCGCAATCGGCTCACCGGCCAACGCACTACCTGCCATCAGCAGCGACAACGTAAGACTTATCCCTAAAACTCGTGCGGTCATACTCTCACCCTCAGTATTTGGTCTGATGTATTCATTATTGGCGGTAGACGGCGATGCTGTAAACCGGCAATTGTGCGTATAGGAAAGTACCGTCGGAAGAGGAACGAATCAGAGTGTTGGTTTTTGGCGTAACATTCCGAAGATAAGCGGGGAAAACGAGGCTGTGCCCAATGAGCATTAACGCTACTTATACTGAGGGTTGCTACTTCAATGCCCGAAAGTCCGACTAACGGCAGACTTACACAAAGATTGTGGCCCATCGATGCGCTGCGCGGCGGCGCCATCGCGATCATGATTGCGTTTCATTTTTGCTTTGACCTGAGCTACTTCAAGCTCGCCGACTTCAACTTCTACCGCGACCCGTTTTGGCTGAGCGCACGCGCATTCATTGTCAGCAGCTTTCTGTTTCTGGTCGGAGTCAGTTTGATGCTGGCGTCGTACGCCAATGTTGAACTGGCCCGAATACTTCGGCGCACCGGGGTATTGCTTGCCGCTGCTCTGCTGATTTCCGTCGTCACTTACTGGCAGTTTGGCGATCGCCTGATTACGTTTGGCGTGATCCACTTTATCGCGGTCGCCAGCATTCTCGGTCTGGCCTTCAGAAATCTCGGCCACTGGAACCTGCTGTTGGGAATACTGTGGATCGTTGCCGGACTCACCGTTCAAAACCCGATATTTGACGCCAAAGCGCTGAATTGGGTCGGTTTCATGACGGGAAAACCAAGCACCGAAGACTACGTACCGCTGTTTCCGTGGTTCGGGGTGGTGTTGCTCGGTATGTATTGTGCGCCGTGGGTTGCGCGTTGGACGCAAGGAAAAGCGCATACCGAACCGTCAGCCCTGAGTCGCTTGCTCGCGTGGGGCGGGCGCCACAGCCTGATTATCTATCTGCTCCATCAACCGATCCTGATGGGGCTGGTCTACGGCTTCGTTTTTTTAAGAAGCTAGTTGAGCCCGCACCGAG
>CAYLLI010000302.1:0-1650 GCA_964384295.1 uncultured Chromatiaceae bacterium
CGTCGGTGTGAAGATGTTGAAAAAGGACAGGTAAATCGCTGAAAGCAGCGGATAGACGATCACCGAACCGAACACGATGACCGTTGGTGCGATGAGCATCACACCAAGCATCGCATAGCGCTTCTCAAGCAGTGTTTTTGGTGCGGTGGACATCAGGTTCTTTCAAAGGGCCATCAACCGCCCCTCAACACCAGCTGAGGGGCGGTCAATTCTCGCAAACAGGGTTAGGCGATGCGGTTAGCCGTTGACGATGGCTTCAATGGCCATCGATGCGTCGCTGAGTGCGGTATCGACATTGTCGCCGTTCAGCACAACTTTCTGCACCAGATCGGAGATCACGTTGGACCCGATGATCTCGCCAGCCTTTTCGTTGGACTGGTGGTCGGCGCTTTCGTAACCGAGGTTAAACCCGCCAGCAGCCGACTCAGCCATCAGTTCCACCTCTGGTGCGTACTTCTGGATGATGTCGTTGTTCTGGTACATCGGATTGTTGTTGATCGACTGCAGCACGGGCAGCACATGGCCTGGAGCGGCATGCAACTGCTTGATGTAGCCTTCTGGATCGAACAGGAAGGCCGCGAATTGCTTGGCCGCATCGATGTTTTGTGACTGCGCCGGGATGAAGACCGATGGGAAGTCGTTGAACGTCCACGGTGCGACGTCCGTCGAAATGCGCGGATAGCGCACGCATGTCACATGGTCGGCGATGCCGGGGTTCTGATTGTTGACGTTGGCAAGCACACGGCCGGTGTAGATGCCGGTCGCCGTTGCGCCTGATACGAAGGCCGTCAGGCTCTCGCCCCATGAATAGTTCGTCGCACCCGGAGGGCAGAACTCACGCATCTCGCGATAGAACTCCAGCGCGTTGCGGGTGCCCTCATTGTCGATGGCGACCTCAAGATCCGGCGAGAACACCTGACCGCCGGCCTGGTGAATGAACCCGATAAAGATCAGCGACGTCATGGAGTTGCGGCCGTAGGGCAGCGGCGCACCGAATAGGCCACCGGTCTGCATGGCCGAAACGGCAGCCCGCAGCTCATCCCAAGTCTCAGGTGCGCTGTCGATTCCGGCTTCTTCCATCAGGTCCCGGCGCAGCCACAACATGTTGGCAGCCGAGTTGCCAATGCCCGTCCCGCAATAATTGCCGTCAGCAGCGCGGTACACATTGTTGGCGCCGGGGAAATAGTCGTCTGCACCGATGGCTTCGATCACGTCATTGAAGGGGACGAGCAGATCGTTGGCATAATACGACTGCACAGCGAAGGATGGCAGGTGGGTAACGATGTCAGGCACCTCGCCAGAGGAGAAGGCTGCAGCGAGCTGCGGCGCATAGCCTTCATCCGATGTCGTTTCGAACTCAACGCGAATGCCGGTCGCCGCTTCGAAGTTGGCGATCTGCAGTTCATAAGCTTCGACCTGGGCCGGCGCCGCTTGCGGCGACCACCAGCGAAGCGTGACGTCGCTTTGTGCCCGCGCGATGCTGAACGGCGTTGCTGCCAGGGCCGTGGTTGCGGCCAATCCCTTGAGCGCTGTCCGGCGCGAAATGCCCGGCGCGGTGTTTTTTTTGTTGATCACGTTGAAGTCTCCCATTTCTTCAAAAAGTTCACATAGCGAACGCTTGTGCGATAATTCACCGATCCGACGATCTGC
>CAYLLI010000303.1:0-1640 GCA_964384295.1 uncultured Chromatiaceae bacterium
GGCTACACGCTCGACAATATTCCTGATGCCGAGAATGGACAGGCTGATGCGGTGCTGTTTTTCCGCGCCCTTCATCATCTTTTCCGTTTCGAGGAGCCTATGATCGATACGGCTTTGGTCGAGGTTTATGATCTGCTTGCACCGGGCGGTATTGTCGGCGTTGTCCAGCACCGGGCACCTGAAGAGGCTGAAGCTGATTTCGCCAATGGCGATAATGGCTATCTGAAGCAGAGTGACGTGATTGAAGCCTTTGAACGTGCGGGTTTCGTTCTGGAGGCAACCAGCGAGATCAATGCCAATCCCAACGACCCTGCCGACGGATTCGTCTGGCGGTTACCGCCGACGACCACTGATAACCCCGAGACCATGGCAATAGGCGAAACCGACCGGATGACTTTGTTGTTCCGCAAGCCTGAATAGTCTTGCCATTTTCCAGATAGCGCGGGTGCGGGCTTGGACGGAGTGTTCCTTCCCGCATCCCTGCGCCACGCGATAGCGACGCGATCACATCGACCCGCCAGGACTTGTGCGCGGCGGGTATATGGATAGGTTCATCAGGGGCTTGGGCTTGCCTTCGCGCCATCGATGAAAACCTGCGCAGAGAACGCCATGACCCGTCTTATAGCCGTAATCCTGCTCGCCTTTAGCCTTGCAGCCTGTGTGTCCGTACCAAACGGATCGCAGTCTGCTCCCGCTACAGCCACGGATTTCAACTACGCCCTGTCGCAAAGCAGCGACGAGCAATTATTGCTCAACATGGTGCGATTGCGTTATCGCGACACGACCCAGTTTTTGCAGATCACCAGTGTTGCCGAGGTGCAGGAGTTTGCAGCAGGTGCTTCTGCCGAGACCAGCCTGTCACCCTTCAACGACGTTCTGAATGATTTTGGCTTGGGTGGGTCCGCCAGTTATTCGCGCAGCCCGGTGATCTCCATGTCACCCATGGATGATGCCGCTTTCGCAACGGCGATGCTCACCCCGCTTGGCACATCAGACCTTTACCTTCTGGCCCGGTCGGGTTGGTCGATTGAACGCATCCTGCTGTGTTGCGTGGAACGGTTTGGCGATTTGACCAATTCGCCTCGTGCCTCCGGGCCGACGCCCGACATTATTCCGGATAACGCTGCCTTCCGGGTGTTCACCGAAGCGCTTCGTGACCTGCAGCGTGACGAGAATTTGACGCTCCTCCACACCGGAGACAGCGCATCCTTGCTGTTCTTTGGTGAGGCCCGCGCCGAACTACCAGAAATGGCCGCCCGTTTTGATATCGCGGCTGAGGATAACCGCCTGCCGATAAGATTACTCGCTGAAATCGATCTACAGGGTGTGCGGGTTCAAACCCGTTCAATTCTGGGCACGCTGTATTTGCTCTCGCACAATATTGATGTGCCTCCCGCGCATTCGGCCTTCACAACGAATGCGCGACCGGTTTCGTCCTCGACACCGGACTGGAATACCTTCCTTGATGGAATATTCCGGGTCCACAGTGGCCCGGACCGTCCGAGTCACGCCTTTGTCGCCGTGCAACACCGCGGATACTGGTTCTGGATTGATGATGCTGACCTCAGCTCGAAAACCACGTTCAACCTTGTCAGCTATCTGATCCGGCTAAAATCCGTGACAGGCGGCAGTGCACCGGT
>CAYLLI010000304.1:0-1611 GCA_964384295.1 uncultured Chromatiaceae bacterium
GACGGGTCGATGCCGATGTAGGTAAATATGTAGTACAGCGCCGGCACGACGACGATACCGCCACCAACGCCAAGCAATCCGGCCAGCAGACCGGCGGCAATGCCTGCGGTCGCGAGCGTTGCGATAAGCCAGATAAGAAGTTCAACGTCATTGCCGAGCATGTGACCGCCTTGAAGCTATGGGTGGTAAGACGCCGCTAGTATAGGGAACTGGACGTATTGCACCACCTGACTCAGGGATTAGGGCAACTAGCGGATAGCGGGCTCAGAAACAAGCCTGCTGGATGAGCGGGCTTAAGGTCACAATACCTGCGCACCCTGAGCGACTCGTTATGCAAACACGGATGCCAAGCTAAGTATTAATCGTGCAACAGTTCGATCAGTTCGCCGGCGGCACCAGTCATGCAGCTTGCTTTGCGTCCTGAGTAAGGCAGGCCTGCGAGTGCTGCAGCGTCGTCACCGGCAGCCGCGGTGCAACGGAAGCTAACCATAGCGATGCCCGGGGGCAGCATGCCGTTCTGATTTGGACGCGGGCCAGCCTGTGCAGGCAGTTCATCCACTTCGATCATGTTTTGATCCTGAATGCCCAGAGCGGCAATCGGGAAGCGGGTTTCAATGTCCATGCCAAACGCTTTGGCCAGACCTGTAACGCGGGACTCAATTGGGTCTGCTTTGGGCACGCCGAACTTGTCGTGATAGAAGTCGATCATTGCGTTGATGTCACCACCGCCGAGGATCACGATGAAGGTGCCGTCAACAAAGCTGTTTGCTGTTGGCAGATCCATGCCGGGAATCGCAGCTTTCAGCTCAGTCATGTAGAGCACTTCTTCGGCGGGTCCACGCAACTGCATTGCACGGATGTCATCGGTAAACGATAGGTTCTTCGGCTCGCCGAGAATCTCAAAATCGCCATCAGTCAGTCTTGTATCGAGCTCATCCACGTTCTCAACAAGCACCTCAGAAGCATTCCAGCCCCAGTCGGTCAGCGATACGTAGTCGTTCTGCTTAGGACGCTCAACGAAGCGGAATACAAAGTCGGTACCGGAAGCAGGGTTCATAATCAGCATGTTCGCACCGGCCATGTTTGGTGCTTTCCAGAGTTCAGCCTGTTCTTTCGAAACAACTGAACGCTCAACAACGCTATAGCCAAAGTTGCGGGTGTAGACCGTTTCGATCGCCTCAAGGTCAGGTGCAGATACGGTGACGCAGGAAATCTTGCCGAGTGTTGATGTGGTCATGCTTTAAATCCTAAAAAAATGGGGTCGAACCCATCGGTACGACCCCACGTATTGCTAGCGACTAATCACCTAGATAATGTTGCGTTCCTGCAAGCCGGCGAGCTCTTCCTCGGACTTGTTGAGAACAGTCTTGTAGATTTCGTCGTTGTTCTCGCCCAGTTCGGGGGCAGGGGTGCGAATGGAGCCCGGCGTGGATGACAGCTTCGGTGCCACGTTCTGCATTTTCAGCTCGCCGAATACCGGGTGCTTGGTTGTCACGATGGCCTCACGTGCCCGGAAATGCGCATCTTCCAGCATTTCAGGCGTGCGGTAGATCTTGCCGGACGGAATGCCGAATTCTTCCATCAGGTTTTCCAGCTCGCGCAGGCGCGGGT
>CAYLLI010000305.1:0-1604 GCA_964384295.1 uncultured Chromatiaceae bacterium
GCCTGGTAGAGCACTGTCTTCGGGAGGCAGGGGCCGGAGGTTCAAATCCTCTCACCCCGACCAATTTCTTATAAAAAATACCGACTCCTCGCCCGTAAGGGGGAGTCGGTTTTTTTGTGGGAAATTGCGGCGGTTGGATTGGAAACGAAATCAAGGTTCATCACGCGCCAAAGGCGCGGGACGGGGAGCGCAGCGACCCAAATCCTCTCACCCCTACACCAGCTCCGCATCCGTAATTATCTCAACAAGCGCAGGCCCGTCATGCGCTAAAGCTGACTGCAGTGCTGACTGCAATTCATCGGCTTTAGTCACACGAATGCCTTTGCCCCCGCAGATTTCGGCAAACTCCGCAAAGTTCGGGTTGTGAAGCTCCGTTTGCCACACCGGCCATTCGCCGCTGCGCTGTTCTTTCGAGATCTTGCCGAGTTCCGAGTTATTCAGCAGCACGTGGGTGATGTCCATGCCGTACTTCACGGCTGTTGTGAATTCACCCATGTACTGACCGAAGCCACCATCACCGCTAACCGACACCACCTTCCTGCCGGCAAACTCGTCTTTGTCCTGCGTTGCAGCCCAGGCACCCATTGCGGCGGAGAACGAGAAACCGATCGAGCCTAGGTAACCCGACATCAGTACGCGCTGGCTGGCGCACTCAAAGTAACGGCCGAATGAGTAGGTGTTGTTGCCAACATCCACCGCAATAATCGCATTATCGGGGGCCGTTTCAGTCAGGGCTTGGAACACCGCAGCGGAGCTCAAGCCTTTGCCGTGATCGGTCAGGCGCTTTTGTTTTTCCTGGCGCCAGATAGCCCAGCGCTCGGCCACTTCCGGACGTTGATCAACAGTGTCGTCATAGCCTGCCAGTTCGTCTTGCAGCAGTTTTGTCGTTACGCCAATCTCGCCCCAGACCGGCGCTTCAATCGGATGAAATCGCCCCAGTGCCATACGATCAAAATCCACCTGAATGATCGGGCGCTTGTCGGTAATGCCGGTGTGATTCGAGAACGACGCACCCAACGCCACAATCAGATCGCATTCGTTCATGAACCAACTGGCAACCGGCGTGCCGGAGCGACCGAGAACGCCGGCAGCCAGCGGATGACTGTCGCTGATCTGGCCTTTTGCCTTAAATGTCGTGAGCACCGGCGCATTGAGTGTTTCTGCCAGTGCAGTGATCTCCGCCATCGAGTCGCGCGCGCCGTAACCGACAATGATGATGGGTCGCTTGGAACTACGAATCAGATCAACCGCCTTAGCCAAAGACTCGGCGGGTGGATGAATAGCAACCGGCGACATGCGCCCTTCAGGCGATGAAGCTGCCTCTCCTTCGGCGGGCAGCGTCTGCACATCGTCCGGAAAGATCAGATGCGACACATCACGTTCGACCACCGCATGCTTGCAGGCTAACGTCATCAACTCTGCATGACGGGACGTGTGCAATACGGTCTGGCTGAACGCAGCGACAGGCTCAAAGGCCGTCGCCAGATCAATCTCCTGAAACGCACCGGGTCCGAACACCTGCACATCGACTTGCCCGGTCAGTGCCAGCAAAGGAGCACGATCAACCTTCGCATCCCACAGTCCGGTCATCAGGTTTGTAGCAC
>CAYLLI010000306.1:0-1603 GCA_964384295.1 uncultured Chromatiaceae bacterium
CAGTTGTCGGTTGGTTTTTGGCGGCGCGTCCCGCTTCGTAACGTACCAACGACCGTAAAGCTGGTTGTGGCTGTAGAGCGTGAGGCCGTTGTCGAAGCGGGTGAGCATGGCTTTACCGTGGGTGTCGACAGCGGTGATGGAAGCATCGAGCAGTCGTTTGCGGCTGCGCTTAATCGCCGGCCAGTTCAGCGTGATGTCGGCGAGGTTTTCTCCGACGAAGACCTTGGCGATGCGGTCTGCCGCGAGCCGAATCTCAGGGCCTTCGGGCATTGTTCTTTCTCTCGCCGCGGCAGCGTTCCGAACAATACCGAACTTCATCCCAGCACGCTGCCCACTTGCGCCGCCAGGCAAACGGGCGGTTGCAGTGAGCGCAGGTTTTTGTCGGCAGGTGTGGCTTGCGATGCATTGACGAGCTCATGAACGGTTCATTGATGGATTCGCCGGTTACATTCGTCCGGTTTCAATCGGCAAGGGATCCAATCGGTTTCATCCCTTGGGAGGGGGCGCCTCGCTAGTTTGAAACGGCCCGCTGATACCGGCTTTGCTCAATCCAGTCGCGGCTGCGGTAGACGCGGGTAGGGGCTTTGCCTTTGTAGCTCCAGAATGCTTCGCGGTTGAACTGGTACTGCGGAATGTAGCTCGGTTGTGTGGACGCCAGCGGGTAGCGCCGGGCACCCGCGCCTTTGCTGGTGGCTTCCATAATGTACTCTTTGTCGTCCTTAATCAGGATCACCCAGGCGTGGCCTTCGCCGCCGGCCTGACCAACGGCAACCCGCGCGTCTTCGCCCATTTCGATCAGCCAGTCGGCGAGTGCGACCGCGTGGTCTTCGCAGTCGCCGCGGGTGTAGTAGTAGGCCTGCCGGCTGGTTTGCCAGACGTCATTCACGCCGTTCTGGGCCAGATCGCGCATGTAGGTTTTTTTGCGTGCCAGGTGCATCAACGGTGCAAACAAGTTGTCAGTTTTGAACGGAATATAGCCTTCCAGATAGCTGTTGACGAAGTGCTGCTTGTTGTCGAACCCCATAGCCGTCAGCATTGCGGCGCCGTTGCCGGGCCGTCGCAACCTTCCGTAGCCGGTCCAGAAGAACACGCCTGGTTTGCGATAGTAGCTACCCAGGCGATTGATTAAATCCTGACGCTCCATGGTCTGGTTGGTTTGGTACAACAGTACGCTGCCGTCGGTGGGGGCGTGATCAGCGAGAAACCCGGGCAGGCTTTTGTCCACCGGTTTCGGCAGTGTCCGCGGAAACAGGCGGCTGCTGCGCAGCGCTTCGTCCTGCTGTTCCAGTTCAGCGCGAATTGAAATGAGCAGCGCAATCACCACCATGCCGATTGCGCAGCGAAGCACCCAGGACATGCTTAGGTGCCAAACCCGAACGTCACGATCAACGCAACGAAGATCAGAATCGCGCTGGCAAATATCGCGACGGCGACGTTGCCTTTTTTCAGCTCTTCTTCAAAACAGATTTCTTTCATCAGTTGTTTATCAATAACGCGCAGTGCCATGACACCGATGAACAGCGCCACCAGTGTGTAAGCCAGATTGATGCCGAGGTTGACCAGCGTTGCGATAAAGAAGTCGAGTTCCACGAATTGCTCTCCT
>CAYLLI010000307.1:0-1562 GCA_964384295.1 uncultured Chromatiaceae bacterium
TGGCTGTATCAATGGTTACGCTCACAGTGCTTGCCGACAGGTTTTCAGCATCAATCGTGAAGCTGCCAGAGACCTTATCGAAGCCACCAATCGTGTCTGAGAAGCCCAGGTGGCTCACGCGGAAGGCAGCGTGGACATGGCTCTCATCAATGGCAAAGGTTCCGCTCTCAGCAGCAGGCGCTTCCTCCGCCAGTGCGGCAGAAGAGAACGCGGCCCAGAGAAGGGCGATGGCGGCGAGAGCGCCGGTTACCAGCATAAAAAACCGGAAGGACTGCGTTTCCTGCTCAGCGGCTTTCGCGCGTGCACGTTTGTTTTGATGCGTCATATTCTGGGACTCCCTGAAAGCAACATCCATGTCGGCAATCTGAATTTCGCGCAAAGCCTATCACGGTTGCGCCTGGTTGCCAGCGAAACCGGCATGCGATCCCGACGCGTTGACAAAGTCGTGAAGCAGCATCAGCGCAGCAGCCGGGGTCGGCTTGCACCGAGTTCCGGACTGCGTTGGATGGCCAGATTGCCGATGAACTGTTTGGTGCAGGCTTCCCAGGAATACTCAATGGCGAAGGCCCGGGCGCGTTCGGGCGATATCTTGATTGCCGTCAGGGCTGCGCTGCGCAGGTCCTCCCGCAGGCACCCGACCGGGGCATCGCCGATGACGTCTTTCGGGCCCTGTACCGGGTAGGCCGCCACCGGTGTGCCCGAAGCCAGCGCTTCCAGCGTCACCAGGCCAAACGTGTCGGTCTTGCTGGGGAATACGAAGCAATCGCTTGCAGCATAGAATTCGGCAAGTTCGTTGCCGAATTTCGGCCCAACGAAATGTGCTTCAGTGTATCGCTGCCTGAGACTTTCAAGTTGTGGGCCGCCGCCGACGACCAGCTTAGTGCCAGGTAGATCAAGCCGCAGAAATGCCTCGATGTTCTTTTCGACGGCGACGCGGCCGACATAAAGCCACAGGGGTCTGGGCAGATTGAGGAAGTTGCTTTCCTTCAACTCTGGACGCGGCCGGTAGACGTCAATGTCGACGCCCCGTGACCAGATGGCGGTTGAGGGAAACTGGCGCCCGACCATTTCCTCCTGCAGTGACTTTGTTGCCACCATCATGGTGGTCGCTGGTCCATGGAACCAGCGAAGGAAGCGATAGCCCCAGGAGACCGGCGTGCCAAAGCGTGCGTTGATGTACTCAGGAAATCGGGTGTGGAACGAAGTTGAGAACGGCAGTCCCTTGCGGACGCAATAGTTGCGTGCCGCCAGACCCAGCGGGCCTTCGGTCGCAATGTGAATGGCGCAGGGCGCGAAGTCGCGGATAGCTTTTGCCATCCAGCGCAACGGCCACAGCGCCAGTCTGATCTCCGGATAGGTAGGGGCGGGGATTGTCTTGAAATCCAGCGGTGTCACGTATCGGACCTGATGTCCGAGCTTGCCAAGCTCGCTGCCGAGCTGCTGAAGCGTCCGGACAACGCCATTGACCTGGGGTTCCCACGCATCGGTCACGATCAGCACGCGCAATGGTTTCCCCGGTTCGCTGACCTGCATTCCGGCCGGGTGTGCAACCGGCGTGATGG
>CAYLLI010000308.1:0-1534 GCA_964384295.1 uncultured Chromatiaceae bacterium
CTCCGCATCCAGCGCGGCCATGCAGCCTGCACCGGCCGATGTGATGGCCTGTCGATACACCTGATCGGCGACATCACCGGCAGCGAAAACGCCGGGTACGCTGGTTGCTGTTGCATTGCCATTGAGACCGGATTGTATCGTGATGTAGCCGTTATTCATCTCCAGTTGACCGTCGAACAGGCCGGTGTTCGGAGAATGACCGATGGCCACAAAAATTCCGTCCAGATCGATAGTTTCGGTTTTTTCGGTGTCGTCGGTGCTGCGGATGACCATGCCGGTAACGCCGGCATCGTCGCCGGTGACTTCGTCCAGAGTCGCGTTCCACTTGATCTCGACGTTGCCGCCGTCCGCGGCTTTGGCGAACAGCTGATCCTGCATAATTTTTTCAGAGCGCAGACTGTCGCGACGATGCACCAGTGTGACTTTGGAGCAGATGTTGGACAGGTAGAGCGCTTCTTCGACGGCGGTGTTGCCCCCGCCGATCACGGCAACCGGTTTGTTGCGGTAGAAAAAGCCGTCACAGGTGGCGCAGGCAGACACGCCTTTGCCTTTGTACGCTTCTTCACTTTCCAGTCCGAGGTATTTGGCGGTGGCACCGGTCGCAATAATCAGCGCGTCGCAGGTGTACTCGGCGTTACCGCTGAGTTTGAAAGGGCGACTCGAGAGATCGACGCTGTCGATATGGTCAATAACGATGTCGGTTTCGAAGCGTTCGGCGTGTTCCCGCATGCGGTCCATCAGGCCGGGGCCCTGCAGTCCGTGCGGATCGCCCGGCCAGTTGTCTACTTCTGTGGTGGTCATCAGCTGACCGCCTTGTTCCAGACCGGTAATGAGCACGGGGTTCAGGTTAGCGCGTGCAGCGTAAACGGCTGCTGAATAGCCGGCCGGGCCTGAACCAAGGATGAGTAAACGACAATGCCGCGGGGTGCTCATGTATAATTCCTTTCGTTATTGTGTTGTTGAATAAAACGGATATGGGGGCTTAGAGACGCCATTTCAACCGGTTGTTCCCGGTCTGCGACAGTCGCCGGCAAGCACTGCCGGGCAATAATCAGCCCGGATTGAACGCGCGCTAGTGTAGGGTAAAGACCGGGTTCCGGCAAAGAGTCGCAGGCGAATCCTGATGGCCTGGGCAGTGCCGCCGGTATCGCGTAGAAAAGTCCCGCAAATAGTTTTTATAATCTGTTATATTTTATTGGCTTATAGAATATTCCTAAAACGGGTGTAAGTTGGCGAAAACGACAAAAGTTAGCACTTCGAGCAGTGGGTCGCCGTCGTCTGCGCTGATCGTTCGCAGCGTGCGTGAGTCGGCACTTTGGGTGCTGGGTGCGTTGGCATTGATCATGTTGCTGGCTTTGCTCACTTACGACAATCGTGACCCCGGCTTTAGCAACACCGGCGACGGCGGTGAGTTGCACAATCAGATTGGCTCGGTCGGCGCCTGGTTTGCGGATCTCGCTTATTACCTGTGGGGAATGCCGGCCTATCTGTTCCCGGCGAGGATTATGCTGGCAGGGTGGTTGGTCTTTTCTGC
>CAYLLI010000309.1:0-1533 GCA_964384295.1 uncultured Chromatiaceae bacterium
CGGGGAACCCAGGCGATAACGAATAAACCGAGCAGCATCAGCCCGACAAACGGTAGTGCGGCACGACAGACCGTCCAGAAGTCGGCTTTAAATGCACCCATAGCGACAATCAGGTTCATACCGAGCGGCGGCGTCAGATAGCCGATCTCGAGATTCACCACAGTGATCATCCCGAAATGCACCGGGTCAACGCCGTTTGCCACAGCGAGCGGCTGCAGAATCGGTGACAGCACGAGGATGGCAGAACCGATGTCCATGACACAGCCGACCAACAGCAGAAAGACATTCGTGACAGCCAAAAATGCGGCCGGATGCGTAATGACCGAACCGATAGCACCGACCAGCAACTCAGGCACCTGCTGGTACGTCAGGAACACGGTAAAGCTGACGGCCATCATCAATACCGGAAACAGCGCGCCGAGCAGTGTTGCCGTCTCGGCCATCGTCTCCGAGAGCGCCCGCAAATCCATCTCGCGATAAAGCAACATTTCCACGGCGAGCGCATACACAACTGCGACCGCCGCTGACTCAGTTGGCGTGAAGTAACCGCTGTAGATTCCGCCGAGAATCAGCACCGGCATGAGCAGGCCCGGCAGACCCCGTTTCAGGGCAGTCCGGACTGCCGGAGCATCAAACGGTCGCACCGGTTGGGCACGTGCAGCAATGCGCACATAGATCAGCATCAAGCCGGTCAGCACCAATGCAGGCCCGACTCCGGCGATAAACAGATCCGCAATCGAGGTCTGTGTCATCACACCGTACAGAATGACCGGAATGCTCGGCGGTATCACAATGCCGAGCGTGCCAGCCGCGCACAACATGCCAATCGCAAGCGACTGCGAATAGCCGGCCTTGATCAGCGCAGGATACATAATGGTGCCAACGGCAAGCAGGGTCACCGTGCCCGAACCTGTGACCGCCGCAAACGCCGCACATGACAGGACCGCCGCAAGCCCGAGACCACCTTTTACGGGACCCGTTGCCGTTTCCATGAGGGTTACCAACCGACCGGCCATCGCGCCCTTGGCCATGATGTTGCCGGCGAGAATGTAGAGCGGAATGGCGAGCAATACCTCACGGTTCAAAGCATCCCAAGCATCCAGCAACAGCGAGTTAACGCCGGGTTCACCAACGGAGACATACGCAAGAATCGTGACGCCAGCGAGAACCACAAAAAGACTCTGACGCAGCACCAATAGCAGCAAGGCGATACCCAGAAACCCCAGGGCTAACATTCAGGCGCCCTTCTCATTGGGAGTTGCGAGTTCCGGATAGATAACAAACACGCCGTTTCTGATCGCCGAAGCCATGAAAGCCAGCGGCAAAGTCAGCTGAATTAAAGCGACCGGCCAGCCGAGCCGCAGAGAGCGCTCACCCAGCGCAAAGGTCTCCAGCACCAACTGAATCGAGTAGGCGCATAGAGCAGCGCAAAACACTGCAGTTATCAGAAACCCCAGTTGTTCCAGTCGCGGCTCCCAAGTTGTTGGCAACCAGTTGTCGGCAAACCGCGGGCGCAGATGAGCGCCTTGCGCT
>CAYLLI010000310.1:0-1511 GCA_964384295.1 uncultured Chromatiaceae bacterium
TGCCCGATCCGGCCAGCGAGTCAAACACCAAAATCTTTCATGCCGGCGTCGCCGGGAAAGATGGCACCATTGTGACGGCGGGCGGGCGCGTTTTGTGCGCGGTCGCGCTCGGCGATTCGGTCACAGATGCGCAACAAAGCGCCTACACACTGGTCAATACGATTAGCTGGCAAGACATGTACTACCGCACCGATATTGGCTACCGGGCCGTTGCGCGGGAACAGAACAACAGCTAGTCGTAATGATGCAAAAAGTCGTTATCAGCCTCATCGCACTCCTCGCCGTTGGCACAGGCGTCTGGCTCGGTGCTGACTACACAGGAAAAAGGCCCGAACTGACAGCAGTCACGCTGTTATCAAAAGGCTACGCATTGCCGCGGTTTTCTCTCACCGACAAAAACGGCCAGCCGTTTACCGGGGAGAGCCTTCGGGGTCAATGGACACTGGTGTTCACCGGGTTCACCAATTGCGGGCATGTCTGTCCGATGGCAATGGGCAAAGTCAAACTGATCTATGACGAACTGCAGGAACCTGCACAGGTGTTGTTCGTATCAGTGGACCCGGAACGCGATAGTACCGATACGATTAAAGAATACGCAGAGAGCTTCGACGCTTCATTCAATGCTGCTACCGGCACACCTGCCGAACTGGATAAACTTACGACAGCGATCGAAGCCCCGTGGCGAATCGACCGCGCGGACGGCAAGTACGTGGTGGACCACTCGTCCGACATCATTTTGATCAACCCTGCAGGTGCCTACGCCGGCTTCATTTCACAGCCGATTAACACGACGGCGGTCGCCACCGAGCTGAATCAACTGCTCAATCGTTAGCCGCTGCGGCTGCAGTCAGCCCCCACACCCGTTCAAGAAAAACCACCAGGTCCTGATAGGACCGCTCGGAAGCGCTGCGATTAAAACCCTGCGTGTAACCGAACTGGCCGGCACACTGGCGCAGGGCCAGCATCGCCGATACAGGCTCATCCATCGAATAGCCGCTGGATTCCTCAATGTTCTCGCCGGTGTCCGTCCAGCGCATGATGCAATCCTTCGTGACCCAGGCACCTTCTTTGAAATACTGGGGATAGGGTTGGTCCCAGCCATGCCCTGCCCCCTCGTAAACAACCATCTCCACGTCGACCCCAAGATCGACCAGCTTGTCACGCATCCAGCTACAACGGTCGACGGACATCGACTCGTCCAACTCGCCCATCATGATCAGCAGCGGACTTCCCTCAACCCTGAAGTCATCAAAATCGGCGGAACAGCCGCCGTAGAACATCGCATAAGCCGAGAAGCGCGGACCATCGACACCCAGCACGTCTTCGATCACCGGCTCAAACATCATGTACATAGTAGAGCCGGCACCGAGGGAAAAGCCGGTGACACCGATCTTTGCGGTATCAATATAGGGATGACTCTGCAGTGCCTTCAGGGCACTCAACGCATCGGCCATCTGCGTGTAAATGGGAGCCTTATCGAGTCTGTCTCTGTAGCCGTCGGTAGAGCGCAG
>CAYLLI010000311.1:0-1504 GCA_964384295.1 uncultured Chromatiaceae bacterium
TTTCAATCTGCGCACCGGTGACAGTGTCGGCGGTCTGGTCCGCCCTCCGAAAGAAGGCGAGCGTTACTTTGCGCTGCTGAAGGTTGCCGAGATCAACCTGGATGAGCCTGAAAGCGCCCGCAACAAGGTGCTGTTTGAAAACCTGACCCCGCTGTTCCCGACGGAACGACTGGGTCTGGAGCAGGGCACGGGTTCTACCGAGGATCTGACCTCCCGCATTATCGATATGGTCGCACCGATCGGTAAGGGGCAGCGTGGCTTGATCGTGTCGCCGCCGAAAGCCGGTAAAACCATGCTGTTGCAGAACATCGCAACCGCCATTACTGCTAACAACCCGGACGTGACGCTGATCGTTCTGTTGATCGACGAGCGCCCTGAAGAAGTGACCGAGATGGCCCGCACCGTTCGCGGTGAGGTGGTGTCGAGTACCTTTGACGAGCCCGCCAGCCGTCATGTGCAGGTTGCCGAGATGGTCATCGAGAAAGCCAAACGTCTGGTCGAGCATAAGAAAGACGTGGTTATTCTGCTGGACTCCATTACGCGTCTGGCGCGTGCCTACAACACGGTGATTCCGTCATCCGGTAAGGTGCTCACCGGTGGTGTTGATGCGAATGCGTTGCACCGGCCGAAGCGCTTTTTCGGCGCAGCGCGCAACATTGAAGAGGGCGGCAGCCTGACGATTCTTGCTACCGCGCTGGTTGATACCGGCTCCAAGATGGATGACGTGATTTACGAGGAGTTCAAAGGCACCGGTAACATGGAGATCCACCTTGATCGCCGTATTGCCGAGAAACGTGTGTTCCCGGCAATCAACATCAACCGCTCCGGTACGCGTAAAGAGGATCTGCTCATCGAGCCGGATGAGCTGCAGAAGATCTGGGTGCTGCGCAAAGTGCTGCATCCGATGGACGAGCTGGCGGCCGCCGAATTCTTGCTCGGCAAGATGATGGATACCAAAACCAACTCCAGTTTCTTCGATGCGATGAAACGCTAGAGATAAAAAACCTGCTTCGGCAGGTTTTTTTTATTGCGGTTGGTGTCTTCTGCGAGATCTTTGCTGACATGAAAATCGCCCGTTTAATAACCGGCATTTCGATATTGCTGTTGGCGGCATACGGTGGCTATTCGTTGCGGCCGAAGTCTTCTGAGCCGGTCAATGTGTACTTCGAGACCAATTGGGACGATCGTCCGTTCGGGCTGATCGGCTTTCCCGGGTTCAATGCGAAGTCCGGCGCCGATTTTGCGAATGGCGGCAGCAACGCGGAGAAACAGATTGTCGGCGGAACGCTGGTGTTGCCACCTGAAGCCTCTGCCGCCAATAAAGCGCCTGCCATGGTCATACTGCACGGGTCCGGCGGGCCCTGGGGCGGACGGAGCATTAATCTCGCGATGACGCTGGCGAATCAGGGTATCGCGGGGTTCGCGATTGATACGTTCGGCTCGAGGAATCTGCGCTCTACCGACGGCTACAGAGACAGACTCGATAAGGCTCCCATTTACACGC